>JAKOYE010000195.1 GCA_029780675.1 Actinomycetes bacterium
GGCCGTGACCCGATCAATCACCGCATCGAAGGCGTTGAGGACGAACTGGTCGGTGTCGGGGTCTGAGGACACCGGTTGTGAGGACTGTTTGACGATGGCCACGCCGCGCCGGCGGTCGACGTAGATCCACTGGCCGTGGACGCCGATGGCGGTGATGGCCTCCCGTCCGGAGGTGTGCCGCACCCACCACTGGGCCCGGTAGCTCCAGTCCGCGGCCATCGCCCCGGTGGCTTCGGGCCCGCGGGCGAACGCCTCCCGGTCCCCGCCCGCCTCCAGGGTGTCGATGACGGCCGGGTCGATGAGCTGCTCGCCGTGCACCCTGCCGTCGTTGAGGAGCATCATCGCGAATCGGGCCAGATCCCTCGGGGCGGCGTTCAGTCCGCCACCGGCGACGAGTGTGCCGCACCGGTCCAGCAGCACGTAGGTCTCGCCCTCGGTGCCGAGCCTGCCCCACAGCACATCGGACATCTGGTCCTGGAAGGACATGCCGGTGGCCCGGTTGGTGATCCAGTTGACGACGTCGGTTTTCGGCGTCTGGTAGCGGAAGATCTCGCCGTGCTCATATGCGGGGTCCTCGGCCAGTGTGCGCAGGAAGTCGTACAGGCTGTGCACGTTTGAGCCCGGCGGCGCGTCCGCCCAGCCCAGTGCCTGCACGTAACGCACGATGTCGGCCTCCGGATCGGCGTAGTTCTCGTCGAAGCTCATCGAGTTCACCATGTCGAGCACCTGGCCGATGGTGGCCGTCGCGAAGGCCGACGCCGAGGCGAGTTCGGGCACCACGTCGACCACCGGAGCACTCTCGTCGAGTCGGCCGTCCGCGGCGGCCATCAGCGCGAACAGGCCGGCGAAGGCCTTGGTGACCGACATCATCTGATGGGCCCGGGCCCCGTGCATATCGTTGTCGTAGTGCTCGTAGACCAGCCGGTCGGCGGACACCACCAGCAGGGCGTCGGTGTAGGTCTCACGCAGGAAGGCCGGGAATCCGGCGCTGCTGCCGTCAGCCCGGTTGACGGTGAGATCGGTGATGCCGGAGTCGATTTCGAACTCGAGTGGGCGAACCTCCCGGCTTCCGGCGATGGCCGCCGACGGGAACAACGTCCGCATGTGCAGGTACGACCACCTGTTGTAGGGCGGGGTCATCAGCCCGTTGGAGCGGTCCACCACCTTCCCGGGTGGTGGGGGGAACCCCACCATCAGGCCGAGGTCGCGGGCGGTGGCGTACGGGTCGTCGGTCACGTTCGGATCGTAGGTGCCCTCCGTGCACGACGAGACCGGTTATCCGGTCTCGGCTCGGCGTTCGGTGTCGATCGCCCGACCTTCGACCAGGGTGCGAAGCCGGATGATCTCCTCCCGCAGTGTCTCGATGTGGGCGACGGTCGCGGCCTGCTGGGCGCTGTCGTCCTTGGTCACCTCGGCGATGATCCAGTGCGCGACGGTCGCGGTGACCACACCGATCAGGCTGATCCCGCCGATCATCAGCAGGACGGCGATGATCCGGCCGGTGGTGGTCACCGGAACGTAGTCGCCGTACCCGACGGTGGTCAGCGTGGCCACCGCCCACCACACCGCATCGGAGTAGTTGGTGATGTGGCTGCCGGGGGCGTACCTCTCGGCTTTGAACTCCGCCAGCGACGACGCGTAGAGGAGCAGGAACCCGCCGAAGGTGGTGTAGGCGACGATGCGGCCGCGCACCGCATCGCCGAAGGCGCGCTGCAGAATTCGGATCAGCGCGACCAGTCGCAGGAAGCGCAGCGGTTGCAGGAACGGCAACGTGACCACCGCCAGGTCCAGCGGATGGGTCCAGAACCAGCGCCACTTCCGCTCGGCCAGTCCCAGTCGGACGAGGTAGTCGATCAGGAACGGCACGTACAGCGCGGTCATCAGTCCGGACACCAGTCGGCCGGTCTCACCGCGAGGTTCACCGAACACGTCCACGGTGTACAGCGCGAGGAAGGCGACCGCGCACCCGGCCAGCGGCCACTCCGCCCGGGTCGCCCATCGTTGGGCTCTGCTCTCGTCTGCGGTCGGTGCGGTGATTGTCATCGTGCTTGCCCGTCCTTCCTCGGATCGCGGCAGACTACTCGAGCGAGGTGCTCGGGCTTGAGGTCGCCCGTGCATGCAGGGTTTGATGTCGGTATGCAGCTTTCGACGTGGTGCCGAGACTCCGTGTATGCCGGCCTTGTCGTGGTGGTTGCCGCGGGCACCATGGCCGTCCCCGCGCTGGCCAATCCCGGCCCGGGTATGGACGTCGAGGATGACAGCGGCTCCTGCACAGCAGGATTCGCCGCCGAAGACGGTGACGGAAACTATTACCTGATCACCGCGGGGCACTGCGACTCCGGCGACGGCTCGGGATGGACCGATGCCGATCAGGATTCCATTGGCGAGATCGTGGTCAGCGAATACGACGGCTCCGATCGCGATGCGGCGCTGATCCAACTCGATCCCGGAGTCGGCCGCCCGACCGGCACCATCGGAGGTCGGTATCCGATCCGCGGTGTTCTGGGAGCAGACCAGATTCAGATCGGAATGCCGCTGTGCAAAGTCGGCGCGGTATCCGGGGAGACCTGCGGAGAGGTCACCGACCTCGACGGCAACATGGTCGAGGCCAGCGTGTTCAGCCTCCATGGCGACAGCGGCAGCCCGGCGTTCGTCAAGAATGCGGACGGGACGGTCAGCGCCGTCGGCATCCTGTCCTCGTCACCGGATGGCGATGACTACACGACGTACTTCGCTCTTGTCGACCCGATACTCGATCAGTGGGGCCTGCGCATCCTGTCCTGAATCTGTCGGTACCCGGGGCTACCGTCCGCCTCACGTTCAGTTTCTGATGGCGGGGGGCATGGTGGTTCGACTGATAGTGGCGGTGGCGATAGCCCTGGCGGTCGCGGTGCTCGGCGCACCGACCGCTCAAGCGGGCCCGATGTGTGTCGGGGTGCTCAGTCAGGACGGGTGCACACCGGGGCCGTGGAACGGTCAGCTCATGGAGACCTGGAACACCCCGGGTTATTACGGCGGCTGGACCAACGGGCCGGTGATGTGCGACCCGTTCACCCGGCAGTGCCGGGGTTTTGTGCAGCCGTGACACGGCCGCCCGGGGGCACGGTGAGCGGCTACAGGTTCAGCGATGCGCCGGCTTCGCGCAGCGTCCGCGCCGAGCCCTGCAGGCCCAGCAGTTCGTGCACCGCCAGCGGGACCTCGAGGACCTGGCCGGCTCCCGTCCGCGAGACCAGCGTCGGCAGGGACAGCGCGACATCGGTGAGCTGGTAGGCGCCCTGCTGCACCGTCGAGACCGGCAGCACCCGGTGCTGGTCGCCCAGCACCGCTTCGATGATCCGCGCACTGGACAACCCGATCGCCAGGTTGGTCGCGCCTTTGCCCTCGATGATTTCGTAGGCGGCGTTGACCACGCCGGATCCGATCGCCGTGCGCGCGGACTCGTCGAACACCGGCACCCCGCCGGACCGCCACTCGGCCGCCGGAACCCCGCCGATCGACACGCTCGACCACAGCGGGATCTCGGAGTCACCGTGCTCACCGACGATGAACCCGTGCACGTTGCCGACGTCCACCCCGGCGCGGCGGGCGATGAGATAGCGGAACCGGCTGGAGTCGAGGACCGTGCCGGACCCGAAGACCCGCCCGGGTGGGGCGTCGACCGACCGGGCCCCGGCGTAGGTCACCAGGTCCACCGGGTTGGTGACGAACACCACCACGGCGTCGGGGGAGTGTTCGAGCAACTGCGGGGTCAGGCTCTGGGCCATCGCGACATTGGTGGCGGCCAGGTCCAGCCGGCTCTGTCCCGGCTTCTGCTTGGCCCCCGCGGTGACCACGACGATCGACGACCCGGCCGTCACCTCGATCGAGTCCGACCCGGTGACGACGCAGTTGGGGACGAACTGGCTGCCGTGGTTGAGGTCGAGGACCTCGGCCTGCACCTTCTTGGCGTTGATGTCGTAGAGCGCCAGCGCCCCCGAGGACCCGCGGATCAGGCAGGCGTAGGCGATCGCCGTGCCGACGCTGCCCATTCCGACGATCGAGACCTTGCCGCCGCGCTGTTCGGACACCTCAGCAGTATGGGGTAGGTTCGCCGTCCGTGACCGCCGATCCGCACGTCGCCGCCGCGGCGATCGCCTCGGCGCCGATGTTCGACGGGCTGGACAGCGCGCACGCGGAGTTCCTCGCCGCCCAGAGCCGCCCGATCGTGCTGCCGGCCGGTCAGGTGTTGTTCCGCAGGGGTACCCCGTCGACCGGTTTCTACGTGGTGCGCGACGGGCGCATCCAACTGTCGGTGTCGAACTCCGAGGGCATGGTCAAGGTGCTGGAGATCGTGAGCCCCGGCGGCGCGTTCGGGCACGCGGTGATGTTCCTGCGGGAGCCCTACCCGGTGGATGCCACCGCCCTGGTCGACACCCACCTGGTGTTCGTCCCGGCCTCTGCCGTCGACCACATCCTCGACGGCGATCC
>JAKOYE010000213.1 GCA_029780675.1 Actinomycetes bacterium
GTCGATGTCCGCGCTGGCCGGCACGCTGCGCAACGGTTACTTCCACGCCGGGAGTTACTCGTCCTTCCGCGGCCGCCGGCACGGCCGTCCCCTGGACACCGCGCTGATCCCGGCGACCCGGTTGCTGGCCTACACCTGCACCCACGACCAGGTGGGCAACCGCGCCAACGGCGACCGGCCCTCGCAGAACCTCGATCCCGGACAGCTCGCCGTCAAAGCAGCGCTTGCACTCGGATCCCCATACACCGCAATGCTTTTCATGGGTGAGGAATGGGCCTCGACCCGGCCGTTTCAGTTCTTCAGCTCACACCCCGAACCGGAGTTGGCGCGATCCACCGCCGAGGGCCGGAAGGCCGAGTTCGCCGCCCACGGCTGGGACGCCGATACCGTGCCCGATCCCCAGGACCTGCAGACCTTCCTACGATCGAAGCTCGACTGGGACGAACCCGAGCGGCCCGGACACGCCGAGATGCTTGCCTTCTACCGGGAGCTGATCCGGCTGCGACGGACCGAACCGGACCTGGCCGATCCCTGGCTGCCGCACCTGAACATCGCGTTCGACGAGGCGCAGCGCTGGATCGTGCTGCATCGCGGGCGAATCGCCATCGCCTGCAATCTCGGGGTGGAGACCGTCAGCGTTCCCGCTGCCGGGGAACTGCTGCTGGGCTGGGGCGCACCCACGATGGGCCCCGAGGCGACGCTGTTGACCGGCCACTCGGTGGCCGTCCTGAGGTCACCAGGCCGGCCGACTCAGGTGAGGTAGCGGTACGCCGGCGAACCCGGTTCCAGGGGTTCGACATGCAGACCGGAGGAATCCATCCGCGCCCGCAGACCGTCGTAGTCCGCGGCCGATCCCAGTTCGATGCCGACGAGGGCCTCCCCGGTCTCCCGATTGTTGCGTTTGACGTATTCGAACAGGGTGATGTCGTCACCCGGGCCGAGGACTTCGTCGAGGAATCGCCGCAGCGCCCCCGGCTCCTGGGGGAAGTCCACCAGGAAGTAGTGCTTGAGCCCCTTGTGGACCAGAGAACGCTCCAGCACCTCGCCGTACCGGGACACATCGTTGTTACCGCCGGAGATCAGGCAGACCACCGTCGAACCCGGCTGGACCTCCGTCTCCAGCAGCCCCGCGACCGATAGCGCTCCGGCGGGCTCGGCGATGATGCCCTCGTTCTGATAGAGGTCGAGCATCGCCGTGCACACCGCCCCCTCGTCGACGGTGGTCACCGAGACCATGTCGCCGGCAGCGGACAGTGCCTGGAACGGGCGTCGGCCCGCCCGCTTGACCGCGGCGCCGTCGACGAACTGGTCGACATGGTCCAGGTCGACGGGTTCGCCGGCGGCCAGCGCGGCCATCATCGACGCGGCACCGGCCGGTTCGATCCCCAACACGGCGGTGCCGACGGTTCGCTCGGTCAGATAGGTGGTGATCCCGGCGATGCATCCGCCCCCGCCGACCGGAACGATCACCAGGTCGGGTTCGGTCTCGAGTTGGTCGAGCAGTTCCACCGCAATGGTGCCCTGCCCAGCCATGGTGCGGGGATCGTCATACGGCGGAACCAGGGTCGCGCCGGTGCGGGTGACGTCATCGAGTGCCGCCGCGGCGGCGTCGTCGTAGGTGGCCCCGCCGACGATGAGTTCGATGAAATCGCCGCCGTGATAACGGATCCGGTCACGCTTCTGCTTGGGAGTCTTGGCCGGCACATACACCCGGCCGTGCACCCGCATGGTCCGGCACGCCAACGCGAAGCCCTGCGCGTGGTTGCCCGCCGAGGAGCACACCACCCCGGCATCGAGTTGCATCTCGGAGAGTTGCTTGAGCAGGTTGTAGGCGCCGCGGATCTTGTAGGACCGGACGCTTTGGAGGTCCTCCCGCTTGAGGTAGACGTTTGCCCCGGTGACGGCGGACAGGCGATCGCTGTACTGCAACGGAGTGCTCAGCACGACGTCGGAGATCCGCTTGGCGGCCTCGTCGATATCGGCCGCCGTGATCGTCTGGCTCAGATCCCCGGGCACCGCACCATGGTGCCACCGGAGGGGTCCCGTCAGCGAACTGGGGTCAGCACGAACACCGGGATCTCGCGGTCGGTTTTCCGCTGGTAGTCGGCGTAGTCCGGCCATACCGCGACCGCACGCTCCCACCAGGCCGCCTTCTCCTCGCCGAACACCTCGCGAGCCTCGTAATCGCCGGTGGCCGGGCCGTCCTGCAGTTCGACCCGCGGATTCTTGACGACGTTGTAGTACCAGACCGGGTTCTTCGGGGCGCCGCCGAGCGAGGCGACGATCGCGTACTCACCGTTGTGCTCCACCCGCATCAGGGGGGTCTTTCGCAGCTTGCCGGTCTTGGCCCCGATGGTGGTCAGGAGCACCACCGGCTTCCCCTGAAGTTCGGTACCCGCCGTTCCTCCCGAAGCCATGTACAACTCGGCGTTCTCGCGGGCCCAGTCCGAGGTGCTCGGCTCGTAGTCTCCGTTCAGCGGCATCGTGTCAGCCTAAACGTTGCGGAGTCCGGGGTTCTCCATCAGCTGTTTGAGCGCGGCCAGGTCCGCTGCGACTGCCTCTGCGTCGGCGTCATAGTCGGCATCGGACATACCCGGCCGACGCCGAAGGTCGAACACCATCTCACTCCACGCACAGTCGCGCTCCGCGCCGGCCGGCAGCACCCGCAACGGGTTGAACACCCGTTCGCCGTTGGTGAGCGTCACGGTGTGATCGAGCACCCCGAGATCGTTCGCCGGGGTGAACCGCACGCTGACCTGGCCCATCGGGGACTGCGCAACCCAGACTTCGCCGGTCCTGGTGAGTTCGGCCTGCGCCAGGCCGGCGGCCCAGAGCGGAAGGTTCCGCGGGTCGGCGGCGAAGCGGTACACCTCATCGGCAGGCCGGCGAATCCACACACTGATGTGGCGGCATCCCGCGGGACGGTCCATCCCCGGAGGATCCCACAACCGACAGAGAGTCAGCATGAGTTTTCCGCACCGTCGGACTGGCTGCCAGTTGCCGGGTTGCCCTCGCGTCCGGAGCCCGATTGCGGGACAGTTCCACCCGTGGCAACTGAAACGCGGGATCGCGGTCTGCGCCGGGTAGCAGCGGCGAGCTATGTCGGGTCGGTCATCGAGTTCTATGACTTCTTCATTTACGGGACCGCGGCGGCGCTGATCGGTGCCGTGTTATTCGGCCATTTCGGCGACCGGCTGGGCCGGAAGCGGGCGCTGGTGGTGACACTGCTGATGATGGGTGTCGCCACAGTCGGTGTCGGGCTGATACCGGGCACCGCGGCGATCGGGGTGGCCGCACCGTTGTTGCTCACCGCGCTGCGGGTCCTGCAGGGATTGGCGCTGGGGGGCGAATGGGCCGGTTCGGCGTTGTTGAGCGCCGAGCACGCACCGCTCGGCCGCCGGGGCTACTACGGGATGTTCACCCAGCTCGGACTGGGCAGCGCGCTCGTGCTGGCAAACCTGGTGTTCCTGGTCGTCTACGGCGGATTCGGAGCCGACAACCCGGCCCTGCTGAGCTGGGGCTGGCGAGTTCCCTTCCTGTTGAGCGCGGTCCTCATCGTCACGGCACTGGTCGTCCGGACGCGGGTCAGCGAGAGCCCGGCGTTCGTCTCAGCAGTGACAGGCGAGGCAGCGGCAGGCGGTGCGCGCGAGGCGCCGATCGCCGCCCTGATGCGTGAGCAGCGCCGCCAATTCATCCTGGTGTCGGTCGCGGTGGTGGGAATGCTCGCGCTGGTCTACGAGACCGGCACGTTCTTCACCCACTTCGCGTCGACCCACATGGGCTTCTCGGCGTCTCTGGTGTTGCTGGTCGGTGTTCTGGGCGGGCTGTGCACGGTGTGTGCGGTCGCCGCGGCGGCCATTCTCAGCGATGCCCACGGACGGCGCCGGGTGATCACCATCGGCTATTGCCTGGCCGTTCCGTGGTCCTTCGCGGTTCTGCCGTTGATCGCCACCGGCAACGCCATGGTGTTCGCCGGCGCCATCATGGTCACCTACACCGTCATCGGCATCGCCATGGGGCCGATGGCCGCATTCGTTCCGGAGATGTTCGCCACCCGCTATCGCTACACCGGCGCGGGGCTGTCCTACAACATCGGCGGCATCATCGGCGGTGGCATCCCGCCGGTGATCTCCGAGTATCTGCTCTCGGAGTACGGCAACGGGTCGATCGGGGTGATGCTGGGTTCGCTGTGCGCGCTCAGCCTGCTTGCGGTACTGATGCTGAACGACGTGGGAGACCTGAACCCGGTGTCCGTTCGCAACCCGGCTTAGCCGCCCAGACAGCCCGGGCCGAGCAGCGCCTTGAGATCACCCATCAGGGCCGAGGACGGGGTCACCCGCAGCGACTGGTCGAGTTCCAGGGTGGTGATCCGGTCGCCGCTGATCAGCCGCAGATGCACCTGTGAGGTGCCCGGGTGCCGGGCCAGCACCTGCTTGAGGGCGGTCACCTTGTCCAAGGTGC
>JAKOYE010000242.1 GCA_029780675.1 Actinomycetes bacterium
CTCAAGAGCCAATCGGTCTGTTTGATCCGCAGACAAGCTACCGTCAGCAAGCGCACGCTCCCGCTCAGCCAGCATCTCATCGACCATTTGGTTGACGATGCTCTCGCCGGTGGCATCCGTCACGATCACGGGCTTGTTCCCCTTTTTCAGGGACTCCACAGCGAGTCGCGCCGAGTGAGGTGCATTGAGCGCCCCCTACCCCCGAGCGCCGGCTGCGCCGCGCTATCGCCTTCGGCGCTAGGGAGATAGCACGCTAGCGTGCTCGCGCTAGCGTGCGGGGACCATCTCAGACAGACGGGCCTTCGGCCCTGAGGGCTTCGCCCTCCAGGCGAGTGCGGATGGCCTCTTCGCACCACTGCCGCAACGGCACGCCGGCGGCCACCGATGCGGCCTCTACGGCCGCGTAGAGCGAGGCGGGGACTCGGACGTTGAGCTGGCGCTGACGGGGCTTGGAGAGCTCCTTCCAGGGCCACTGAGCGACCCGGGGCGCATCCTCGGAGTCCTTCACCTTGGAGGCCTCACGCACGATGTGGTTGGCCCAGACGATGCCCGCCTCGGCCGGCGCGCGGCCGGCCTCGGTGATCGCCTCCTCGACCTCGGCCACGGTGATGCCGTCGGGTACGTCGAGGACCCGGGCGTGGGTCACCAGGCGGTTCTTCCGGCCTACTCGGATGGTCTGCACAACGGCGTATTCCTTCATGGCTACATGCTATCACGCTAGCACTAACGCGGCCTCCCTTTCCGTCCCGCGAGTTGGGAGGTAGGGAGGCCGCTCGGGCAGTAGGGCCGATGGTTACTGGTTGAGGACTTGGACCTCTCCGATGGTGATCGGGGCGGTCTGGTTCAGGTCCATCGTGATGGTGCCGGTCTCACCGATACCGGCCCAGGTGATGACCCAGTGCGAGGTGGCTCGGACGGTGTAGTGCCCGGGCCGGGTGTAGGTGTGTCCGCACGTCGGAGAGTTGGTCTTGCCGTAGCGGTCCTCGTATGGGGTGCCAGGGCCGTTGCAGACGACCGGGGCGCTGTCGCCCATGTCCCAGGTCACCTTGGACACCTTGGCCGTTGCTGTGACCGTCCAGCCGGCCGCTGAGGCGCTGCGCGTGATCGGTCCCCAGGTGTTCTCGGTGGGTTGGTCAACCCACATCCAGTTGGGCATGCCGACGATGCCGACTGAGCCCGGGCGGGACTCGGGCACGATCCCGATGTTGATCGCGCGGAGGTTCATCGTGGCGATGGCCTGCCGGGCCAAGGTCTCCGGGTTCGGTGGCGCGGGCGGAGCGGTCAGCGCCCAGTATCGGATCGTGTAGCCAGCCAAGAAGAGGCCAGGGCCGATCTTCGGGGGCACTACGCAGTCATAGATCGCACCGTCCGTGTGGCCCTCCCACACCGGGTAGTCCTTGGGTGGCTGAGGGTTCGACTGCCCGCCGGGGTGGCACTGGACGCCGTTGATGGTGATCCACACGACGGGTTCACCACCGCCTCCACCTCCGCCGCCGCCTCCACCACCGCCGCCTCCTCCTCCGCCCCCGCCACCACCGGACCAGATGATGCAGGTCCCGAGCGAGTTCCAGGAGAGGCAGACCGGGGGGTCGGCTTGTGCAGCTGGTGCGCCGGCGAGCAGGGTGACGACGAGCGCGAGAAGCAGGGCAGCCGCCGCTCGGGCGCGGGTCAACATGACCCGTCCTTCACCTCGGTCATCAGACCCACACGCCACTGTGCGGGGTCGGGGTACTTGTAGTTGAGAACCGACACCTTGACCGGGACGTGCGGCTTGCGGGAGGGCGGCACGATGGACTTGCCGTCCTTATCCACGATGTTGAACTTGCTCACGTCCATGCAGACCGCGAAAACCACCTCCGGAACCGTTGGGGGGCTCTCCTTTACCTTGTTGGTGAGATCGACCTTCGTCGTCTTGATCGAGACGATGGTGACCTCACCGGAAACCTTGGAGCCCACTTCCTGAGCAGCCCGCAGCGCTTGCAGGCTGGTGTTCCTCTCGTCACCGATCGCCACGTTGTCAAAGCAGGTCGGCAGGGTCTTGAGCGGGTCGCTCAGGCATCGGGTCTGCGCCCGCAGGTACTCCCGGTAGACGGCCTCGGCGTTGCCGGCCGCGACCTCCTCAGGGCTCTTGGTGGTCGGGGTGGGAATCGGGGTCGAGCTGGACGTCGAGGGGGCCGGTGTGGTGGTCGTTGCCGGCGCGGTGCTGTTCGAGGTGGAGCAGGCGGTCAAGGCCAGCGCCACGGCCACCGCGGCGGACCCCTTCAGCCAGGTGGACGTTCTCATGGTCTTGCCTTCCTGTTCGATAGCGTCCTAGGTGCTATCACTCATGTCAGTCAGTGTAGGTGATGGAGAAAATGCGCGCATCCCCTAACCAAGAGTGGTCACGGCGCAACGCGACGAGCACACCGTCAGTATCTCCGGCTTGTAAAGCGGCTAACTGTTCGTCGGTCATGTCCTTGATAGTCAGCGACCCGACCCACCCCTGATCGCTCTTGTGGCGGTATCGGTCGGCCCGCTGCGCGGACAGACTCACCGTGAAGCCTGCCACCGCTCGGCCAGCGTTGATGGTGCGTCGTACCTCCTGCGCGGCCAGCCGGGGCGAGCTAGTCATGATCCGGGACCCTCCCCCGGAGGTCCCTTGACGGACCGGACGGCGGACCCGGCGAGGGGTGCGCGGTGTGGGTGGGGGCGGGGTGACGCTCTTGCCGGTCGCACCGGCACGGGCGGCGGCCCGGTAGCGGGCACCGGATCGCTTTCCCCGCACGATCAGCCCGACCATGCTCGGGGACACGCCCAGCGCCTCGGCTGCCTTGCGCTGGGAACCGACTCGGCCGACGAACCGGGCCATCCAGTCCGCGTCGCTCAGGCGGGCCATCACGACTCCCGAAGGGCCAGCAGGTCCTCAACCGACGTCGGAGTCGGTACCGGGCCAGGAAGGGCAGTCTGCCGGCGAAATGCGCCGACCGTGCCGGGGTCGGCCCAGCCGGGATCGCTCACGCTGTAGAGCGCGTCGGTGCGCAGGGCCACCAGGTCGGAGTAGGGCAAGTGCAGCGCGCCAGCGTTGGGCTGCCGGCCAGAGGTGCCGGTGTCGAGCAGGCGGCACCGTTGCTCGGCCCACACCTGAGAGACCCACTCGGGGTGGACCATCTCTCGCCACGAGGCCTCGGTCTCGCTCGTCCAGACGAGCATGTCCCCGGCAAGGTAGGCCTCAGCGTCGGCCGGGACCTGCCCGGCCTGATCGCGGTGCACCGAGTGCGTGACGCGCTGCCGGCGACCCCACATCGCGCCGATGCCGGCGAGCAGGGTCGTGCGGGTGAAGTCGCGGGCCAGGTCGATCACCGCGGCGGGGGCATCCTGCGCGGGGAGCCACTTCTCCCGCAGGTCCACCAGTTTGTCCGCCCAGGTGCGCAGGGGGGCCGACTTGGCCGGGTCCACCGTGTAGAGCAGGCGGCGGTGGATCGTCATGTCCGCGATGCGCCAGCCCCACTTGTCGGCCAAGCGCAGCTCACGGGCATCGGCCCAGGTCCGCCAGGTCGTGCCCGGCATCGAGGGGAACCCTTCGCCGTGGACCGGGAGCAGGCCGACGTGGTTCCAGTCGGACGGGATGGTGAAGGTGACCTCGTAGCGGCCCGGGTGGTAGCCGGCGAACTCGGCCACCTCGTCCAAGCGGGCCGGGCCGGAACCGATGATGCTCCGGCACAGCGCGGCATACGACCAACGCATGTCGTAGCCGTACAGGCCGGGCAGCTGGGCCTCAGGCCGGGCCAGCAGCTCGTTGCGGCCCTGGCCGGTGCTGTGGTGGATCAGTTCCAAGTGCTCGGGGTCCAGGACGGGGTACTCGTGCCCGGAGGGCAGGGACCGCAGCAGCAGCTCACGGCCAGTGCTCGCCGGGCTGCCCAGCACGACGGGCAGCAGCGCAGGGTCCTCGTCGACGCGCTCCCCCGGCTTGGCCCGGACCGTGCCGAACTCAGCGACCAGGCCGGCCCGGAACAGCTCGAAGGCCTGCGCGGCCTGCTCGGGGCGGGCCGACCCGCCAGAGCGAGACCAGGACGCCAGGCGGTGAACGTCCACCCCCGACCCGTCCTGGCGGGTGAACCGGGCAGCCACCGCGTCCGGGTCGAGGAAGTGGGAGCCGGCCGACCAACCCTCGGGGACCTCAGCAGTGGCCCAGGCCACCAGACCGGGGCCGGACCCGCCGGGCATCGCACCGACCAGGACGACCCGCTGCGCGGACGCCGGCAGCGCCGGCAGCAGCTGCGCGATCGGCGATCGCGCGGGCACCGTGAAGGGTGACCCGTCAGCGGTCACCCCTCGCCCGGAGGACCAGGTCAGGTAGACCGTCGCCTTGGGTGTCCACGGCCGGCGAAGCCGGCGCGTAATGACCGCCTCGGCGCTCGGCTGCGCCGGCGCGGACGTGACCGGGGAAGTCGGGGCGGGATCAGGTGAGCCTGCCGGGTTCGGGTCACTCTCGGGGGAAGCCTTCGGACCAGGCGCGGCCGGGCCATCCCCGCCGCCATCGCGGCGCAGGGCGATGCCGGCCCAGCGGATCGTTCCCCGCTTGACCTTGCGGAAGCCCTGCTCGCCCAGCATCGTCCCGAACGCGGTCTGAGAGGCCACGGGAAGGTTGCCGCTCTGGCACCAGGCCGCGTAGCCGTCGTACAGGGCCGATGCACCCTCACTCTCGGCCGAGCCGACCACGCACCGCTGCGCGATGAACCGCGCCATCACCTCAGGCCGAGCGGCGAAAGTAGGGGATGCCGGTGCGTTGTGAGTGGTGCCCGGGTCCAACTGCCCGCTCTCGGTGGACAAGTCCCCCGGCGCGCGCAAGGCAACCCCATCCCAGCGGACCGTGCCGTACTTGACCTTGCGGTAGCCGCGTTCCCGCAGCCGGATGCCGAACGCGGTCTGCGAGGCCGGCATGTGCCCGTTGGTCTGGCACCAGTTGGTGTAGTCGGCGTACAGATCGGCCGCGCTGGTCCAGACTCCTTCCCGGACCACGCACCGCTCCTCGAGGTACGCGCCCAGGATGTCTTGCTCGGCCCGGTAGTCCTTGCCCGCCGCGACGACCTGCCCCGGGCGGACCAAGCCGTGCTCCTGCCAGTCCAAGCAGCCCTGCACAGCCCACGCGAAGATTCCGGGCAGCTCCTCCCGGAGCTTGGCGGCAAGGTGCAGGTCCCGCTCTTCCTCGGGGATGAACTCCCCGAACGGGATCGTGACCAGACGCCGCCAGATTCCGTCGTCGGTCCCCGTGACGCGAGGGAGGTGGTTGGTGACCAGCCACAGCTTCGCGACGGGCTTGAAGTCGAAGAACTCCCGGTGCAGGTAGCGGGCGCTGATCGTGTCGCCACCCGTGAGCTCCTTGACCCGTGACTCGGCCAACCGTCGGCCCTCGTCAGTCTCGACCACGGCCGCGAACCGGACACCACGCATGCGGGCAACGTCGTTCGAGGTCTCGGCCTGCTTCTGCATGAGCAGCTCGGCCGGCGCCTTCTGCGCGTACCCGGCCAGCAGCGCCATGACGGTCTCGATGAACACGCTCTTGCCGTTGGCACCGCGACCGACCGCCACGAACATGCACTGCTCGGAGGTCAAGCCAGTCAGGGAGTACCCCACCGCCCGTTGCAGGAAGCCCCGCACCTCGGGGTCAGGCTGGATCCGCTGCAAGAACTCCAGCCAGCGCGGGCACTGCGCGTCCGGGTCATAGGCCACGCTCACCGTGCGGGTGATCAGCTCGGCGGGGTCCGCCTCGCGGACCTGGCCCGTGCTCAGGTCCAAGGTGCCCTCACTGGTCCCGACCAGCAGCGGGTCCGGGTCCAGGTCATCGGGCATGCACTGCACCAGCTCGGCCCGCGAGGCCAACTTCATGCACGAGTCGATCCGGACCGCCGACTCACTCGTGAGCGCCCACTTCGCCAGCTCGGCCCGCGCCGAACCGCCGGCCTCCGCAGCCTCGGCGTACATCGCGGACAGCATCCGGTCCACCCGGGACTGGAGCAGCACCTTGCCCGGGTCGCCCTGCCAGCACGAGCCATCCCACACGTGCCACCCGATGCCGGGCACCATCCGCAGGTGCTCACCGTGCAGCTGCACCAGCCGCACCGCGTTGCCGTGGTCCGACAGGTGCGGGCGACGATCCAGCCGCACCACGTTGGACGCGCCGGAGGCGCTGTGGGTCTTCTCCCGTGTGCGCTCACTTGGTACGCTCATGGGGACCTCCTAGCAAGATAGGTCGGGCAAAGGATCGGTCGTTTGCTTGCTCGCGGACACTGATTTCCACCGCCGGTCGAGGGCCAACTCGACCGGTAGCAGCTTCTGAGGGGCCGGGCACCTGTCCGGCCCCTCAAGCACTTTTCGGGAGGGTTTCCTCCCACGGCAGGGCCATCCCGATTTCCCGGGCGATGGTCTCTGTCAGGAAGCGACTGAAGGTCATGCCTCGTCGTGCTGCCTCGGCTTGGGCAGCCTTCTTGACCTTCGGGGGCATCTTGAGGTGGACCTGAATGGTCCCGGTGCCGTAGGGCACTGCCAGGGGAACTTCTCTCGCCATAGGTGATGGTGTATCCCGGTCGGAGCCCCAAAGCAAACACCCAGCCCTTTTTGGGCGCGTCGGCCGAAGACGTGTTGAGACGGTCGATTCTGTGACAGCGAAGTCGGTCACTTTTCGGCCTCAACTGGCCGATGCCCAGGGCACCGCGACCGAACGGACCGCCAGCGCGAGACGGCCGGGGTGGCTGCACTCCCCCTCGCGGTCGATCAGCTCGCCGGCGATCTGGTCGAGCAGGTACTCGACGTCCACCCGGAGCCGGTCTGCCCATCCGTAGCGCCGCCACTGAGCACCTGCGAAGGGTCGGCCCTGCACCAGGTGCAGCGCGGCCGTCAGATCGGCCGTAGAGGCCTCTTCCAGGGCCGCTACGCCGCCCTGATAGCCCGCGAGGGCACAGACCTGGCCCCAGTCGCTCCAAGCCCGCACGGCGTAACTGTGGCGCTCCACATAGGCCTCTCCGGACTCGTCATGCCCCCACCACCGCCGCAGCCTCGACAAGGCCGCGTGGCGGGTGTTCATCGCCGGCCGTGGCCCCGGCCAGATCGCCGCGTCCACCGCGGCCGCGGTGCGCCCCGCGGGGGCGGTGAGCGCGAGGTACGCGCCCAGCTCGGCCAGGCGGTGACGATGGGTCGGATCGACCGGGCCAGCCGCGGTGACGCTCACCGGGCCAAGGATGCGGACTTCGGGCAACGGGTACGCCGTAGGGTCGCTCATGGGACTGCTCCTAGGTTCGATAGGTGGTGGTCCAAGGGCCGGTGTCCGCGGTTCCCGCCGCGGCCCGGCCCGTCTATGTTTACTTGTCAGCATGCATGCATGCTGTCTTGCAGTCCTTGATGCGTGCGTGCGTGGTTAGTTGCTTGCATGCATGTTGACGCCCTCGGTAGGCTGAGCGGACAACGCGGTTCTCGAAGAGGTTCCGGAGTCCGCTCTACCTCCCGCGTTCGTCCCCATTACTCCCCCTCGGGCAAGGCATCCAGGTAGGCCTCTAGGGCCGCGATGATGAGTGCCTGCTTGGACAGCCGCCGCTCGAACGTGACCATGCGCAGCCGCTCGTCCAGGTCTTCGGGGATGCGGGTGCTCAGCGTGCGCAGCGGAGCGGCCGTCTTCGCCGGCGCGGCCTTCGCCGCCATCGCTGTCACCGGTCGGTCGGCCGGAGCCTTCGGGATGGCCGGCTGGCGCTGGGGGGTGGTGCTCATCGGGGTGTTCCTCCTGGGTCAGTAGTGCAGATCGGGCAAGGGGGAGTGGGGGGTCACGACAGGGCCAGCAGACGCCGGGCAAGGGTCTCGTAGGCCTCGGCAACCTCCGCCGCCGGCGCAGTGTTGAGGGTGCCGACCGGGGCCGATGCCCCATAGGCCGTCTTGACCACGGCGCGAGACGGGATCACCGGGTCCCACACCTGGGAGCCGTAGGCCTCGCGCAGCTCGGCAAGCCGGTAGGTCTCCTCACCCGACCGGGCGTCGTACCGGTTGACCACGATGCCGGCCACCGTCAGACCCGGGTTCAGCTCGGCTGCACCCTCGATGTTGGCCATCGTCTCCGCGATGCCGCGAAGGGACGCCCGGGAGGCCTCTGTGACGATCAGAGCGGCCGTGGCCGCTGCGAGCGCGTTGACCGTCAGCAACCCGATGCTCGGGTTGCAGTCGATGAGCACGAGCGGGAAGCGGTCCTCGTCCAGCCCGCGCAGCGCCCGACGCAGCCGCAGCGGGGCCGTGGGACCGCCATCTGACTCTCGGGACGCCAGCGTGATCGAGGAGGGCACCAAGGACACGCCGGGCCACGGTGTCTCGCGGATCGCGGCCACCAGGCCGCCCACCTTGTCGGCTACGAGCACGTCGTTGATCGTCAGCTCGGTGGCGTCGTCCAGGTCCGGCGCAAGGCACTGCGAGGCGTTCGCCTGGGGGTCCATGTCGATGACCAGGACCCCGCGCCCGCTCACGCGCGCGGCGGCATCCGCCAGGCCGAGAACGGTCGCGGTCTTCCCCACGCCGCCCTTCAAGTTCACCAAAGGCACTGTCAGCATGCACGCAAGCCTAGCCGCATGCATGCATGCCCGCAAGCATTCCGAGTGGGCAGCAAGCTGCTGCCCAACTTCCCCCCCCCGGGCCGTGGACAGTTGCGTGGACAGTTTCCACGGGTTGGACAGTTGTGGACCTTCCAACAGGGTTATCGAAAGATTTTGCTTATAGGACCGAAACCCCCTTGGAAGGTCCACAACTGTCCAAAGGGGTCAACTGTCCAAACGTCCCCTCCCGGGTCGGAGACCCGACATGCACGCTTACATGCATGCAAAGCATGCATGCTGACATTCAAGCGGCGAGCATAGCAACCTAGGTGATAGCACTCTAGCGCCGAAGGCGATAGCGCGGCGCAGCCGCCGCTCGGGGGG
>JAKOYE010000016.1 GCA_029780675.1 Actinomycetes bacterium
GGCGCGAGAGATGCGCGCAGTTCGCTGAGCCGCTCGGCTGCCGACGTGCCGTCGGCCTTCTTCGTCATCCGGAACACTGGGTCCTCCCAAAAAGTCGGAGCATGTCGGGCCTTTCGCGCAACCCCGACGCGTGCAGGACGCGCGGGGCGCGGCTCACGTTCCATCCTGCCCTGTTCGGCGGGCAAGTACACATCCCAGGGGCAGGATTCGCCCGGACGCTGGCAGGGCGAATGCCCTGTCGTCGCCGGGAAACCTTCCGACTCGCCGTCAAGTCCGGCGCCGCGGGCCGGGGTATGCCGGGAAACCTTCCGACTCGCCGTGAAGTCCGGCGCCGCGGGCCGGGGTATGCCGGGAAACCTTCCGACTCGCCGTCAATCCCGCCCCGCCGCGGGCCGGGGTATGCCGGGAAACCTTCCGACTCGCCGTGAAGTCCGGCGCCGCGGGCCGGGGTATGCCGGGAAACCTTCCGACTCGCCGTGAAGTCCGGCGCCGCGGGCCCGGGTATGCCGGGAAACCTTCCGACTCGCCGTGAAGTCCGGCCTCGCGGGCCCGGGTGTGCCGGGAAACCTTCCGACTCGCTGAGAAGTCCGGCGCCGCGGGTGGTGACCGGCACGGCATACCTCGGGCACGGCATACCTGTGGACGGGCGCGGACGGAAGGTGACCGAGGCATGGGAGGATTCACCCCATGAAGGCAACCTTGCACACCAACCACGGCGACATCAACGTCACGCTCTTCCCCAACGAAGCCCCCAAGACGGTCGACAACTTCGTCGGGTTGGCCAAGGGCACCAAGAAGTACAAGGACGAAGCGGGCCGCACCGACCCGACGCCGTTCTTCGACGGGCTGATTTTCCACCGGATCATCGCCGGCTTCATGGTCCAGGGCGGCTGCCCGCTCGGTCAGGGCTACGGCGGCCCGGGTTATGCGTTCGACGACGAGCCGCACCCGGACAAGACCTTCACCAAGCCTTACCTGCTGGCCATGGCCAACGCCGGCAAGCGGATGGGCAAGGGCACCAACGGGTCGCAGTTCTTCATCACCGTGTCGACCCCGACCTACCTCAACTTTAAGCACACCATTTTCGGCGAGGTCGCCGACCAGTCCAGCCGCGACGTCGTCGATGCCATCGCCGCCGTGCGCACCGACCGCAATGACAAGCCGCTGCAGGACGTCGTCATCACGTCGGTCACCATCGAGGACTGACGCTGAGCACGCCTGGCGGATACCCAGGGACGGGCGCTCCGGCGCCCGTCCCGGTGTGCTCGCGCCATCGCGAGCGGCCGTCCTACGTCCGCTGCCAGCGCTGCCACCGGCCCACCTGCCCCGACTGCCAGCGCCCGGCGCCGGTCGGCATCCAGTGCGTCGACTGCGTTGCCGCCGCAGCAGCGAGTATGCCGCGCCCCCGGTCGGTGCTCGGGGTGCCTCTGACGGGTGACCAGCGACCCACGGTGACGATGTCGATCATCGCCGCGTGTGTGCTGGCCTATGTCGGCCAGCTCATCTCGCCGCAGGTCACCGCCAACTTCGCGTTCACGCCCTATCTCGGCTGGTCGGAGCCCTGGCGGGCCATGACCGCGGCCTTCCTGCATTCGCCGTCGATGCCTCTGCATCTGGCCCTCAACATGCTCTTCCTCTGGCAGATCGGGCCGGCGCTCGAGCACGCGCTCGGCCGGGCGCGCTACCTCGCGCTCTATCTGCTCAGCGCATTCGGCGGCAGCGTGGCGGTCGTCCTGCTGGCCAAAGCCCCCACCCGCCTCCTGCGCGGCGCAGCTGATGCCGCGGCATACCAGTCCTGGGTGCAGGGAGTCGTGGGTGCGTCGGGTGCGGTCTTCGGACTCTTCGGGGCGCTGCTGGTCATCAACCGGCACTTCGGGCGGTCCTCCACAGCCCTGTATGCCGTGCTGGCCATCAACCTCGCGTTCGGCTTCATCTACCCGGGCATCTCGTGGCAGGGCCATCTCGGCGGCCTGGTGACCGGTATCGCGGTCGCCGGCAGCGTGCTGGCCTTGCGCGCCCCGGCTCGGCGGCCCTACCAGTGGGCGGCGATCGCGACGATCTTCGTCGTGCTCTTGGGGGTCGTCATCATCAAGTACCTCACCGTGCCGGCGTTCTACCGCTGACACCCCTGCCACTGCTGACACCACTGACCCATCGGGTCCGGCGAGTTATCCACAGGCTTGTCCCCAGGGTGGGGAGAACTACACCGGTGTAACTCGGTGGCACCCCGCGTGAGAGCTGGAGAGCGTCCGCTACTTCCACTTCATCGTCATGGCGAACCCGGTCAAGAGCAGACCGAAGCCGACGATGAGGTTCCAGTAGCCGAATGACTTGATCGGCCAGGCTCCCTGGGTGACATAGAAGACGACGATCCAGACCAGCCCGAGCACCAGCAAGGTGACGAACACCGGCGCCCACCACGTGGGGTTGGGGGCATCTGCGGCCTGGGCCTTGCGCCGGGCCTCCTGCTCGGCGGCGGCGCGCTTGGCGGCGGCTTTGGCGGCGGGGGGCACGACGGCCGCCTTGGCGCCGTCCGGCGACCGGTCGCGGTCTGCGGAGTCGGACACGGGGTCTCCTTGCGTGGGTGCTGGTGTGCCTTAGCGTAGTTGTCGACCCGCACGCTACCGTCACCACAGCGCTCGCCTCACCCGAGAGGCCCAAGAGAGGAGCACCGGTATGCCGTTCCTCTCGCCTCGGGTGCCCGGCCAGCCGGGGCGACGGGCCCGACCGACCACTCCGGCGACCCCACCGACGCCAGCACGCACAGCGTCGCCGGCGACCACAGCACAGACAGCGACCACAGCGCCGCCAGCCGCGACCGGGACCATTCCCACAGCACCGCCAGCCGCCGCAGCATCGCGGTCGATCTGGCGCTGGCTGGCTCCGGTCATCTTCGCCGTTGCCGGCCTGCTCTTCACCACGAGTTTCCAGACCGCGCGCGGCACCGACCTGCGCAGCGATCGCGGACTGCCCGGTCTCATCGAGGCCGGCACCCGCTCGGTGGCCGACAAGGCTGCTCGGGTCGCGACCCTCCAGACCCAGATCGACGACCTCACCGCCTCAGCGGCCGCGCGAGGTGATACCACCGTCACCAGGCTCACCCAGAGCGCCGACCAGATCGCGCCGGTGGCGGGGCTGACCGAGGTCGACGGCCCCGTGGTCGTCGTCACCCTCGACGATGCCAAGAAGGGATCGGCCCAACTGCCCGACGGGGTCACCCCCGATGACCTGGTCGTGCACCAGCAGGACGTGCAGGCCGTCGTCAACGCCCTGTGGCGCGGAGGTGCCGAGGCAATGATGATCCAGGACCAGCGGGTCATCGCCACCTCGGCGGTGCGCTGCGTCGGCAACACCCTCATCCTGCAGGGTCGGGTCTACTCGCCGCCGTTCGTCATCAAGGCGATGGGCAAGATCGACGCGCTTAAGGCCGCGCTCGATGCCGATCCCAAGGTCGAGATCTACCGGCAGTATGTCGACGCCATCGGCCTGGGATACGAGGTCAAGGTCATCACCAAGTCGCGATTCCCGGCCTTCACCGGGGCGTTGGGGCTGAGCCAGGCCGTCGTCCCGCGGTAACCTCCCTGCAGGGTCGTCAGCACACGGTCGGCCCGACGGTCCAGGTGCGCCGGGGGGGCTCGGCATACACGTCGGCATACAAGGAGGACGGGCGTGGCTGGTCGACGCTGGCGCGCGGTCGTCGGGGGCATCGGCGAGGTCTTCATCACGATCGGCGTGGTGTTGGTGCTCTTCGTCGTGTGGCAGTTGGGCTTCGTGGCGATCGTCGACTCCAACGCCCAGATCGGGGTGGTGTCGCAACTCGAGGCGCAGTTCGCGGCCGGGGGCGAGGGCTTGCCCGACATCCCGCTGACCTCCCCCGGTGGCACGGCCACCGATCCGGGCGGCACGTCCGGCACGACCGGCACGACCGGCAACACCGGCCCCAAGGTCACCCTCGAGGACGGCAAGGTCTTCGCGATCCTCCGGGTGCCCCGCCTCGGTGGCCCGGGGTGGGCCCGCCCGATCTACGAGGGAGTCGGCCTGCCGACCCTGGCCAAGGGCCTGGGCCGCTACCCGGACACCGCGCTGCCGGGCGCGATCGGCAACTTCGCGGTCGCCGGGCACCGCGCCGGCCACGGCAACCCGCTGATCAACATCGACGCGATCCGCGACGGTGACGTCATGGTGGTCGAGACCCGCAGCGGGTATGCCGTCTACCGAGCCCAACGGCATACCATCGTGCCTCCGACCTCGGTGGACGTCGTCGCGGCCGTGCCGCAGAAGCCCGGCGCCAAGCCGACCGAGGCGTGGTTCACGCTCACCTCGTGCGACCCGCGGTTCTCCTCGACCAACCGCTACATCGTCTTCGCCAAGCTCGAGCGGGTCATCCCCCGCGCCGAAGGCCTCCCCGCCGACCTGCTCGCCGACCCGAGGTAGGACAGCCCATGTATGCCGCCCTGTGGCGCCGGCTCCCCGGCAATCGCCTCGTCAAGTCGCTCCTCGCGCTGCTGCTGTTTCTCGCGGTCGTCGCGGTGCTCTTCGTGTGGGTCTTCCCCGCGGTCGTGCCCTTCCTGCCCTTCGAGAACGTCACGGTCGAAGGCGCCGGTCAGTGACGGGGATGATGACCGGTATGCCGTCCGCTCCCCGCATCCTCGTGGTCGACAACTACGACTCGTTCGTCTTCACGATCGTCGGCTATCTCGAGCAGCTCGGCGCCCACTGCCAGGTCGTGCGCAACGACGCCGTGACCCCCCAGGAGGGTGCGGACTTCGACGGGGTTCTGGTGTCGCCCGGACCGGGGACGCCCGAAGCCGCCGGGGTGAGTATGGCGATGATCCAGGCCTGTGCCGAGCGGCGGCAGCCGATGCTCGGCGTGTGCCTCGGGCACCAGGCGCTCGCGGTGGTCATGGGCGCGACGGTCGGCCGGGCCCCAGAACTCTTGCACGGCAAGACATCTCAGGTCGAGCACGACGGCACCGGGGTGCTGGCTGGGTTGCCGCGGCCCTTCCGGGCGACCCGCTATCACTCGCTGGCCATCGACCCGGCGACACTGACCGACGAGCTCGTCGTCAACGGACGCACCGCCAGCGGCGTGGTCATGGCCGTGCGGCATCGCGAGTTGCCCTTGCATGGGGTGCAGTTCCATCCCGAGAGCGTGCTCACCGAGGGCGGACACCGGCTGTTGGCCAACTGGCTCGCCGAGTGCGGGTCGGTCGATGCGATCGAGCGCTCGACCGGGCTGAGCCCCCTGGTTCACCACGCAGGCTGACGTCCGGTCAGCGCCAGGCCGGCCCCGCAGCGCACCTCCGCAGCGCAGGTCCGTCAGTGCGATGGCTGGCTGCACTCAAAGCGATGCACCCGACGTGCAGAGCGGAAAGGCGGCCGGCATCGTCTGCCGTGAATCAATCGTCGACTTCCCCGGCCCGTCCATCGAACTCCTGCCGGCCGAAGGCCTCTTCCGGAAGGCATGGGAGCGGAGTATCCTCAGACATCCAATAAGTCCGGACATTCGACGGCCTGCTTTCAACGTCCTATGTTAAGAGCGCGTGTGGCGCGATCACCTATTGACTCCAGGATGGCAATGAGATCTCCCCGTCGATCTGTCGTTGTGACGGCGTTCGCCCTCGCGTCCGTCCTTGCGTTTGGCTGGGGCTCCACGCTACGTTCAGCCAACGCGGGCGAAACGGTTCCCTTGAGCGCCCCGGAGATTGCAGCCGGCGCTCCTGCACTCGAAACGCTTGCCTTGAGGGGCCTGAATCTTCAGATGGATTTGTGTCGGAGTGCGCGACCCGACGATGCTCTTGCGCCGGTTCCCGCACGTGGCACAAGCGCCGCCCCGCCGCAGGTCTCTGCCCGCGAAGCGCAGGACAAGTCAAGACAGTGCATTGAACGAATA
>JAKOYE010000023.1 GCA_029780675.1 Actinomycetes bacterium
CGCCGCGCCCTGGAGCACCGCGACCGCTGCTGCGCGGTCCCGGGGTGCGGAGCCACCCGCGGCCTGCACGCCCACCACCTTCGGCATTGGGAAGACGGCGGCCAAACCGAACTGACCAACCTCGTTCTGCTGTGCCCGTATCACCACCGCCTGCACCACCGCGGGATCATCACCATCACCGGCCCCGCCGAACACCTCACCGTCACCGACACCAACGGCCACGAACTCCCACCCGGATCACTGGCCCGACCACCGGCCACCCCACCACCAGCAGTCCCCCCATACCCCGGACCCACCGGCGAACGCGCCGACTGGTGGTGGTACGACCCCTTCCAACCGCAAGCCCCACCCACCAACAACTGAGCCTTTGTCTCGGTTGGCCACATGCCTCCGGGAAATGGCAGGGATGACAGCAAGACCCTGGAGTTTGTCCCGAAGACCACCGCCAGTGCCCCGATCTCTGTCGACAGCGCAACTCGGGAGATTCCCCGACGCCATGCCGCGACGCCATGCCCCGACGCGCCTGAACGCGCCGCCGATGTCTTCGGTGTAAGGAGATAGCTCGTGGAGAACTCTGATATCGCCGCCGTTCTTGCCCTCGGAGCCGCGCTGTTCATCGCGGTCGGCGACGTCTTCCAGCAGCGGTCTGCCCAAGACGTCACCGATGAACCGGTGGGCCATGTCGGCTTGATGCTGCGGTTGCTCCGGGACGGGCAATGGTGGCTTGGCAGCCTGTTGGCGACCGCCGGCTTCGGACTCCAGGCCGCCGCGCTCGGCTTCGGCTCGGTGCTTCTTGTCCAGGCTCTGATGGTGACGTCGATGCTGTTCGCCCTGCCGTTGAGCGCTCGTTTCGGGGGCCGCCGGATCAGCCGCGGCCAGCTGTCCTGGGCGTTGGCTCTGACCATCGCGATCGCTGTGGTCGTCACGGTGGGTGACCCCGCAGCCGGCCAGTCGCGAGGGGAGCTGGAGACCTGGGCGTGGGTGATCGCGATTCTGGGAACGGCTCTGGCGCTGTGTCTGGTCGCGGCCCGGGTACTGACCGGCAAGCCTGCGGCCGCGGTGCTGTTGGGGTTGGTCTCCGGATCCCTCTGGGGGGTGTTCGCGGTGCTGACCAAAGGCATTGTCGATGGGCTGGACCGGGGCCTTTGGGCGACGTTGACGATGCCCGAAACGTACGCATGGGCGGTGGTCGGCCTCGCCGCCACTGCCCTGCAGCAGTCGGCGTTCCGGGCCGGAACGATGGCCGCCTCCCTCCCCGCTGTCGCCGTCAGCGAACCTCTGGTCGGTTCGACTCTCGGTGTCCTGGTTCTCGGGGAGACGTTTCGACCCGGGGAGTCGGGCTGGGTCGGTCTCGGTCTGGCGGTCGTCGTGATGGTGGTCGCCACCGCGGTGCTGGCCCGCGGCCAGGCAGCAGCTGAGTCGTGGACGGCGGATCCTGACGGCACTGGGTGATCAGATCCAGCAAACACTGGATCGGATTCGATGGAATCGAACAACTCGGACGCACCGGTGCCGACCGGTGAAGCCCTCACGCCACGAGTCCACTGGAGCCGGAGGCTGTTCCCTACCGCTCTGAGATTGCTGGACCGGAGAAGTTATCGCCATCAACAGGTTTGTTTAGACTGAATTGACGCACTTCAGATGGGCAACCATACTGAGTGCATGGAACCCGAACCCGGCCGCCATGAAGTTAGCGACAAGGAACTTGTCGAGGCTGTTCTCCGTGACTTGGCCGAAGCTGCTGACCGGTGGGAGGCAATCCTTGAGCAGGCTGCCACGATCACCTACCGGGTCGATATGGGAGATCTGCAGGCGGTAGCAAACTCTGATGGCAAGTTGGTCGATCTCGCGTTGCACGCCAGTGTGCAGAGTTACAGCCACCATGAGCTCAGCGAGCGGCTGAACCTCGCCTTCGAGGCGTTGCGCGAGGAGGCGCAGGAGGACTACGCCGCCCGCTACGGCGGGACCCTGCAATGAGTGCGGTTCCACAGGGGACGGATGTCGTGAGGGCTGTGTCGTGCCGCTGAACCTGTCCAACCGCGACCAGAACTCCGGACACCTCTTCTACAACCGGCGGCTGCGCGCGGCGATCACCCGCTTCTCGGTGCGGATGAAACACGACGATCGCAAGCAGCATGCGGCTCTGGCGCTGTCGATGGTGTTCGTGCTGTTGGGCTGCGGCTGGATGGCACTGCTGCACTTCATGAAACCTGCCGGCCTCGTGGGTCAGTCGGCGATCATCGGCAACCGGGATACCGGAGCGATCTACGCTCGCGTCGACGGCCGGCTCTACCCAGCGCTGAACCTGACGTCCGCGCGACTGGTCACCGGCGGATCTGGAACCCCGACCTGGGTGAAGGCGCAGGAGATCGCCAAGTACCCGACCGGTCCGATGGTCGGCATCCCGGGAATCCCCGACGACCTCGCGATCAGCGGCGCCGGATCCTCAGCCTGGTCGGTCTGCGACACCGCCCCCGTGCGGGGCCGTGGCGGACCAGTGCTCGTCACCGCTGTAGCCGGTGAACTGACGGGGGCCGGACGGGCGCAACCGCTGGCTGAGGGACGCGCCATTCTGGCAACCCACGACGGCGCGAACTATCTGATCTGGAACGGCCAGCGCTCCCGCATCGATTCGACGGACCGCGCCGTCACCTTCAACCTCGGCCTCGACCCGGGTCGGACCCGTCCCATCCCGATGTCCACCGCACTGTTCGACGCGTTGCCCGCGACCGAACCCATCGGCGTACCGACTATTCCCGAGGCCGGAACCCCGTCTCGCTGGCTACCGGGTTCCGTCGTCGGACGGGTGCTACAGAGTAGGGACTCCAGCGGCCAGGTCAGTGGCTTCTACGTGGTGCTGACCGGCGGTGTCCAGAAGATCAGTGCCTTCGTCGCCGACCTGCTGCGGACGGCGGACAGTCACGGGGCGACCGCGCCGGAACTCGTCTCGCCCGACAAGCTGGTGAACATTCCGGCGGTTGAGGTCCTCGATGTCGGCTTCTACCCCGCCGGCAAACTCGACTTCATCGACACGGAGACCAATCCGGTCACCTGCGTGAACTGGACGAAACAGGGCACCGACCGGCACGCGACCACAACGTTGTTCACCGGTCGCGGTCTGCCCACCCCGCCCAGCCTGGATTCCCACATCGTGACGCTGGTTCGCGACGATCGCGACCCGAACTCGGTTGAGGCGCAGCAAACTCTGGTATTGCCCGGGGCGGCGAACTTCGTCGCCTCCACCAGTGGGGTGGCTGCCTCGGACACCCGAGAAACCCTGTTCTGGGTATCCCAGCAGGGGGTTCGGTACGGGGTCGAGTGGGATCAGCCCACCCTGAGCGCGTTGGCGGTCGACCCGGCTCGGGCGGTTCAGGCGCCCTGGCCGATTCTGCGGACCTTTGCCGCCGGTCCCGCCATCAGCAGGACGAACGCACTGCTGATCCGTGACACCGTCGACCCGGGTGGCCCCGCGGCCGTCGTTCCGGTCGCTGACCGTAACCAGGAAGGGTGACGATGTCGAAGCGAGGTTTCGCCCGGGGAGTTCGCACCGCGCCCCCGCTGGTCCCACCGACCCGGGTGCTGATCGAACCCCCCTTGGAACTTCCCGAACGCGAACCGCGCAACATCCTGCTGATGATCGCGGCGCCCGCGCTGCTCGTCGGGATCATCGGCACCCTGGTGGTGATGTACAGCTCCGGGGTCCGGTCACTGCAGTCGGGCTTCTTCCCCCTGATCGGCCTGGTCGGGTTCGGGGCACTCATGTTCAGCGGCCGCTTCGGCCGAAGTCGCAAGGTCAGTTGGGGCGAGCAGGAGAGGCAGCGCCGGAGCTACCTTCGCCGGCTCGACGAGGATCGTGACCAGATTCAGGACATCGCCCAGCAGCACCGCCGCAGCCAGCTTTTCGTCCACGGCGACCCTCAACGCTTCGACCGTGTCATCGGTGGTCCGCGGATGTGGGAACGCCGGCCCGGGGACCAGGACTTCCTCGACGTTCGACTGGGTATCGGAGTGCAGTCCACCGCAGACTCGGCAGTGTCGCTGCAATGGCCGGAGGTGCCGGTTGGTGAGGAGCTCGAACCGGTCACCGGTCGGGCACTGCGCGACTTCATCCTCGAGCAGAGCCGAATCCGCGACATCGGGAAGGTACTGAGCCTTCGGTCACAGCCGGGCTTCAGCTTCATCGGTGACGACATGGCCGACCTGCACGCGTTATTCCGTTCGGTGCTGACTTCGCTGGCGGTCTATCACAGCCCCGCCGATCTCAAGCTGATGGTCGTCACCCGCAATCCTGAGAAGTGGTCGTGGTTGGTGTGGCTGCCACACAACCAGCACGACGAGATGTTCGACGCCTGTGGTCCCCGTCGCCTGCTCTTCACCTCCCCGGGCGAGCTTGAAGATGCGCTCGACGCCGAACTGCATCGCAAGGGCCGCGGGCCTTGGGCGCCACCGGGCGGATCGAGTCCCATCACCACTCCGTCGACCATGGAGTCGTCCGCATCCGCGCTCGGGCCGCACTGGATCATCGTCGACGACAACGTCGGCACCCCGGAGCAATGGGAGAGCGTCACGGGCCGGAAGGGCATGGCCGGGATCACCGTGCTGCGCCTTGCGACGCGGGTCGGCGCCGGCGTTGGATTCGGTTCCCCGGAACAACGATTCGAGCTGAAGGAGGGCAGGCTACGCCATCGCGACGCGTTCTACGCGGTGGCCGACATGCTCGCCGCGAGCACCGCCCACCGCTACGCCCGCGGGATGGCCCGTTGGTCGCCCACTGCGACAGGCAAGACCGACGACACCGGCAGCCAGGGTGGTGAACTGCTGCGGGCCCTCGGTATCACCGACCCTCGCCGTCTGGATGTGGACCGGCTGTGGGCGGACAGCCGCGGGCGCGGCGACTCCCGCTGGGCGATGGTGCCCGTCGGCGTCCGGCCCGGAGGCGACCTGCAGTACGTCATCCTGCGCGCCAAGGACTTCGGTGGCTACGGCTTCCACTCCGTGGTCATCGGCACGTCGGGGTCGGGCAAGTCCGAATACTTCCTGGCGCTCTGCAATGGGATTGCGCTGACTCATTCGCCGGAGGCCTTCATCGTCATTTTCGTCGACATGAAGTTCGAGTCGGCCGCCCAGGACCTCGAGGGACTGCCCCATGTGGCCGCCTCCCTGTCAAACCTCGGTAACGACGACCGGCACCTCGCCGAACGTATGCGGCGGGCGGTCGACGGCGAGATCGCCCGGCGGTATCGGCTTTTCAAGGATGCCGGTGCCCGGGACGCCAACGAGTACGAGGAAATGCGACTGGCCGGCCGGGACCTGGAACCGGTGCCCATCCTGCTGGTGATCATCGACGAGTACCTCGAGCTGTTTCAGCACCACCCCGAATGGATCGACCTGGTGATCCACATCGGTCAGGAAGGACGCGGCTGCAATGTGTTCTTCACGCTCGGCGGTCAGCGCCTGGATCTGTCCTCGCTGAGCAAGGCCAAGAGCAATATCGCCTTCCGGGTGGCACTTCGTGCGGAAACCGCTGAGGATTCTCGCGACGTGATCGGCAGTGATGCCGCGCTGCACCTGCCGTCGAAAGAGAACGGTTATGCGCTGCTCAAGGCTGGCCCGCGGGAGCTGGACCAGTTTCGGTGCTTCTACGTCTCGGCCCCCTTCGTCGTTCCCAAAGCGGTGGCAGACGCCGATATGACCGTCGCCGTCGACTTCTCCCGGCCGCGCTCGCTGACCTGGGAGTACCAGCCCCTCAGCGCAGACGACAGCCAGGCACTGGCCGGCGCCGAGCAACCCGACGAACCCGACGAATACCTGTATCACCCGGACGGCTACAAAAAGAAGAAGCTGCTCGACGTCATTCGCGAGTCCCTCGCCTCCCATCCGGCCCGCCCGCCGCATCGGATCTGGCTGCCGCCGCTCGAACAGAGCTCCACCGCCGATGAACTGGTACGGCTGTGGCGCGGCAAGCCGTGGTGGGAGGACTACGGCGAGAATCCGGGGCTGTTCTTCCCGGTAGGGATGGAGGACTTCCCAGAGGATCACGCTCAGCGGGTGCACGGGGTCGACGCCGAGATGGACAACGTCATGGTGGTGGCCACCGCGCAGCGCGGGAAGTCGACCACCCTGATGACCCTCATCACCACCGCGGCGTTGATGTACCGGCCGGAGCGCGTCACCTTCTTTTGCATCGGAGCCGCACTGCATCCGGTCGAGGACATTCCGCATGTCGCCGGAGTCGTCGGCATCGCCGACGTCGAAGGCGTCTCCCGAATCATCGCCACCGTCGAGGGCATCATCCGATCCCGGGAAACGTCGTTCAAGCGATATCAGATGGACGTCTCCGAATTCCGCGACCGACGATTCGGGCCGCTCGCCGGGGGCCCGACCGATCCAGAGGACAAGTTCGGCGATGTCTTCGTGGTGATCGACAACTTCGGCGATCTGCATGACAAGGACAGCGATCTGGGGGAGCGGGCGATCGCGATCGCCCGGCAGGGCCTGTCCTACGGCGTACACGTCATGACCAGTGCCAGCGGATGGCTGGTCGGCCAGAAGCAGGCTCTGCTCACCGTCGCGAATGCCCGCATTCAGTTGCGGCTGAGCAATCCCGACGAAACGCAGATGGGCTCCGGAATGGAGCACCGCCGCGCGGCCCGCCAGACCCTGGACCGGCCGGGATTCGGCGTCACCCGAACCGCGCACGAACTGCTGGTGGGGCTGCCCGAACTGGCTACCGCCGGGGATGCTCGGGTTCCGACCCGGGAGATCGGCGCGGTGATTGCGCAACGCACCGGGGTAGGCAAAGTGGACAGTCTGGCGCGCCTGCCGCAACGGATTGGTCTGCGCGACATCGCTATTCGGTACCAAAAGGCAACCGCGGGAAAGATCGCGGACCCCTTCGACCTGCCGTTCGCGATCGGTGAGAGTGCACTGCAGGCGGTGGCGCTCCCCGCCCAGCAGGTGCCGAACCTGCTGGTCGTCGGCCGCAAGGGCAGCGGGAAGACGACCGCACTGGCGGCCCTGGGACAGGTGATCTGCGCCCGCTTGACCCCCGAGCAGGCGCAGATCACCATCATCGACCCGAAGACCACCCTGATCGGCAGAATCCAGGGTCCCGGTGTACGGGCGTATGCATACACACCAGACGACATCGACGCCACGCTCACCCAACTGGCCGCCGAACTCGCCGATCGGCTCCCACCGCCCGGCCTGACCCAGGCGGAGCTGCTGGCGCGTCGAACCTGGCAAGGCCCTCATCACGTCGTGCTCATCGACGACGAACACGAACTGCGGCCCAGTGGGGTGGTGGGCAGACCGGCGGCGACCGCGCCACTGTGGGGCCTGATCGAACGCAGTCGCGAGATCGGCCTGCACGTCCTCGCGGCCAGACTGCCGGGGAACTGGGCAGCGGTGTCCGTGATGAACCCGTTCCTGCAGAAGCTCACCGGGTCGCGTGCCCCGACGCTGTTCATGGACAACGATCCGCAGACGGTCAAGGTGTTCGGCCGGGTCAGCGCCCAGCAGCTGGCACCCGGGCGGGGCCTGCTGGTCAGTACCGAGGGTCAGATTGAAGGTGTGCTGGTGGGTAGCCCGGACCAATCGGCGACGAGGGACGGCGGTGCTGACCGGGGCGCCGGTTAGGGACGCGCGGTGCCGACAGAATGTGTGGTGCGGCACGGTTTGCAGCACGGTGGGCGCTCCGTGCGCCGTTCAGCGCTCGGAGCCACGGAAACCCGATTCGGACTAGACTCCCGGCATGGCGGCGCTAAAGGATCTCGAGGCCCGTGTCGCAGCTCTGGAGGCAGCGTAGGCCGACTACCGGGCGGTGTTGACCGCGATCAACGCGCTTGGTGTCAATCAGCGCGAATACGCCGAAAGGGTCAACACCGTTGGGAGCGCACTGAGCCACGTCGACGCTACGTTGGCTGACACCAACGCGCTGGTTCGTTCGCTAGAAGACGGCCAAGCAGAGATCAGGGATCTGCTGATCCGGGCGCTGGACCGCTGACCGCGTCCCTGGCGTCGCCTCTGGCCCGTAGACCCTTGGCGATCGCTTGGTGACAGCTCCGCCACAGAGCGGTGGCGGAGGGATTTGAACCCCCGGACGGTGTTAGCCGTCTCTCGCTTTCAAGGCGAGTGCATTAGGCCGCTCTGCCACGCCACCGCGGGCAAGCGTAGCGCGCCGCGGGTGGGATGGGGCGGGCAAGCGTAGCGCGGCGCGTGGATGGGGCGGGCGCGTCCTCAGGACCGGCCGGGTTTGGCGGCCGTGAGGTTGTTCTTCAGCGCGGCGCTGATTCGCCGGCAGTTCTCCCCCATGCCGGACATCTGCGGCCGGGTCAAGGGTCCGAGGTACAGCTCCCGCACGCCGTTGGCGTAGGTGACCATCGCCTCCTCGACGACCGCCCTGCCCTGATCGGTGATGCTGGCCAGCACTCCCCGACCGTCGTCCGGGCTCGCCTCACGCTGGACCAGCCCGTTGGCCTCCAGTCGGCGGATCTGGCGGGTCACCCTGCTGGGCAGCGCCAGCAACTGTTCGGCGAGGTCGCCCATCCGCGCCGACCCGGTCTCCGATCGGTGCAGGATCTCCAGCAACCGAACGTCGACCAGACTGAGCTTGTGTTGTTCGGAGAGGCCGCGGTTGAGTGTCCCGTACAGACGCAGCGCCGCCTCGAGGAAGTTCTGCCAGGACCGCTGCTCAGCGATGTCCAGGCCAGGCATTTCGCTTGCTGTCCGCCCCGCAATGATCCCACCCATCCCGACATGTTAAGCGACGCGGCGGGCTCCCTGGACTGTTGTTCGCCAGTTGTCAGCTATTCGTTCGGCGGTAGCTTGTACCGCATGCACGGCATCGTCGCGGACGAAGCGGGACAACTGCGGTGGCAGGAGATGCCGGACCCCTGCCCCGGCCCCGGGGAGGTGCTGATCGCGGTCCGTGCGGCGGGGGTGAATCGAGCCGACCTGCTGCAGGCCGCCGGGAAGTACCCACCCCCACCGGGCGCCAGTGACGTTCTGGGACTTGAGGTCTCGGGCACCGTAGTAGCTGTCGGTCCGAACGTCGGAGGACTCGCCGAGGGCCAGCAGGTGTGCGCCTTGTTGTCCGGCGGCGGATATGCCGAACTGGTGGCCGTACCCGCGGCGCAGGTACTGCCCGTCCCGCCCGGGGTGCCACTGGAGGATGCGGCGGCACTGCCCGAGGTGGCCTGCACGGTGTGGTCGAATCTCGTGACGACGGCCGGTCTGGCCTCCGGTGAGACTTTGCTGGTACACGGCGGGGCAAGCGGAATCGGCACCCACGCCATCCAAGTGGCTCGCGCTCTGGGCGCCACGGTCGCAGTCACCGCAGGATCCCGGGAGAAGCTCGACCGATGCGCCGAACTCGGCGCACAGATCCTCATCGACTACCGGGCCGAGGACTTCGTCGACCGCATCAGGGCCGAGACCGGCGGGGCGGGCGCAGACGTGATTCTCGACATCATGGGTGCGGCCTATCTGGACCGCAACCTGGCTGCGCTGAATGCCGACGGCCGACTGGTGATCATCGGCATGCAGGGCGGCGTCAAGGCCGAGTTGAACATTGCGACCCTGATCGGCAAACGATTGAGCGTCACCGGTACCGCGTTGCGCGGCCGTCCCGTCGGAGGCCCGCAGGGGAAGGCCGCCATCGTCGAGAATGTGGTCGCCGCGGTGTGGCCGATGATTGCCGACGGCCGGGTCCGACCGGTCATCGGTGCGAGGTTTCTGATCGAGCGCGCCGGGGACGCCCACCGGCTGCTGCAGTCCGGGCAGACCCACGGAAAGGTTCTGCTCGCCGTTCCCGATCAGCCGAAACGGCCGGCGGCTCCGAACTGAGGGGTGGGATCCGTCAACCCAGTGAGGCCAGCGCCCGCACCAGATGGTCGACCTCGCCCACCGTCGTGTAGTGCGCCAGGCCGATGGTCACCGCCCCGCCGATCTCGGTAACCCCGATCACGTCGAACACCCGTGAGACGGCGTTGGCGATCGCCAGGACCCCGTTGTCGGCAAGCCGCCGGACCACTCGCTCGGCCGGCACACCGTTGACCACGAAGCTGATGACGGGAATCCGATCACCGGGATTGCCGATCACCGTCACCAGCGGCAGTGACCGCAGAGCCGTCAACAGGTAGTCGAGCAGCCCGTCGAGGTGAGTCTGGGCAGAGGCCATAGACCGCCGAAGTCGTTCGCGGCGGGTGCCTTCGGCGGCCTCGTCCAGGCCGGCGAGGTACTCGACGCTGGCCACCACCCCGGCGAGGAGGCCGAACTGGTGGGCTCCGAGCTCCAGCCGGGCCGGCCCGCTGGCGTGCGGGTCGGTGGACACCGAGCCGAAGGTGTCGATGAGCTCTGGGTTGCGGAAAGCCAGCGCCCCGATCGGCGGGCCGCCCCACGCGACGGCGTTCACGGCCACCACGTCGGCGCCGGCGGCGTTGATGTCGAGCAGTTGGTAGGGGCTGGCTGCGGTGTGATCGACGACGACAAGTCCTCCGACGTCGTGCACCAGCTTGGTCACGGTCCCGACGTCGGTGACGCTGCCCAGCGTCGCCGAGGCGGACGGCATCGCCACCAGCCGGGTGTCGGGGCTGAGTAGGTCCTCCCATTGCCAAGTCGGTAGTTCGCCGGTTTCGATGTCCACCTCGGCCCATCGGACGCGGGCACCGTAACGATTGGCAGCCCGTAGCCACGGGGCGATATTGGCCTCGTCATCGAGTCGCGTGACGACGACCTCGTGACCCAGGCTCGCCCGAGCCGTCGAGGCGTCCGCCAACGTGGAGAGCAGCACAGCGCGATCGGCCCCCAGCACCACACCGGCGGGATCGGCGTTGAGCAAATCCGCTACGGCCTGGCGCGCGGCGTGCAGGACCGCGGTGCTGCGCTGGGCCGCGGGATGGGGGCTGGCGATATTGGCGGTGGAAGCCCGGAACGCCGTCGACACCGTCGTCGCGACCGCATCGGGGAAAAGCATGCCGGCGGGCGCGTCGAACCGAACCCATCCGTCGCCCAGAGCAGGGTGCAGCCCCCGCACCCGGGCCACGTCGTAGGCCATGCCACCCCACCTTCGATGGACCGCGATTTGACGCACAGCAGAGACCGGCCTCGTCACCCACCCGAGGCGCCTGGCGGACCGACTCACCATACTAGGGCAGTGAACTTCGGCTCCGGGCTGCTTGCCGCAGTTCTGTTGCTGACCCTTCCCGGAGCCGTCGTCGCGCGCGCCGGCGGAATGCGTGCCGTCCCCGCGCTGGCGGTGGGCCCGGTGTTGACCTACGGCGTCGTGGGAGCGGCGATCGTGCCGTTCGGCGCACTCGGCATCCCGTGGAACGCGCGGACGGCGTTGGCCACGCTGGTCGTTGTGACGGCGCTGGCGTGGGTGCTGCACCGTTTCCTGGTGCGCCGTCGGCAGGTGCGATCCGCATCGGTCGCCTCGCCGCGGCCCGAGTACCTCGTGGCCACGGGGGTGTTTCTCGGCGCCGTGGCGATCGGCCTCGCGGCCTGGCGCGGTATGCCGAACTGGCAATCGGTGCCCAGCACATGGGATGCGGTCTGGCACGCCAACACCGTCCGCTGGATCCTCGACACCGGCCAGGCCTCCCCCACGCATATGGGCGAGCTGCGCAACGTCGAAACCCAGGCCGCGCTGTACTACCCGTCGGCATTTCACGCCCTGGCCGCGGTGCTCGCCCAACTCATCGGCGCGGCACCCACCACGGCCTACACGCTCAGTTCGCTGGCCGCGGCCGTCTGGCTGTTTCCGTTGTCCGCCGGACTACTGACGTGGAACCTCCTGATCGGCCGCATGACCCGCTGGCGCACGGCCGCCTCGGCGGCTACCGCCGCCGTCCTGGCGGCGTCGTTCACCGCCGTGCCCTACGTCGAGTTCGGCACGGCGTCGATGCCGAACATGACCGCGTACGGGCTGGCGGTCCCAGCGTTCGTACTGGTCACCACGGCCACGGCGCACCGCGACCGGATCCCGTTGGCGGTGCTGGCGCTGGTCGGGGTCTTCTCGGTGCACACCACCGGCGGGGTGGTGGTGGTGACCTTCGTGATGGCCTGGTGGATGTTCGAGGCGCTGCCCCGGCCGATTGCCGGGCGCGGTCGGGACTTCCTCATCCTGGCCGCGATCGCGGTTCCGGCGGTGGCGTTGCTGCTGCCGCAGTTTCTCGGGGTGGCCCGCCAGACCGGGATCATCGCCGGCCACGCGTTCCTCACTCACGAGGGAAAGGCACGGGCGGTGTTCGACGCCGTCGTCCAGCACACCCGTCATCTCAATGACTTCCCGATCCAGAACATCCTCATCGGACTCGCAGGTGCGGGATTCCTGTTGCTGCTGGTGAAACGGATCTGGTGGCCGGCGGCCGTGTGGCTGCTGCTGGTGGTGTCGATCGTGCACTCCTCGGCGCCGTTCGCCGGGCCGGTCGGAGCGGTGACCGGGGTCTACAGCGATCTGTTCTACAGCGATCCGCGGCGCCTCTCCGCCGTGGTCACCGTGCTGCTGACCCCGATGGCCGGGTACGCACTGTTCTGCGCGGTGGTTCTGCTGGTGGCCCTCGCGAAGCGGCTGACCTGCCGTTGGTCCCGTCGTGTGCCGGGCCGGCAGGTCTGGATCGGCGCGACGGCCGCCCTGCTCCTCGTCATCACCGTGGGTTTGGCCTGGCACTACTTCCCGCGGCACCGATTCCTGATGGGCGACAAGTACGACAGCGTGATGGTCGGCGCGAAGGACCTGGAGGCGTTCGCCCACCTCGCGACCCTGCCCGGTGCTCGGGACACCGTGATCGGGAACGCCAACGTCGACGGCACCGCCTGGATGTATGCGGTGGCCGGCCTGCATCCGCTGTGGACCCACTACGACTACCCGGTCCAGCAGGGGCCTGGCTACAACAGGTTCATCATCTGGGCCTACGCGGACAACGCCGACACCGACCCGCGGGTCGCCGAAGCCGTTCGGGCGTTGAACATCCGCTATGTCATCACCAGCAGCCCGGTCGTGCGGGGTTTCGTGACGCCCGACGGGCTAGTGTCTCTGGACAAGTCCGCGTCGTGGGCGAAGATCTATGACAACGGCGGTGCCCGGATCTACGAGTGGCGGGGTGCCGGGCCGCAGGACGGCCGATGACGCGTTCGAATCTGGAACCTGGATACGAGGGAATGCTGTGCCCATGACGGACAACGTCGACGACGACATCGAGGTCATCTCCGGGCCGGAAAACGGCGACCAGCAGGTCGACCCGGACGCTGACGGCGACGATCAGCGTTCCGTCACCGACCTCGTCGAGCAGCCCGCGAAGGTGATGCGGATCGGCACGATGATCAAGCAGTTGCTCGAAGAGGTGAAGGCGGCCCCGCTGGACGATGCCAGCCGCAGCAGACTCCGCGAGATTCACGCCACCAGCATCAGCGAACTGGAGGATGGCCTGGCACCGGAACTGCGCGACGAACTGCGCCGACTGGCGTTGCCGTTCTCCGAGGATTCGGTACCGTCCGACGCCGAACTGCGGATCGCCCAGGCCCAGCTGGTGGGCTGGCTGGAGGGCCTGTTCCACGGAATCCAGACCGCGCTGTTCGCCCAGCAGATGGCCGCCCGCGCCCAACTCGAGCACATGCGCCAGGGAGCGCTGCCTCCCGGGATGGCCCCGCCGAACGGGCCGCAGAGTTCGGGCCATGGCACCGGCCAATACCTGTAGATACGAGTCCCCTAGTGCCAGCCGAGCCGTATATCGAGACCCGAAACGCGTGGGTCGAGTTCCCGATCTTCGACGCCAAGACCCGTTCGCTGAAGAAGACGTTCCTCGGTGCGGCCGGCGGCGCGATCGGGCGTAACACCGACAACGTCGTGGTGATCGAGGCGTTGCGCGACATCACCATGACGCTGCGGATGGGCGACCGGGTCGGCCTGGTCGGTCACAACGGCGCGGGAAAGTCGACCCTGCTGCGGCTGCTCTCCGGCATCTACGAGCCCACCCGTGGACGCACCGTCGTCCGCGGCCGGGTGGCACCGGTCTTCGATCTCGGTGTGGGGATGGATCCGGAGATCACCGGCTACGAGAACATCATCATCCGTGGGCTGTTCCTCGGGCAGACCCGCAAGCAGATGGCGGCCAAGGTCGACGAGATCGCCGAATTCACCGAACTGGGCGAGTACCTGTCCATGCCCCTGCGGACCTACTCCACCGGTATGCGGGTGCGACTGGCGATGGGTGTGGTCACGAGCATCGACCCGGAGATCCTGCTGCTCGACGAGGGTATCGGCGCCGTCGATGCCGACTTCCTGAAGAAGGCCCAGACCCGCCTGCAGGCACTCGTCGAACGGTCCGGAATCCTGGTTTTCGCCAGCCACTCCAACGAGTTCCTGGCCCGGCTGTGCAAGACCGCGATGTGGATCGACCACGGCACCGTCCGGATGGCCGGTGGAATCGAAGAGGTGGTCGGGGCCTACGAGGGCGAGGACGCCGCCCGGCACGTCCGCGAGGTGCTGACCGAGACGAGCCAGGAAGGTTGGGGCGCGCAGCCATGACCGAGATGGTGTGCGCCGTCGTGGTGACCCATCGCCGGCCGGATGAACTCGGGCTGTCCCTGGACGTGGTCACCCACCAGACCCGGCCCATCGACCACCTGGTCGTCGTCGACAACGATGACGACCCCCGCGTGCAGGACCTGGTGACCCGCCAGGAGGTCCCGACGACCTATATCGGCTCGCGCCGAAATCTCGGCGGTGCAGGGGGTTTCGCGCTCGGGATGTTGCACGCCCTGGCGCTGGGTGCGGACTGGATCTGGCTCGCCGACGACGACGGACGGCCCCGCGACGGCGAGGTGCTGGCCACTCTGCTCGGTTGCGCGGCCCGGCACGGCCTGGCGGAGGTGTCTCCGATGGTCTGCGCGCTCGAGGATCCGGACCGGCTGGCCTTCCCGTTGCGCCGTGGTCTGGTGTGGCGTCGCCGCGTCGACGAACTGCGGACCGAAGGACCCGGGCAGGATCTGCTGCCCGGTATCGCCTCACTGTTCAACGGCGCGCTGTTCAGCGCGAAAGCCGTTGAGGCCGTTGGTGTTCCGGACCTCCGGTTGTTCATCCGGGGCGACGAATACGATGTGCACCGTCGACTGGTCCGCAGCGGCCTGCCGTTCGGGACCTGTCTGGACACCGTCTACCTGCATCCCTACGGCAGCGACGAGTTCAAGCCGATTCTGCACGGCAGGATGCACACCCAGTACCCCGACGATCCGGTCAAGCGGTTCTTCACCTACCGCAACCGCGGTTATCTGCTGTCCCAGCCCGGGCTGCGCCGACTGCTGCCACAGGAATGGCTGCGGTTCGGCTGGTACTTCCTGGTGACTCGCCGTGACCCGGCGGGCCTGCGGGAGTGGATCCGGTTGCGCCGGTTGGGGCGTCGGGAGCGATTCGGCAGGATCGGCAGCGGAGGCGGGGCATGACGATCATCGAGGCGGCGAGCCAGTCCAAGACCTTCCAGCGGGCCTGGGGTGACCTGACCGAGGGACTGGGCCGGCGTGAACTGTGGTTCCACCTGGGCTGGCAGGACATCAAACAGAAATACCGCCGGTCGATCCTGGGCCCGTTCTGGATCACGATCGCCACCGGAACCACCGCGATCGCGATGGGACTGCTGTACTCGAAACTGTTCGGCCTCGAACTGTCCGAGCACCTGCCCTATGTGACCCTCGGGCTGATCATCTGGAACATGATCAACGCCGCCATCCTGGAGGGCTCGGAGGTGTTCATCGCCAACGAGGGGTTGATCAAGCAACTCCCGACACCGTTGAGCGTGCACGTGTACCGGTTGGTGTGGCGGCAGATGATCCTGTTCGCGCACAACATGGTGATCTTCGTGATCATCGCGATCATTTACCCCAAGCCCTGGTCGTGGGCCGACCTGATGGCCATCCCGGCCATCATGCTGATCATGGCCACCTGCGTGTGGGTGTCGTTCTGCTTCGGGATCCTGGCCACCCGGTACCGCGACATCGGGCCGCTGCTGGGGGCGCTGGTGCAGTTGCTGTTCTTCATGACGCCGATCATCTGGAACGCCGAGACCCTGCAGCGCCAAGGCGCCGGGGAGTGGACGAAGATCATCGAACTCAACCCGCTGTTGCACTACCTGGACATCCTGCGGGCTCCCCTGCTCGGGGCGCATCAGGAGCCGCGGCACTGGGTGGTGGTGATCGTGCTGACGGTCCTGGGGTGGGGTGCCGCGGCGGTGGCGCTGCGCCAGTACCGGGCCCGGGTTCCCTACTGGGTGTGACCCGACGTCGGGCGGGGGCTCAGTACTGGATCAGCAGGCCGGCGGGGCGAGCTGGTTCGCGCGGATGAGACCCACCTGGTAGCCGGGTTGCTTGGAGTTGTCGTCGGTGAGCCCCACCGCCAGCGTGCCCCCTCGGGACGCCACGAACTGGTCGTATGCACCGGAGTTCCGTGGTTTCAGGTCGACCACCGCCCCCGAGCGCATGTCGACGAAGACCGCCGAGGCGCCCAGGGTGGTCGCCGATCCGCCCGCGTCCAGGATGACGAATGAGTCGAAGACCAGGACCGGTCCGGTGAAGCTCGATAGGTCGCCATCCATACCGTCGACCCCACCGACCGTCACCACTCCCGTCAGCGGGGACCAGTAGCCGATCTCGGTCCCGCCGGACGCTCCCCCACGAATCCATCCGTACGCGCTGCCATCGGTTCCGACCGACGTTCTGTCCCCCGAGAGGAGCGCGGTCACGGCGTCGGGCAGCGCCGCAGCGGCGTCCGGCCAGAGGCTGCTTCGGCCGCTTGTCATGTCGTCGATCGGCCCGGATGCCACGACGGTGCGGAGATCGGTCGCGGGATCGAACATGTGGCCGACGCCGGTGGGGCTGTTGTAGGTGTCGTGGGTGATCCAGTAGACCTTTCCCTCCGACAGCGTGACGGCGTCCAGCACGTTGCGCTCGGGAATGGCCGCGGCGTCGGCCACCGATCGCGCGGCCACCGTCCGCCGCTCCCCGGTCCTACGGTCGATGACCTCGATGCGGGTGACTGTCGGCAGCACTCCGTTGGCGTTGCGGGGAAGGTGCTCGACGGCGAAGACGATCCAGCGGTCGTCGATTCCGGCGTAGCCGAAGACGGACATGTCGGGGTCTGGCAGGGCGTACAGCACGGCGACCTTGGCGTCCGACGCATTCGTGACCGATGGCTCCGGGCGGATGAGCACCAGATCGCGGCCCGTGCCGGTGTCTCGGGCTGCCACGACCTCACCGGCCGGACCAACCGCACGGGGCATCGTCGACCCGCCGGTGTCCACTGCGCTCCGGCTGATGACATCCGCCCACTGCGGGGGAGCGTCGGCCGCGCACGCCCGCATCTCGGTGACGGCGGGCTGAGCCATCCGGCTGTCGCCGGTGGTTTCACGCGCGCAGGCCGGCGTGACCAGCGCCACGACGGAGATCAGCGCGATGCAACCCCGTTGACGCGAGCCGCGGGAGGATCGATCCGATCGGGCGTGGGCCACCGACGTCGGGTGAATCAGCCGGGAACGGCGCCGGTGTCCGGTTCGGGGCCGAACCGGAACCGCCGCCCGGTCACCTCGTCCGGAGTGATCCGGACGTAGCGCAGTTTCTCGGTGGGCACCCAGGGCATCAGTTGGGCGCGGTCGGCGGTCTGTATCTCATCGGCGGCGGTCAGCACGCGGGCGGTGCCGCGCACGATCACACTCCAACCGCCGGCGACCGTGTGGTCGTCGGCCTCGAACAGAACCTGATCGTTCATCACGGTGGTGAACAGCTTGGTGCCCTCCGCGGTGCGGAACAGCACGGTGTGGTTCTGGGTGACGAAGTTGACCGGGAAGATCTCCAGCTTCCCCCCGAAGGAGGTCACGAGCCGGCCCAGCGAAACGCTGGACAGCAGGTTCCACGCCTCACCGTCGCCGAGTACCGAAATCGGGCCGTCTTCGATTGTCATGCGCCCGATCGTCTACGGCGGCGCCCCGCCGCGCAAGTGCTGAACGTCCCCGACTCGATTCAGCGGGACAGCGCGGCCAGTTCGGCCCGCAGGTTCTCCCGCGCCGCGACCTCCCACCGTTCCCGTCCCGGCGCGGTGCGGAACACCCCCGGGCCGTCGAGGAGCGAACCCAGGATCTGCAGTCGGCCCTTGCGGAAGACCTCGTCCGGGATGTGTCGGTACTCCTCGCGGATCGCCGCGGAGTTGCGCCGGTAACGCTCGGCCGGGACGGCCAGGCTGGACAGGTCGGCGTCGGAGAGCACCTCGGCGTTCCGGTCGCCGGGAGCAGGGTCGTGCGTCACCGTCATGCGCACCAACCGGGCGACCTCGTCGACCAGTCGCGGTGCGAGGTCGAGCCGGGACAGTTCCTCCTCGGCCCGGCGGGCGCTTCGTTCCTCATCGTCGGGCCGCCCGGCGTAGACGGCGTCGTGGTACCAGGCGGCGATCCGCACGGCGTCGGGATCATCGGCGTAGGGGGCGAGCTCGTCGACGCCACGCAGCACGTCGCGAAGGTGCCACACCGAGTGATAGCGCCGGTGCGGCTCGCACCAGGAGTCGAGCAGCCGACGGCCAAAGGCGGCGGCATCGGGAGCCGCGGTGTGCCGGGCCAGCAGCCGATCCCAGTCCGGTGCCAACACCGCGGCCACGTCCCGGGCAGTCGCATCCTGCACAACACCATGGTGCACGGTCGACGCGTTGGTGGGTCCCGTTTCGCAACCGGCGGCCCGTAAGCTTCCGCCGATGGCCGACACCGCCCCGCCGCCGCCGCTGAGCCTGAAGACCCAGATTCTGCGTTTCGTGGCCACCGGCGGGTTCTCCGCGGTCGTGGACTTCGGCCTTTACCTGTTTCTGCACCGTGGCATGGACCTCCAGGTGGATCTGGCCAAGGCGATCGGTTTCGTGGCCGGAACCCTGACGGCTTATCTGATCAATCGGCGCTGGACGTTCGCCGCTGAGCCCAGTCGGTCCCGCTTTGCGGCGGTGATGCTGTTGTACGGCCTCACCTTCGCCGTCCAGGTCGGGTTGAACCATGTGGGTTTGCGGATTCTCGGCGATGCTCCGTATGCGTTACCGGCCGCCTTCGTGATCGCCCAGGGCACGGCGACGGTGATCAACTTCGTGGTGCAACGGGTGGTGATCTTCCGGCAGGCGCGCGCCTAGCCCGCCGGAAGTTACTCCGTCCGGCCCCCTCCCGGTACCCTCGTCACGATGTCCGCCACCACACTTCGCCCGCTGAGCGGGTGGGGACGCACCGCGCCCAGCGTGGCCGAGGTGCTGTCCACCTCCGATCCCGCTCAGATCATCGACGCCGTCGCCAGAGCCGCCGATGCCGCCGCGGCCGGCCGGCACCGTGGCGTGATCGCCCGCGGACTGGGCCGTTCCTACGGCGACAACGCGCAGAACGGCGGCGGCCTCGTCATCGACATGACCGCGCTGAACCGGATTCACAGCGTCGACGCGGCCACCCGGATGGTCGACGTCGACGGCGGGGTCAGCCTGGACGCGCTGATGAAGGCGGCGCTGCCCTGCGGACTGTGGGTACCGGTGCTTCCGGGCACCCGGCAGGTGACGATCGGCGGCGCGATCGGCTGCGACATCCACGGCAAGAACCATCACAGCGCCGGCAGCTTCGGCAACCACGTCCGTTCGATGGACCTGCTCACCGCCGACGGTCAGGTGCGCACCATCACCCCGGACGGAGACGACGCCGATCTGTTCTGGGCCACCGTCGGCGGCAACGGCCTGACCGGCATCATCATGCGTGCCACCATCGAGATGACGCCCACCGAGACGGCGTATTTCATCGCCGACGGCGATGTCACGGCCAGTCTCGATGAGACCATCGCCTTCCACAGTGATGGCAGCGAGGCGAACTACACCTATTCGAGTGCCTGGTTCGACGCGATCAGCGCACCACCGAAGCTGGGCCGCGCGGCGATATCCCGCGGTTCCCTGGCCCGGCTGGACCAGCTACCCGAGAAGCTGCAGCGCGATCCGCTGAAATTCGATGCGCCGCAACTGCTCACGTTCCCGGACATCTTTCCCAACGGGCTTGCCAACAAGTACACCTTCGGCCCGATCGGCGAACTCTGGTACCGAAAGTCCGGCACCTACCGAGGCAACGTCCAGAACCTGACGCAGTTCTACCACCCGCTGGACATGTTCGGTGAGTGGAACCGCGCCTACGGCCCGGCCGGCTTCCTGCAGTACCAGTTCGTCGTGCCCACCGAGGCGGTCGAGGAGTTCAAGGCGATCATCGTCGACATCCAGGCGTCCGGGCACTACTCGTTCCTCAACGTGTTCAAGCTGTTCGGGCCGGGAAACCAAGCGCCGCTGAGCTTCCCGATACCCGGCTGGAACGTGTGCGTGGACTTCCCGATCAAGGCCGGTCTCAACGAGTTCGTCACGGATCTCGACCGCAGGGTGCTCGAGTTCGGTGGGCGTCTCTACACGGCCAAGGATTCCCGAACCACCGCCGAGACCTTCCACGCCATGTATCCGCGCATCGACGAATGGATTGCGTTGCGCCGCAAGGTGGACCCGCACGGGGTCTTCGCCTCCGACATGGCCCGACGTTTGGAGCTGATGTAAGTGGTGATCAACGCGGTGGGTAACCCCCAGACCATTCTGCTGCTCGGCGGCACCTCCGAGATCGGCCTCGCCATCTGCGAGCGCTACCTGCGAAACGCGCCGGCCCACATCGTCCTCGCCGCTCTGCCGGACGACCCGGGCCGCGCGGACGCGGTGGCGCAGATGGAGGCCGCCGGTGCGAAGTCGGTGCGGTTGGTCGATTTCGACGCGGTCGCCACCGACAGCCACCCCGCCGTCATCGACGAGTGCTTCTCGGCAGGCGATGTCGATGTGGCGATCGTCGCCTTCGGTCTGCTCGGTGATGCCGAGGAGTTGTGGCAGGACCAGCGCAAGGCGGTGCAGATCGCCGAGATCAACTACACCGCGGCGGTGTCGGTGGGTGTGCTGGTGGGCCAGAAGATGCGCGAGCAGGGCTTCGGGCAGATCATCGCGATGAGTTCGGCGGCCGGCGAACGGGTTCGGCGGTCAAACTTCGTCTACGGATCCACCAAAGCCGGTCTGGACGGTTTCTATCTGGGGCTCGGAGAAGCACTGCGCGAGTTCGGGGTTCACGTGCTGGTGATCCGGCCCGGTCAGGTGCGCACCCGGATGAGCGCGCATGTCAAGGAAGCTCCCCTGACCGTGGACAAGGAGTACGTCGCCGAACTCGCCGTCACGGCCTCCGCGAAGGGCAAGGACCTGGTGTGGGCGCCGGGTGCGTTCCGCTACGTCATGATGGTGCTGCGGCACATCCCGCGGTCGATCTTCCGCAAGCTGCCGATCTAGGGGAGCAGCCCCCGTGCGCAGGGCGCTGGAGACCGCCGGACAGATGCTGGTGGCCGCGCTGATCGCTGTCGTCGTCGCCGGTGTCGGTCTGACGGCCATCTCCACGGTGGAGTGGCCGGCTTTCCCGTCGTCCAACCAACTGCACGCGTTGACCACCGTGGGCCAGGTGGCCTGCCTACTCGGCCTGGTGGCCGGCGGCTGGGCGTGGCGGCGCGGCCGGGAGACGGCCGCCCGGATCGCCGCGCCGGTCTTCCTGTCCGGCTTCGCGGTGGTGACCCTCGGCATGCCACTCGGCGCCACCAAGCTCTACCTCTTCGGTATCTCGGTGGATCAGCAGTTCCGCACCGAGTACCTGACCAGGTTCGCCGACAGCCCCGCGCTGCGCGATATGACGTACGCCGGGATGCCGCCGTTCTACCCGCCGGGGTGGTTCTGGCTCGGTGGCCGCGCCGCCGCTCTGACCGGGACACCCGGCTGGGAGATGTTCAAGCCGTGGGCGATCACCTCGATCGCCATCGCCATAGCGCTGGCGTTCGCGTTGTGGGCGGCGCTGATCCGGTTCGAGTACGCGCTGGCAGTGACGGCCGCGACGGCCGCGGTCACCCTGGCCTACAGCTCGCCCGAACCGTACGCCGCCATGATCACCGTGCTGATCCCGCCGGTGCTGGTGCTGGCCTGGTCGGGGTTGCGGTCCCGCGGCCGGGCGGGCCGGGCCGCGCTGGTCGGGGTCGGCCTGTTCCTGGGCTGCACGGCGATGTTCTACACCCTGCTGTTCGCCTATACCGCGTTCACCGTGGCGATCATGGCGGTCATCGCGGCGGTGGCGGCCCGCCGCGTCGGACCGATGCTGCGGATGGCGGTGATCGCCGTCCTGTCGGCCGCGGTGGCGGCCATCACCTGGCTGCCCTTCCTGGTGCGCGCGGCCCGCAGTCCGCTCGCCGACACCGGCGTCGCCCAGCACTACCTGCCCGGCGACGGCGCCGTCCTGACCTTCCCGATGCTGCAGTTCTCGCTGCTGGGGGCGTTGTGCATGCTCGGGACGATCTGGCTGGTGTGGCGTGGGGTCACATCCAGCGGGCAGGAGCGCAGCGACTCGGGGAAAAAGCACAGCGGGCAGGAGCGCAGCGACTCGGGGATGAGATCCAGCGTGCGGGCCGCGGCCCTGGGGATCGGAGTGCTGGCCCTGTACGCGTGGTCGCTGCTGTCGATGCTGACCACGCTCGCCGGAACCACGCTGCTGTCCTTCCGGCTGCAGCCCACCCTGACCGTCCTGCTCGCCGCCGCAGGCGTGTTCGGGTTCATCGACGTCGCGTCTGCCGCCGACCGCCGGTGGGGTCCGCGGTGGAACCGGAGCGTCATCCCGGTCGCGGTGGCCGTCGGGCTGATCGGTGCGGTCGGATTCAGTCAGGACATCCCGCACGTGCTGCGTCCCGACATCACCGTCGCCTACACCGACACCGACGGCGACGGCCAGCGCGGTGACCGGCGGCCGCCCGGCGCCGAGAAGTACTACCCCCAGGTCGACGACGCGATCCTGGAGGCAACCGGGGTGCCCCGCGACCAGACCATCGTGATGACGGCCGACTACAGCTTCCTGTCCTACTACCCGTATTTCGGTTTCCAGGGGCTGACCTCGCACTACGCCAACCCGCTGGCCCAGTTCGACGCCCGGGCGGCCGCCATCGAATCCTGGGGCACGATCACCGACCCGGAGGAGTTCGTCCGCGCACTCGACGCCCTGCCCTACCCGGCCCCGACGGTGTTCCTGATGCGCCGTGGCGGTGCGGCCGGCGCGGCGGAGACCTACACCCTGCGACTGGCCGAGGACGTCTACCCGAACCAGCCGAATGTCCGCCGGTACACCGTCGAACTGGCCGCGGGCCTGTTCGCCGAACCGCACTTCACCGTGCGGACGATCGGCCCGTTCGTGCTGGCGATCCGCAACCCGCGTTAAGACGGGCCGCCCGCCAGTCGACCGGGCTGTTATTCGACCAGACGTCGTCGCATGGCCTCGGCCACCGCGGCGGCCCGATCGGAGACGCCCAGTTTGGCGTACAGGTTCTGCACATGGGTGCGGACGGTTGTCGGCGCCAGGTGCAGGCGGGCGGCGATATCGGGCACCGAAAGCCCGTCGGCGATCATCGCGATGATCTCGCCCTCCCGCGGTGAGAGCAGGGTGGTTTCGCCCCGGGAACGCTGCCGGACCTCTCCGGCCAGGCGGCCTGCGAGACCGGCCGGCACATAACCGCCCCCATCGGCGCAGCTGATGACCGCCGCCGTGATCTCGTCCCGGTCGGATTCCTTCGTCAGGTAGCCGACCGCACCCGCTGCCAGCGCCTCGTACACCGTGGCCGGATCGTCGGTTGCACTGAGCAGCAGAACCCGCGTGGGCAACCCGTCGCGCAGGACCGCTGCGACCACGCCGAGTCCGTCCAGGCCCGGCATTCGGTAGTCGAGCAGAGCCACGACCGGGCGATGTTCCACGATCGCGGCCAGCGCCGCCCGCCCGTCGGCGGCTTCGGCGACCACGTCGATGCGTCCGGACTCCCGCAGCGCGCGCACGACGCCCTCGCGGTACATCGGGTGATCGTCACCGACGACGACGGTGATCCGGTCCGGATCCAACGGCCACTCCTTCGACACACACCAGGCTCTCACGCCCTGCGGCGTATAACGGTGATCCATGGCACGCGCTGAATCCGCCAGCGTCCGGCAATCCCGGGAAATGGACGCCCTGCGGATCGTCGCGCTGGCACGACTCGGGGTGGCGGCGCTGATGATCGCCGCCACCGTGGTCGGAGCGAAGCCGAAATGGCCGCAATTCGACTGGGTGCCCTGGGCCTACGGGGCGGTGGCGATCGGCGCCGCGGTGCTGCTGTTCGGCGGCAGCCGGGAACGGCTGTCCGGGTCCCGGACACAGCTGGTGCTGCTGCTCATCGACGTGGCGGCGATTGTCACCTATAAGGTGGCTGCTGCCGACGGTTCCTACATCCCGCTGCTGGTGCTGACGCTGCTGCCGATCATGGTGGTGCTGGACGTGTCGTGGCGCCGGGCGGCCGCCGCGCTGGTGGTGATCGCCGCAACGTTCGCCATCGAACTCCACACCGATCCGGTGATGCTGGCCCAGGCCGGTCGGCCGGCGGCATCGGTGGTCACCGCGACCTTCGCCTTCCTGTGCTGCACGGTGTTCCTCACGGTCTACAGTCAGGGCCGCCGGATCGATGAGATCAGCGCGCTGAGTGCTTCGCGGCAGGATCTTCTGGTCGACCTCATGGCGGCCTCCGACGAGCAACAACGGTTGATCGCCGAATACATCCACGACGGCCCGCTGCAGTCGGTGCTGATGGCGCGCCAGGATGTGGTGGCGGCGTTGAAGCAGCGGCCCGACGAGGGGCTTGATCGCGCGCTGGAGGCGTTGCGCGAGGCGACCGGGCAGATGCGCGAGGCCACCTTCGAGTTGCATCCCGCGGTACTCGCCGGCGCCGGATTGGCCCGCGCGGTCGCGCAACTGGCCGCCGCCAGTTCCGCCCGGTCCGGCATCGACATCACCACCGACATCGACTATCCCGAGTCGCACTCCGCGGATCCGATGGTGTTCTCGGCGGCGCGCGAGTTGATCTCCAACGTCGTACGCCACTCGCGGGCCACCCGGGCCCGAGTCGTCCTGCGAGTCACGGCGGGATACGGCGTCCTCGACGTCATCGACGACGGTATCGGAATGTCGTCGGAGGCCGCTGTCCGGCGGCTCGGAATGGGACATATCGGCCTGGCCTCTCAGCGCGCCAGAATCGAGGCACTCGGTGGATCGCTGCGGATCCTGCCCGCCGACGTCGGCACGCACGTCGAAGTTCGGGTGCCCATCGTGGCCGCCGGGTCGTGAACGACCGCCGCCCGCGCCCCGTGGGGCGCGGGCGGTGCCGCTGGACGGGCGGGTCAGTCGCGCCACGGAGACCCCGGCGGCGGGGTCACCGGCGTCATCAGGTCATTGGTGCTGGTGGGCGCGAACGAACCGTGGTAGCTGCTGATATCCCTGCCGGCGACACTGCCGGATGCGGTCGCGGGGGAACCGCTGAGGTTTCCGTTGACCGTTGCGAGCAGGGCCATCGCAGCGATCGCGCAGCAGCCGGTCATCAGTGCCAGCCTCTTGGTCTTGGGTGTCGTGCTCATCGTCGTCGTCTCCTGCGTTCGTGGTGGTCTGTTCACGGCTGTTGTCGCCGTCCTCGTGGTCGTTGCGGTGACGTTCAGAACCAGATCATCGCCATCTCCTCGTTCGTTCGGTGCTCCGTCCCGGTGAGCCCGGTGGGCGCTACACCCACGACTATTCGCCGTCGGCCGCGGCGCCGGTATCGGCCGGATGAACGTTCGGGTTGATGAATTTGGCCTCCTACTATCGGAGGAGGCGGCGGCGGGAATTACCATCTACCCCCGTGGCGCAGACCCGGGTGAACTACCGGACCGCCCGTCTGGTCGCCGCCGTCGCCGGCCTGCTGGGTGCGTTGTGTGCCGTCCTGACCCCGTTTCTCCCGGTCAACCAGACCACCGCGGACCTGAACTGGCCGCAGAACGGTTCGCTCGGCAGCGTCACCGCCCCGCTGATCGGCTACGTGCCGACAGAACTCAGCATCACCGTGCCGTGCCGGGTCGCCGCCGGACTCAACGACACCGGGACCACTGTGCTGCTGTCCACGGTGCCCAAGCAGGCCCCGAAGGCCGTCGACCGTGGTCTGCTGATCCAGCGTGCCAACGGCGACCTGGTGGTGGTGGTGCGAAACACCCCCGTCGTGGTCGCCCCGATGGCGCAGGTGCTCAGCCCGGCCTGCCGGGAACTGACGTTCACCGCCCGCGCGGACAAGGTCACCGGTGAGTTCGTCGGACTCACCAAGGGCCCCGACAGCGACGATCCGGGTGCTCCGTTGCGCGGCGAGCGCGGCGGTTACGACTTCCGGCCGCAGATCGTCGGAGTCTTCACCGACCTGACCGGTCCGGCTCCCCCCGGACTGAGCTTCTCGGCCGTCGTCGACACCCGGTACAGCATCGGTCCGACCGCTCTGAAGATGACCGTGATGGTCATCGGGTTGTTGATGACCCTGATCGCCCTGGTGGCCCTGCACATCCTGGACACCGCCGACGGCATGCGGCACCGCCGCCTGCTGCCCGCGCGATGGTGGTCGGCGACGCCGCTGGACGGTCTGGTGACCGCGGTCCTGGTGTGGTGGCACTTCGTCGGGGCCAACACCTCCGACGACGGCTACATCCTGACCATGGCGCGGGTGTCGGAGAACGCCGGCTACATGGCCAACTACTACCGGTGGTTCGGCACCCCGGAGTCCCCGTTCGGCTGGTACTACGACCTGCTGGCGCTGTGGTCGCATGTCACGACCGCCAGCATCTGGATGCGGCTGCCCACCCTGGGGATGGCGCTGGTCTGCTGGTGGCTGATCAGCCGGGAGGTCATCCCGCGGCTGGGTTACGCGGTCAAGACCACCCGGGCGGCCGCATGGACGGCGGCCGGGATGTTCCTCGCGTTCTGGTTGCCGCTGAACAACGGTCTGCGCCCGGAACCGATCATCGCGCTGGGGATTCTGCTCACCTGGTGCTCGGTCGAGCGGGGGGTCGCCACCAGCCGGCTGCTGCCGGTTGCGGCGGCCTGCATCGTGGGTGCGCTGACGCTGTTCTCCGGCCCCACCGGTATCGCCTCGATCGGCGCGCTGCTGGTCGCCATCGGGCCGCTGCGGACCATCGTGGGCCGCCGCAGCCGCCAGTTCGGGCTGTTACCGCTGCTGGCACCCATTCTCGCCGCGGCGACGGTGACGATCATCCCGATGTTCCGGGATCAGACCTTCGCCGGTGTGGTCCAGGCCAACGCCCTCAAGCGGGCCGTCGGGCCCAGCCTGAGCTGGTTCGACGAGCACACCCGTTACGAGCGGCTGTTGCTGGCCACACCGGACGGTTCGATCGCACGACGGTTCGCGGTGCTGGCTCTGGTCCTCGCGGTCGCGGTGTCGGTGGCGATGATGCTGCGCCGCGGTCACATCCCCGGGACGGCGGCCGGACCGAGCCGCCGCATCATCGGCATCACGATCATCTCCTTCATCGCGATCATGTTCACCCCGACGAAGTGGACCCACCACTTCGGGGTTTTCGCCGGCCTGGCGGGATCGCTGGGCGCACTGGCGGCGGTCGCGGTCCTGCCGACCGCGATGCGTTCGAGGCGGAACCGGATGGTGTTCGCCGCGACGGTGCTGTTCGTGATGGCGTTGGCGTTCGCCAGCGTCAATGGCTGGTGGTACGTGTCGAACTTCGGTGTGCCGTGGTCCAACGAGTTCCCGGAGTGGAAGCTGGGCTTCACCACGGTTCTGTTCGGTCTGTCGGTCCTGGCACTGATCGCCGCGGCCTGGTTGCACTTCGTCACCGGGGACGCCCCCCGGGCCGGATCCCGGCGCCGATGGCTGCGGCCGATGGGCTACCCGCTGGCGGTCGCTGCCTGGCTGCTGGTGGTCTTCGAGGTCTTCTCGCTGACCATGGGCATGGTCAACCAGTACCCGGCGTGGTCGGTCGGCCGGTCCAATATCGAGGCGCTGACCGGCAAGACCTGCGGTCTGGCCGATGACGTGATGGTCGAGCGGGATCCCAACGCCGGAATGCTGTCGCCGGTCGGGGTGCCGGTCGGCGAGGGTCTGGGGCAGGCGACCGGCACCGGGTTCACCCCCAACGGAATCCCTGCCGACATTTCCGCGGAACCGGTGCAAGAGCCGCCCGGCGGCGGCAACACCATCGATGCCGCGAACGGCTCGGAGGCCGAGACCGATGCCGCGACCGGGGTGGGCGACGGGACTGGTGTCGGCGCGGCGGCGGGTGTCAACGGTTCGCGGGTGCGGCTTCCCTACGGACTGAACCCGGCGACCACGCCGGTGCTGGGAAGCTGGCGCTCCGGGGTCCAGCAGCCGGCGATGTTGCGCTCCGCGTGGTACCGATTGCCGGCCCGGGAGGCCCGCACCCCCGACGCCCCGCTGATCGTGGTCTCCGCCGCGGGCCGGTTCGACCCGGACGAAGTCGAGGTGCAGTGGGCCACCGACGCCGGGGCGGCGGCGGGACGGCCGGGCGGTGCGATGGCCTTCGCCGATATCGGTCCGACGCCGGCGTGGCGCAACCTGCGCGCCCCGCTGGCTGCCATCCCCCCCGACGCCACGCTGATCCGCCTGGTCGCCAAGGACGACGACCTGGCCCCGCAGCACTGGATCGCACTCACCCCGCCGAGGATCCCGGCGCTGCAGAGCCTTCAGCAGGTGGTGGGCTCGCAGGATCCGGTGCTCCTGGACTGGCTCGTCGGCCTGGCCTTCCCCTGCCAGCGGCCGTTCGGCCACAACAACGGCGTCACCGAGGTGCCCACGTGGCGCATCCTGCCGGATCGGTTCGGCGCCGACGCCAACTCGCCGGTGATGGACAACATCGGCGGCGGTCCGCTGGGGATCAGCGAACTGCTGTTCCGGGCGACGACGGTGCCCACCTATCTGCGCGGTGACTGGTTCCGGGACTGGGGCTCGCTCCAGCGGCTGGGGCTGTACTACCCCACCGCGATCCCGGCACGCCTGGACCTGGGCACCGCCACCCGCAGCGGCCTGTGGAGTCCCGCGCCGCTCCGCCCCACCTGAGAGGCCCCACCTGAGAGGCCTCAGCTAAGCGTCCCGCCGGAGCCGACCGACATGACCGGCCGGACGTAGCCGGGTCATCCGGGCGGGTGGCCTACGATCGACCCTCGTGCCCGCCGACGCCCCTGATGCCACCCGGACGGCCAGGCTCGTCGCCGTCCTCACCGGCGTCCTCGGCATCCTGCTGTGCGCGCTGACCCCGCTGCTGCCGGTCGTGCAGACCACCGCGACGGTGCTGTGGCCGCAGGCGACCGGTCCCGGCGGGATGGTCGGCAATGTCACGGCGCCGCTGGTGTCGGGCGCTCCGCAGTCCCTCGAGGTGTCCATCCCCTGCCGGGCGGTGGCCAGCCTGCCGCCGTCCGGCGGCCTGGTGTTCGGCACCAACCCGCCGGACGGTATCGACGCCTCCCGCAATGGGATGGTGGTGCGCGCCACCGCCGACTCGGTGTTCGTCGCATTCCGCGACACCGTCGCCGCCGTCGCACCACGTCAGGCCGTCGCCTCCGGCGCCTGCAGCGCCCTGCGGGTGTGGGCCGATCCGGGGGTGGTCGGAGCGGACTTCATCGGCATTCCCGGCGCGGCCGGCACCCTGTCGCCCGACAAGAAGCCACAGGTGACGGGTGTATTCACGGAGCTGAAAGTGCCTGCGGACGGGCTTTCCGCACGGATCGACATCGACACCCGCTTCATCACCCAGCCGACTACCCTCAAACTTCTCGCGATGGTGGCCGGCGTGCTGTGCGTGCTCGCCTCGGTGGCGGCGCTGTGGGTGCTCGACCGCCGTGACAGCCACCGCCGCTCTCCGGGCCGGCGCCCCGCACTGCTGGCGCATTGGCCCGCCGACGTCGGGGTGATCGGGACGCTGCTGCTGTGGCACGTGATCGGGCCGATCTCGTCCGACGACGGCTACAACCTCACCATCGCCCGTATCTCCGGCGAGGCCGGTTACGCGACCAACTACTACCGCTATTTCGGTGCCACCGAGGCACCCTTCGACTGGTACCAATCGGTGCTGGCCCACATGGCCTCGATCAGTACCGCCGGGGTGTGGATGCGACTGCCCGCCACCGCCGCGGCGATCGGGTGCTGGCTGATCCTGAGCCGCTGGGTGCTGCGCCGGCTCGGCCCCGGTGCGGGCGGGCTGGCCGGAAGCCGCATCGCGGTCGCCACCGCGGGCGCGGTGTTCCTGGCCGCCTGGCTGCCGTTCAACAACGGCCTGCGGCCGGAACCGCTGATCGCCTTCGGTGTGCTGGCGGTGTGGACGCTGGTCGAGCGCACCATCGCCACCCGGCGGCTGGTTCCCGCCGCCGCGGCGATCGTCGTCGCCGTCCTCAGCGTCACCCTGGCGCCGCAGGGTCTGGTAGCTCTGGCGCCGCTGCTGGTCGGCGCCCGCGCCATCGCCCGGATCATCGGCCGCCGTCGCCCGGCCGATGGCCTGCTGGCCCCGCTGTCGGCGTTGGCGGCCGCGGCGTCGCTGATCTTCGTCGTGGTGTTCCGCGACCAGACGCTGGCCACCGTCGCCGAGTCCGCCCGGATCAAATATGTGGTCGGACCGACGATTTCCTGGTACCAGGACTTTCTGCGCTACTACTTCCTCACCGTCGAGGAGAACGTCGAAGGCTCACTGACCCGGCGCTTCGCCGTGCTGCTGATGCTGCTGTGCATGTTCGGCCTCATCGCGCTGCTGCTGCGGCGCGGTTCGGTGACCGGCGTCGCGCGCGGCCCGGTCTGGCGGCTCATCGGCAGTACCGCGCTGGGGCTGCTGCTGCTGACGTTCACCCCCACCAAGTGGGCGGTGCAGTTCGGCGCGTTCGCCGGTCTGACCGCCGGTCTGGGAGCGGTGTTCGGGTTCGCCTTCGCCCGCGTCGGACTGCACAACCGCCGCAATCTGGCGCTCTACCTGACTGCGCTGCTCTTCATCCTGGCCTGGGCCACCTCGGGGATCAACGGCTGGTTCTACGTGGGCAACTACGGGGTCCCGTGGTTCGACCGGCAGCCGGTGCTGCTGCACCGCCCGGTGACGTCGATGTTCCTGGCGCTCGCCGTCATCACCGGTCTGATCGCCGGGTGGCTGCACTTCCGGATGGACTACTCCGGGCACACCGAGGTCAAGAACACGCGTCGGAACCGGGCGCTGGCCGCCACCCCACTGCTGGCTTTCGCGCTGATCATGGTGCTGCTGATGGTGGGCTCGATGGCCAAGGGTCTGGTGCAGCGGTATCCCGCCTACACCACCGGCAAGGCCAATATCGCCGCGCTGACCAGTGGGCTCTCCACGTCCAGTTGCGCGATGGCCGACGACGTGCTCGTCGAGGCCGACACCAACGCGGGGATGCTGAGCCCCGCGCCGGGCCAGCGTTGGGGCCGGTACGGCCCGCTCGGCGGTGAGAATCCG
>JAKOYE010000055.1 GCA_029780675.1 Actinomycetes bacterium
AGTCGGTGGGCTCGGGTCCGGACTTCTTGGGCTGGATCGACCCCACGAAGCTGGCGAATCCATCGGCGCAGGTCTGACGCAGGCCAGCTGAGGTACGGCAATGGAAGGTGATCGCGGCGGGGCGGCGGGGCCATGAGTGTGGAGGCGTTTGTGCGGGCGGCCGGCGGTGTGATGGGTAGGGCGCGTGAGGGTTTCGGCGCTGGGGCCGGGGTGGCGTGTGACTGCCCGTCGGCGCCGGTACCGCCGAAACCACCCGCTGCGGGGCAGGGCGCGGCGATCGACGCCCACCAGGATGCGGCGGCCCGGTTGGCCACCGATTCCCAGCGGCTGGCCCAGCAGGACATTGCCGGTGACACCCAACTCGCCGCCGCGGTGGCGCAGTCCCACAGCGGCCGCCGGCGCATGGACACCGTCATCGCCGCGGCGATCGCCGATGTCGAGGCGATGGGACTGTCCACCGGAACACCGCAGGGCAAACAGGCGCTGATCGAGGCCATCGAGCGGCGCCTGCTCGACACCAAAGCCGCGGTCGGGGCGGGCACCGCCGATGCCGGTACCCACGCCGCGGCCTCCGAAGCGACCGCCGCGGGATACCGCGGGATCGGCACCGACCCCCGCGCGGGCCTGACACCGATGACGACGAGCGCAATGCCGATGAGCGGGATGCCGATGGGCGCGATGATGCCCTCCATGGGCGGCGGCATGGGCGGCGGCATGGGCGGCGGCGGGATGGGCAGCGCACTGGGCGGCCTCATGCCCACCGCCGCACTGCAAAGCCTGAGCAGCCTGGCCGGGCAGGATTCGGGGTCGTCATCGCGGCGGTTCAGCAGCGCCGACGGCGCCTCGACCCGCGCCGTGGGTGCGTTGGATCGGCCCGGTCTGGCCAGCGAGAAGGGCCTGCAGAAGTACACGAAGCTGCTGAACCGGGCGATCAGCGAGGCGTTCCCGGAGATCCGGGAGATCGGCGGGGTGCGCCCGGATGCGCTCAAGTGGCATCCACAGGGGCTGGCGTTGGATGTGATGATCCCCAACGCGCAGACCCCCGCGGGCCGGGCACTGGGGGATCGGGTGGTCAAGTTCTTGGTGGACAACCACGAGAAGCTCGGTGTGGCGCACATGATTTGGCGGCAGCACATGATTCAGCCCGACGGTTCCTCCTCGTTGATGGAAGGGCGCGGGTCGATCACCGCCAACCATTTCGACCACGTGCATGTGGCCTCCATCGGAGGCGGGTACTGATGAGCGAGCCCGGAACGGCGGTGCGGCGATGCCCCTGAATTACACGTCGATGGAGCAGGTGAGCGGCTGGCGGTTCCTGCGCCACCGCCAGGCGGTGGCGATCGCACGGCACTCGGTGCGCCTGGTGCACGACCCCTCCCGCAACGCGACCGCCTCGCTGCTGGTGGGGGCGGTGGCCTCGGTGCTGATCGTGGGGGTATGTTTCATCGTCGCCTTCTTCCGCCCCGCCGGCCTGGTCGGGCAGGAACCGATTCTGGCCGACCGGGCAACCGGGGGTTTGTATGTGCGCGTCGGCGACACCGTGCATCCGGCGCTCAATCTGGCCTCGGCACGTCTGATCGCGGGCACCGACGCCAACCCGACGATGGTGCCGATCTCGGAGATCAAGAAGCTGCCGATGGGCCCGTTGGTGGGCATCCCCGGCGCACCCGATGATCTGGTGGTCGCCACCCCCACCGATGCGGGCTTCGGGCTGTGTGACCATCTGGGTTCCACCGGCTCGCGGGCGGTCCCGACGGTGACGGTGCTGATGGGAACACCGGACCTGGGCAAGTGGGCACACCCGGTGACCTCACCGGAGTCGGTGCTG
>JAKOYE010000249.1 GCA_029780675.1 Actinomycetes bacterium
ACGTCCTCGATGCCGTAGAGGCCGTTGTTGAGCACGATGATCACCGGCGTGACGCCGTAGCGTCCCATCACCGCCAGCTCGTTGAGGGTGGTCTGATGCGATCCGTCGCCGGTGACCAGCCAGGTGCGCCCTGCGGTCTTGGCCATCGCGATGCCCATCGTCGCCGGGGTCGCCCAGCCGATCGAGCCCCACAGGCCCTGACCCTCAGCTCCCACCCCGGCGGGCAGCCGCATGGAGTTGAGGTGGGACATGCAGGTGCCGGTCTCGATCACCACGGTGTCGCCGCTGCGCAGTCGCCGCTGCAGCCGCGGGTAGAAGTTCGCCGACGACGTCGGCTCGTCGCCGGAGCCGGTGAGCTCCAGTTCGGCCAGCGCCGGGCCGGCGTCGCGCTCCCGCGGAGCGACGGCGTCGATCAGCGCGTCGAGGACGTCACCGATCGCGACGTTGAGGTAGACGTCGGTGCCGCTGCGTACCCAGTTGTCGTGGATGCAGACCGCTTTTTCGGTGTCCAGGACGTCGCCCCACAGCCCGGTGTTGAGTTCGGTGAGCATCAGCCCGCCGATGTCGAGGATCAGGTCGGCCTGCTGCACCACCTCGCGGACCTCGGCCGGGCGTGACGACCCGGCCGAATACATGCCGATGAACTGCGGCAGGGACTCGTCGATCACGCCCTTGTCGTTGGGGGTCAGCGCGACCGGAAGGTTGGCCCTGCCGACGAACTCGACGGCCTTACCGGCCACGCCGTAGCGGGTGGTCAGGGTGGTGATGGTCGCCACCGGGCGTTGTGCGGCAACGACTTTGGCGACGATGGCCCGCACCGCGGCGGCCAGCTCGGTCGGGTCGCTGCGCTGCCGGGTGACCTCGGCCAGCGGAACGCCGGTCACCGGGGTGCCGATCACCGGCATCAGCCCGTTGACCTGGGAGATGACGATGTAGGCCGGCATGGACTGGCGCAGCGCCTCGCGGATCACCCGTTCGAGTTCCTCGATGCAGTTGTCCGGGGTCAGCACCGCCGACACGCAGCAGGCCGAGACCGAGATCTCCTGGAAGCGGTCGTATCGGGTGTCGCCGAGGTTGTGGTGGGTGACCAGCCGCAGGTGCTGGATGCGTTCGCTGGGCATCCCCACGATGTGGAACACCGGCAGCCGGTGGGCCTTGCTGCCCATCACCCCGTTGAGTGCGGACAGCTCACCGACACCGTAGGTGGTGGACAGGATCGCCGCGCCGCGGATGCGAGCGTAGCCGTCGGCGGCGTAGGCGGCGTTGAGTTCGTTGGCGCAGGCTACCCACTCGAGTCCGTCGATAACCTCGGCGGCGTTGTTGACCGAGAAGGCGTAGTCGCCGGGAACGCCGAACACCTTCTCGATGCCCAGTGCGGCCAGTCGGCGCAGGACGTATTCGGCGACGGTGGGATTGCTCGACGGTGACTGGCTCATGGGTGACGACCGTACCGGCATCGGATCTCGGAAGGTGTGGTCTCGCGGCTCAGAACTGCAGGCTCTCCACGGGTTGCCCGGTGATACGCGCGATCAGCTCAAAATCCTTGTCTACTGCGAGGACGCTCAGCCCAGCGATTTCTGCGGTCGCCGCCACCAGAAGGTCGGGAATCGAGGGTGCGCGGTGCTGACCGAGTTCGGTCAGACGCATCTGCACCTCAACCGCGCGGTCCTCAATGGCGGGGGTCAGATACTCCACCGGCATCAGCGTGAGCGGCGGGGAGGACCACTCCGTGCGGGCCTGGTCGCCGGTGCGGAAGGAATACCCGATCTCCAGTCGTGTGATGGTGCTGATCCTCACCAGCCCGCGTTCGATGCGTTCGGCCCATGCCTGCGCGTCCGGTGACGTCGGTAGCCGCGTGTAGGCAGATTTGTCGATCAGCCAACTTGTTACTGCCACGCCGCATCCATGACCTCAGGATCTTCGAGGTCCGCTGCGGCGGTGGCGGCACGGCGCAGATCCTCAACGCTCACACGCCGGGCGTGGCGAGTGACCGTGCCCTCCACCTCGAACCGTCTACGGAGGTATTCCTGGCGTGATAAGCCCAAGGCGGCTGCATCGGAGTCGATGCGAGCCACCGCATCGTCTGACAATCCGCGGATCAAGACATCGGCCATGTGACCTCCCGATATCAACGATATCCAGGGTTGGCCGGAACGTCACTTCGCGCGTGAGGCCAGCGACAGCACCGGTTCAGATCGGGTGCGGTTCGGCGAAGCCCGGAATCAGCCGCTCGGCCATCTCCGCCACCGCGACATGGCAGTCCAGCTGGCAGGAGATCGCCACGTTCGAGGCGATCACCCGCAGCGGGATCGCCAGTTGCGCGGGCAGATCCATCTGCCGGGCCATCTTGAGCTGCTGCGGCGCCCGCTCCATGTTCGACGCGGCGTGCTTCTGCAGCCAGCGCCGGGTGTAGTGGAACACCGGCACCTCGACGGGCTCGACGTACTGCGCCAGCATCTCGTCGATGGCCTCGACCGACAGCTGCTCGCCGGGCCGGACGAAGCCCACCTTCTCCATCGTCGGCAGCAGCAGGTCGTAGTTCCGGTCGCGGGCCAGCCGGATCATCATGCCCATCTCGATCGGCAGGCCGTCCGGTAGCGGGGCGACCGCGCCGAAGTCGATGACGACCAGTTTGCCGTCGTCGCGCAGCATGAAGTTGCCCGGGTGGGCGTCGCCGTGCATCATCCCGAGCCGGGCCGGCGCGTCGAAGGTCAGCTCGAAAAGCCGTGTGCCGCAGAGGTCGCGCTCCTCGCGGGTGCCGTTACGGATGATCTCCGCCAGCGGCTTGCCGGCGACCCATTCGGCCACCACGACCTTCGGCGAGCTGCCCACCACGTGCGGGATCAGGAAGTGCGGGTGACCCTCGTAGGCCTTGGCGAAGGCCCGCTGGTTGTTGGCTTCCAGCCGGTAGTCCAGTTCCATCTCGGTGCGTTCGACCAGTTCGTCGACCACACCCTGCACGTCGGCGCCGGGGGCCAGCTGTTTGAGCACGCTGGTGAGCCGGCGCATGGTTTTGAGGTCGGCGCGCAGCGCCTCGTCGGCGCCCGGGTACTGAATCTTGACGGCCACCTCGCGGCCGTCGGCCCAGACCGCCTTGTGAACCTGTCCGATCGAGGCCGAGGCGACCGGCTCGTCGTCGAAGGAGGCGAACCGCTCCCGCCACTTGGTGCCGAGCTGGCCGTCGAGCACCCGGTGCACCTTGGCCGCCGACAGCGGCGGGGCGTCCTTCTGCAGCTTGGTCAGCGCCTCGCGGTAGGGCTCGCCGAACTCCTCGGGGATGGCGGCCTCCAGCACCGACAGCGCCTGGCCGACCTTCATCGCGCCGCCCTTGAGCTCACCCAGCACGCTGAACAGTTGGTTGGCGGCCTTCTCCATCAGTTCGGCATTGACCTCGTCGCGGGACCTGCCGGTCAGCCGCTTGCCCAGGCCCAGCGCGGCCCGCCCGGCGATGCCGACCGGGATGCTGGCCAGTTTTGCGTTGCGACGAGCACTTCCGCGCTTGATGTCGTCAGCCACGCCCTCCATCATCCCCCACTCGGCCAGCAGGCACACAGCGGATGGCGTGGCCAGCGCCGGGCGCGGACGGCCCCGGTGCCGACGTCGATCTCCCAGCTGGTGTCGAACGCCGGCGGGGGAGCACCGGCCGCCTCCGTCCCGCCGCCCGCACGCACCCCCGCGATGACCCGCTGCACCTGACCGAGCGCCAGCGCGGCGGTGGCCAGCACGGTGGGCCGATCGGCGGTGCCGATCACCTGGCGCAGCTGGGCGGACAGCGCCGGCCAGGCCGGGTCGCGGTCGGTGCGGTGGAGATCGGCGCAGCTCAGACAGCTGGTGACGCCGGGGATGACCAGTGGGCCGACGAGCCCGGTGCCGTCACGTACCCGCACCGGCAGGTGCGGCACCCGGGCGGTGTGCAGGTCGCGCAGCAGCCGCGGGTCGGCGGCCAGCCAGTCGGCCAGCACCACCAGGTCCACCCCGGCGGGCGCACCGGTGGCGTTGGCGTGGCTGGTGTGTCCGACCCGGGCGCCCGAGCAGCGCAGGCCGGCGAGCATCAGTTCCGACAGCGGCCCGCAGCCGTGCACCCGGATCGACAGTGTCGGCGACGCTGTGCGGGTGCCGGTCTGCAGCACCCCGGCGCTGTGCAGGCCGGTCAGGATCGCGTCGAATCCGGCCGCATCGCGCAACCCGAGGCGGGCGGCCAGCCGGTGCGCGGCGGCGGTGTCCAGAGGCAGCGCCCGCAGCACGGTGGCCAGCGTTGCCGCGCTCAGTCCGTCGGGCGGGCGGACCAGGACCGCCCGGCGCGGGTCCCAGCCGATTTGCAGGCAGCCGTCGGGGCGCAGCAGCACCGGCATGGCCGGGTCGAGGGCGTACACCTGCTCACCCTGACACCGAACGGGTGGAAGGGTTTTCAGCTCTCCACAGGGCCGGTCCCGGTCCCGGTCCCGGTGTCGGGCTTGCCCAGGTCCTTCTCGAACTCGGCGATCGCGGCGTCGATGTCGATCCCGCTGATATCCCCACCGATCACCCGGTCGATGAACCCGGCCGGGTCGTCGAGGTCGGGGGAGGTGGGCAGCAGGTCGGGGTGCTGCCACACTGCGTCGCGGGCGTCGACCCCGGCGGCCTCGGTGAGCCGCTCCCACAGGGCGGCGGCCTCCCGCATCTTGCGGGGCCGCAGTTCCAGGCCGACGAGGGTGGCGAAGGTCTGCTCGGCCGGCCCGCCGGTTGCGCGGCGGCGGCGCAGCATCTCGCTCAGCGCCGCGGTGCCGGGAATCCGCTCGCCCAGGGCGGCGGTGACGACGGTCGCCACCCACCCCTCGACGAGGGCCAGCAGGGTCTCCAGCCGCTCCAGCGCCGCGGTCTGCTCCGGGGTGGCCTTGGGCTCGAACAGTCCTTGTGAGAGCAGCTCTTCCATCTTCGAGGGGTCCATCAGCATGGACGGGTCCAGGCCGGCGGCTAGTTCCTCCATCCCGCTCATATCGACCTTCATCCCGCGGGCGTAGGCCTCCACCGCACCCATCAGCTGGGGGGCCAGCCACGGCACATGGCTGAACAACCGGTGGTGGGCGGCCTCGCGGGCGGCCAGGAACGTCAGGATCTCGCTACGCGGCTGCTCCAGGCCCTCCGACAGCGTCTCGACGGCGGCGGGCAGCAGGGCGGCGGTGCCCGCCGGCCCCAGCGGCAGCCCGATGTCAGTGGAGGTCAGCACCTCCTGGGACAGCCGGGCCAACGCCTGGCCCAGTTGCGAGCCGAACGCCATCCCGCCCATCTGGGTCATCACCGCCATCAGCGGCCCGGCCATCGCCCGGGCCTCCTCGGGCAGGTTGGACGTCCACACCGAGGCCACCTGCTCGGCCATCGGATCACACAGCCGCTTCCAGGTGTCCAGGGTGTTGTCCACCCAGTCCTGCGGGGTCCAGGCGGCGGTCCGGGTCGCCCCGGCCGGCAGCGCGGTGGCGCCGTCGAGCCAGGTGTCGGCCAGATGCACCGCGTCGGCCACCGCGCGGGCGGTGGACTCGGGCACCGGGGCGGTGAAGCCGATCGAACTCGACGCCAGCTTGCGGGCCAGGTCGTAGTTCACCGCCCCCGATGACGCCCCGCCGGTCATCGCGCTGCCCGCCCCGGCGAACATCTGGCCCAGCTGGGTGAACAGCTTGCCGAGGTCGGCGGGGTTGAATCCGGCGCCGAACGGGTTGGCCCCACCGGCCCCACCAGCCCCGGGGTTCTTGTCGCGGTCGGGGTCATCGCCGGCGGAGAAGCCGAAGGGCAGGTCAGCCATGACGACCACGGTACCGCCGTTACTGTGGGCGGCGTGAACAGGCGAATCCTGACGCTGTTTGTGGCGCTGGTGCCCATCGTCGTGTTCGGTGTGCTGCTGGCGGTGGTGACGGTGCCCTACGTCTCGCTGGGGCCCGGGCCGACCTACGACACCCTCGGCGAGTTCGAGGGCAAGCCGGTGGTGGCGATCGAGGGCACCCCCGTCCAGCCCACCTCCGGGCATCTAAACATGACCACGGTGTCCCAGCGCGACGGCCTGACCATGGGGCAGGCGCTCACGCTGTGGCTGTCCGGCAGCCAGCAGCTGGTGCCGCGGGACCTGGTGTTCCCGCCGGAGAAGTCCCGCGAGGACATCCAGAAGAGCCAGAGCGCGGACTTCCAGAACTCCGAGGACACCGCCCAGTTCGCCGCCCTCAACTACCTGAAGTACCCCAAGGCGGTCAGCGTCGAGAAGGTCAACGAGCCGGGGCCCTCGGTCGGCAAGCTGCAGACCGGCGACGCCATCGACAAGGTCGACGGCACCCCGGTCACCAGCGTCGAACAGTTCTCCGCTCTGCTCAAGGCCACCAAACCCGGCCAGGAGATCGTGGTGGACTACCGGCGCAAGAGCTCCGGGCCGAAGCCCGAGACCGGCACTGCGCGGATCACCCTGGGCCGCAACGACGACCGCGAGCACGGCTACCTGGGGGTCGCGGTGCTCGACGCGCCCTGGGCGCCGTTCACCATCGACTTCAACCTGGCCAACATCGGCGGGCCGTCGGCCGGGCTGATGTTCAGCCTGGCCGTTGTGGACAAGCTGACCACCGGGGACGTCAACGGCGGCAAGTTCGTCGCCGGCACGGGCAGCATCGGGGTCGACGGCACCGTCGGCCCGATCGGCGGCATCACCCACAAGATGGTCAGCGCCCAGGAGGCCGGCGCGACGGTGTTCCTGGTGCCCGCGGAGAACTGCGACGAGGCGCGCACCGCGCCGGTGGAGAACCTGGAACTGATCAAGGTGGAGACGCTGCCGCAGGCCATCGACGCACTGGAGACGCTCAACACCGGCGGACGCCCGCCCACCTGCTAGCGCCCGCAGTCGTCGAGCCCGGGTTTTTCGATTTGCGTAGAGTGGCGGCGTGATTGCCGCAGGACACCGATCGTGAGCATTCGTCCCCCCGCCCGCATGCCGGCCCTGAGCCGGCGTGGCCGCATCATGGCCGTCGTCGCCGCCGTCGTCGTCGCGCTGCTGCTGGTCGGGCCGCGTTTCATCGACGCCTACGTCGACTGGCTGTGGTTCGGCGAGTTGGGTTTCCGCTCGGTGTTCACCACCGTGCTGGTGACCCGGCTGGTGGTGTTCCTGGCGGCCGCGCTGCTGGTCGGGGCGATCGTGTTCGGCGCGCTGGCGCTGGCCTACCGCACCCGGCCGGTGTTCGTCCCCAACGCCGGGCCCAACGACCCGGTCGCGCGCTACCGGATGGCGGTGCTGTCGCGGCTGCGGTTCTTCGCCTTCGGGGTGCCCGCGGTGATCGGCCTGATGGCCGGGCTGGTGGCGCAGGGCTACTGGCCGCGCATCCAGCTGTTCCTGCACGGCGGCAGCTTTGGGATCGCCGACCCGCAGTTCGGGAAGGATCTCGGCTTCTACGCCTTCGACCTGCCGTTCTACCGGCTGCTGCTGACGTTCCTGTTCGTCGCGCTGTTCCTGGCGTTCCTGGGCAGCCTGGTGACGCACTACATCTTCGGCGGCATCCGCCTGGCGGCCGGCAACGGCGCGCTGACCCGCCCGGCCCGGCTGCAGCTGATCAGCATGGTCGGGGCGCTGGTGCTGCTCAAGGCGGTGGCGTACTGGATGGACCGCTATGAACTGCTGAGCAACACCCGGCCCGGCAAGCCGTTCACCGGCGCCGGTTACACCGACATCAACGCCGTGCTGCCGGCCAAACTGATCCTGCTGGCGATCGCGGTGATCTGCGCGGCGGCGGTGTTCTCCGCGCTGTTCCTGCGCGACCTGCGCATCCCGGCGATCGGTCTGGTGCTGCTGCTGCTGAGCTCGCTGATCGTCGGGGCGGGCTGGCCGATGATCGTCGAGCAGTTCTCGGTCAAACCCAATGCGGCGCAGAAGGAGAGTGAGTTCATCTCCCGCTCCATCACCGCCACCCGGCAGGCCTACGGGCTGACCGAGGACGTGGTGACCTACCGCGACTACAGCGGTAACGCGCCCACCGGGGCCGCCCAGGTGGCCGCCGACCGCGCCACCACCTCCAACATCCGCCTGCTGGACCCCAACGTCATCAGCCCGGCCTTCACCCAGTTCCAGCAGGGCAAGAACTTCTACAACTTCCCCGACCAACTCTCCATCGACCGCTACGAGGTCAACGGCACACTGCGCGACTTCGTGGTGGCCGCCCGTGAACTCAACCCGGCCCGGCTGATCGACAACCAGCGCGACTGGATCAACCGGCACACCGTCTACACCCACGGCAACGGGTTCATCGCCTCCCCGGCCAACACCGTGCGCGGAATCGCCAACGACCCCAACCAGAACGGCGGCTACCCGGAGTTCCTGGCCAGCGTCGTCGGGGCCAACGGTTCCGTCGTCTCGCCCGGCCCGGCCCCGCTGGACCAGCCGCGGATCTACTTCGGCCCGGTGATCGCCTCGGCGCCCGACGACTACGCGATCGTCGGCAAGAACGGCAACGACCGCGAGTACGACTACGAGACCAACACCGAGACCAAGAACTACACCTACACCGGGGCCGGCGGGGTCGCGATCGGCAACTGGCTGACCCGGTCGGTGTTCGCCGCGAAGTTCGCCGAGCGGAACTTCCTGTTCTCCAACGTGATCGGCTCGAACTCCCGGATCCTGTTCAACCGGGACCCGTCCGAGCGGGTCAAGGCGGTCGCCCCGTGGCTGACCACCGACACCACCGTCTACCCGGCGATCGTCAACAAGCGGATGGTGTGGATCATCGACGGCTACACCACGCTGGACAACTACCCGTACTCGGAGCTGACCTCGCTGAGCTCGGCGACGGCGGACTCCACCGAGGTGGCGATCAACCGGTTGCGGCCGGACAAGCAGGTGTCCTACATCCGCAACTCGGTGAAGGCCACCGTCGACGCCTACGACGGCACTGTGACGCTGTACGCGCAGGACGAGAAGGATCCGGTGCTGGCGGCGTGGATGAAGGTGTTCCCCGGCACGGTCAAGCCGCGCGCGGACATCAGCGCCGAGTTGGCTGAGCACCTGCGCTACCCCGAGGACCTGTTCAAGGTGCAGCGGGCGCTGCTGGCGAAGTACCACGTCGACGACCCGGTGACGTTCTTCTCCACCTCGGACTTCTGGGACGTCCCGCTGGACCCGAACCCGACGGCGTCGAGCTTCCAGCCGCCGTACTACATCGTGGCCAAAGACCTTGCCAAGAACGATAATTCGGCGTCCTTCCAGTTGACGACGGCGCTGAACCGGTTCCGCCGGGACTTCCTGGCGGCCTACATGTCCGCCAGTTCCGACCCGGACACCTACGGCAAGATCACCGTGCTGACCATTCCCGGTCAGGTCAACGGTCCCAAGCTGGCGTTCAACGCGATCTCCACCGACACCGCGGTGTCCCAGGACCTCGGCGTGATCGGCCGCGACGGGCAGAACCGGATCCGCTGGGGCAACCTGCTGACCCTGCCGGTCAGCCAGGGCGGGCTGCTGTACGTGGCACCGGTGTACGCCTCACCGGGAACCTCGGACGCCGCCTCGTCGTACCCGCGGTTGATCCGGGTGGCGATGCTCTACAACGACAAGGTGGGCTACGGGCCGACGGTGTCCGCCGCGCTGGACGCCATCTTCGGCGCCGGTGCGGGGGCGACGGCGGCTGCGCCGGCCCCGGCCGCCGGAACACCCGCCGCCAAACCCGCTGAGGGTGCGCAGACGCCCGCCGCGGTGGCCGAGGTGCCGGCGCCGCCGGCGGCGGTGGCGGTGCCCGGTGGTTCGACGCTGTCCGCGGCGCGCGCGGCGGCGCTGGCCGAGATCGAGTCCGCTCTGGGTGCCGTGCGGGAGGCTCAGAAGTCCGGGAACTTCGGCCAGTACGGCGCTGCTCTGCAGCGGCTGGACGAGGCGATGGGCAAGTTCGACGCGGCCAAGTAGGGGCCGCTCAGAGCAGGGTGACCTCGGCGGTCTTGATGTTGTAGACCGCGCCGACGATCTTCACCGCGCCCGCCTTCTCGGCGTCGCGCAGCAGGGTGCTCTTGGTGCGGATGCGGTCGATGACGGCGCGGACGTTGCGGGTGATGGCGTCGTCGAGGTCGGTCGCGCCGGCGATGCCGGGTGCGATGGCGTCGATGATCGCCTGGATGTTGGCGCCCGGTGTGGCCTTCTCCAGGGCGGCCTTGACCGCGCCGCAGTCCGAATGTCCCAACACCATTAGCACTTTCGAGCCCAGCACGGCCTGGCCGAACTCGATGCTGCCGAGGTTGGTGGGGGAGTCGGCGATGTTGCCGGCCTCCCGGACGACGAAGATGTCCCCGACGAACTGATCGAAGATCAGCTCCGGGCCCAGCCGGCTGTCGGCACAGGTCAAGATCGTCGCGAACGGCTGCTGGCCGGTGCTGATCGAGGTCCAGACGGTCTTGATCTCGGCGGTGTCGCGAACCTCGGGCCGACGGTCGACGAACCGTTTGTTGCCCTCCATCAGCACGGCGATCGCCTCGTCCGGGGTGGCCGGCCGCGGCGGCGGGCCCAGTTCTTTGGCCTCTTTGGCTTCTGTGGTGGTGTCCTTCGAGCAGGCCGCGACGGCCAGGGCGGCCACCGGCAGGGCGCCCAGGAGGTAGCGGCGGGACCGGTTGGCGGGCTTGGGGGCGCTGCCTCCGGCGTCGGGGAGGTCGGGGGAGCTGGTCATGGGGATCCTTCGGGCCCGGCGGCCCGGCGGATGTGCCGGCCCATCGCGCGACGGACACTACCGGTGGGTGGCGGATGAGGGGTCGGGTTGGGGTGATGGACCACGTCGGTGGGGTCGGTGCGGCGGCTCTACCAGCCGGTTTGGTGGACGGGGCACTGCCTGGGTAACCTTACGGAGCAATCGACGCGGGGTGGAGCAGCTCGGTAGCTCGCTGGGCTCATAACCCAGAGGTCGCAGGTTCGAATCCTGTCCCCGCTACGAAAAGGCCAGGCCAGAGGGTAAATCCTCTGGCCTGGTCTTGTCTTTCGGGGGGGTAATGAGTATCGCGACGCTGGAAAGTTCCCCGTTGGCTTCGACGCCCTGCTGGCGGAGGCCGGGATCACTGGCGCAGTGATGGCCATCACATGGGTCACACCGGGAAACGGGCCCGTGGTGAATCTCTTCATCGGGATTCGCCCGATGCCATCTGTCGCATCGTGTGGGCCAAGGACGATCCCAACGCTCACCAGGCTGACTGTCGACCGTCACACAGTGCTGCCAGAGTGCTTCACAGTCGGGTGATCGGCGCAGACTTTTTCGGCGCTTGACCCAGCAGATTCCGTCGACGCGCCCCACAGTGGACGCGGCCACCAAGCAACTGACCACCAGGGGTCGACCCCACCGCCTGCAATTGGCCGTCATCAACAAGAGGTACTCCTCATCAACGGCTATATGGCTGCAGGCGTTAGGAAGAAAGACAGAGAATTAGCTCAGAAGATGAAATCGCAACATACTCTGATTATTCGACCATACATAGGGCGTCATCTGAAGTTTTTAACCAGATGGACCGCGACTTTCGGATGAAATCGATAATATCTTTGTGTGCAAAGTATTCGTCGTATTACGGCGCTTAGGTTTGGTTGGTGAATCCTGTGTCAGCTAGACCCCTCAGACCCGCTTCGCACTACATCGGCCGCTGGTTGCGCGCGAAATCCCATCCCGAACTCGGTTTCGGTTTCTGCAAAGGAAGGCAAGGCGACAAGTACGTTTTTTCCTATGTCGATGTGCCGGATGTAGCGGAGCACGAGTTTCTGATCTCCCCCGATGATGTGATCGACACCCGGATTCCCGAGGGAACGCGGGTGTGGCTGCGTGGTGTTCCGTTCGGCTGGCAACCAGGGGAAGTGCGAAGGCAGCTCACTGGGAATAGGTACGAGATCTCACTTGTAGGGCATGTGCGCAGGTTGCCACTGCACCAAGACCTGTTCAAAGTGCGTTGGTCGCAGCCATTGGAGAAGCCGGTTGAAGCGATTGCCAACGGTATGGCTGAGGCTCCGACATTTTACGAAGCCCGGTCCGCATTGCTGTCTGAACTGGTCAGACAACGGGCCGCCTGCCGCGGTCTTACGGCGGCCATATCGGCGCCGATCAACCTTTTCCAACACCAGATCGACACTGCTGCACGTGTTCTGGCCGATCCGGTCATGCGGTACCTGCTGGCAGACGAAGTCGGACTAGGAAAGACGATAGAAGCCGGCATCGTCATGCGTCAGTTCCTCATCGACGATCCCGACGCCAGAGTCGTGGTGCTGTGTCCAGAAACACTGTCGGGTCAATGGACCTCTGAATTGCGCGACCGCTTGGGCTTGGGTGATTTTTTGCGTAATGGCAATCTCAAAGTGACCTCGCACTCGGCAATACTCACTTCTCGTTCAACTTATTGGCTGGCCTCTTATGCGCTGATCGTGATTGATGAAGCCCACAATGTGCTGCCTCGGATTAAACCCGAGTCTGAATTGGGTCAAGTGTTCAGCAGGGCTGAATGCCTGCTGGCTCTATCGGCAACGCCGATGCGGGGTGACCTCGAGACTTTTCGACGACTACTCGCACTCGTCGACCCGGTCGCGTACGGAAATTCCACTCCGGAGTCTTTCCGAACCCAAATTAGAGAGCGGGAAAGGAGTGCGAGGGACATCCAGGTCCTCACCGCCCGTCGCGCGAGTCTCGGGCAGAAGACTGAAATTCTCGGAAATCTGGAAGCGGACTTCCCCGATGACAGGACGATGAGGGCGCTCATCAGCGCATGCCGATCGTCCGATGATCCGCGCAGTCCGGAATGGAATGAGCTTTCCGATTACGTTCGAGAGATATACCGGCTCAGTCGGAGAATGATCCGACACCGCCGCAGCAGTGATGTCACCATGTCGTACTCCGTAGCAGGGCGACTGCCCTCGTTCATCGACGTAACAGAACCATCTCGTTCAGTGATCGATGACTTTTTAGAGTCGTATCGTATCCAGTTGGCCGATTCTGACTCGCAAATGCGATTCGCGATCGCGGTCTCCCATGCCCTGGCAGGGCCTGTTGCCATGCTGGATTTCTTGAGGTGCCCGACCTCTTCGGACGAGCGCGCTTTCTTCGATATGACAATAGCGAGAATCCAGATGGCGGGGGTCGACAGTCGATTGGAGTCTGCTGCTCAAGCGATAGCTGACAGGGTCCACAACGGAAAGTTGGTCGTTGCGGCGTCTACGTTTCCGGCGGTACTGAGACGCATCGAGTCGATCCTAGAAAGAATTATCGGGACGGCCAAGATTTACCGCCACCTCAATTCGATGACTCCCGAAGATCGTGATAAGTCAGTTTATTATTTTCTTGGAAATTTCGACGGAGGTGTTCTTCTCGCGGACTCCTCAGTCGAGGAAGGCCGCAATCTTCAAGACGCCGAAGTGCTTGTCAACCTTGATCTTCCGCTGGATATCAATCAATTAGAGCAGCGAATTGGTCGATTGGATCGATACGTCGCGCGGCAGACGCCAGCAGAAGTCGTAGCTATCGTCGAGCCTGGAAGCGAATGGGTATCGGCCCATATAAAATTGCTCAAGGACGGTATCGGCATCTTCGATGAGTCGGTTTCGACTGTGCAGAGATTGCTGAGCGAAGTTCTGAGCGAGCTCGTCGAGAGTCTGATCTCGAAAGGCGTGGAGGCCTTTGATATCGGCTTGGAAGGGCTCCGCGGAAATCTGGAAGTGGAACGTGAAAACATTGACATCCTTGAAGAATTGGAATCAGTGGAAGCTGCCAGCGTATTCACGCCCGACGCTTTCGATGAACTGAGCGAATACGAGTCGAACACCGAGAACCTTCGGAATGCTTTGCATCGGCTGACGATCGGTACCGGTTCGCTCTCTTTGGGGCCAAGGGAGTCCCCAGAGGGGGTGGTGAGTTTTGGAGGTGCTGCCCGAACCGGGTTGTCCGCTGACGAGGCTTTCGAGTTAGAGCGTCTCCTGAAACCCAAAGCTTACGAGCGAGCCGCTGCGCTAGGAAACTCAGGCGTTATGCCGTTTCGAGTCGGCGACCCCTTGGCGGATTGGCTGCAGAACTACCTGAGAATTGATGAACGAGGCCGCGCATCTGCTGTTGCGCGCGCTGTACCAGGCCTGCAGAGCCCAACCCTTTGGTTGCACTGCGAATTTCTTATTGAATTTGACCGCACCCATTGTGCAATCACTGATGAATCTACCATTCGTAGGCTCTCGCGAAGGGCTGAGGCGCATCTGCAACCAATGCGCGTAGAGACTTGGACCGATCCATCTGGCCTGTTCGGGGGCATTCCGGTTGAGCAGCACGGGGTAGCTGTCCGGCGTTGACGGTGAGCGGCTCGTCGTGGGGTCGGGTCTGAGTTGGTGCTTGGGGTGCCGGGGCGGCACGGTGATGACGTCGTTGTAGGCGACGGCCCTCCCGGTTCTCTTTAGGCGGAGTCCGCCGGGAGGGCCGTCTGTGCGCTTGGAGGCGCAGTG
>JAKOYE010000100.1 GCA_029780675.1 Actinomycetes bacterium
GAAGGGTTGTTCCACGGCATCCAGACGGCGCTCGTCGCCCAGCAGATGGCCGCGCAGGCCCAGCTGCAGCAGATGCGGGCCCTGCCGCCGGGCACCTCCCACCCCGCGGGGCCGCCGTCCGGCGCCATGCCGCACGGCCAGCCGGCGCCGGGAGGCCCCGCCTCACCGGGTCACGCCGAGGGCACCGGCCAGTACCTCTGAGGGACCAGCCCCCGAGCGACCGGCATCCGTTGCCGTACCTGGACTGACCTATTGGTCGATCTGGGTACCGCCCGCCGGATCAGGCCGTACCTGGACTGACCTATTGGTCGATCCGGGACTGACCTATTGGTCGATCCGGGAACGGGTCAGGAGGTGGCCTCGGCGGCCGCGCGACCGGCAGCCCGACCGCTGAACAGGCAGCCGCCGACGAAGGTCCCCTCGAGCGCGCGGTACCCGTGCACGCCGCCACCCCCGAACCCCGAGACCTCACCCGCCGCATACAGCCCGGGCACCGGCTCCCCCGCCACATCGAGCACCCGCCCGGTCAGGTCGGTGTGCAGCCCGCCGAGGGTCTTGCGGGAGAGCACCCGCAGGCGCACGGCCACGAGCGGCCCGCGCTTGGGGTCGAGGATGCGGTGCAGCGGGAAGGCCCGCTTCGTCAGCTTGTCACCGCGGTAACCGCGCGCCACCCGGATCGCGGCGACCTGCGCGTCCTTGGTGTAGGCGTTGTCGACCTGCCGGTCGCGCTCGACGATCTGGCGCTCGACGTGCGCCGGGTCCAGCGGTGCGTGCGGGGTCAGCTCGTTCATCTTCGCGACGAGCTCACCGATGGTGTCGGCGGTCAACCAGTCCTCACCGTGGTCGAGGAACGCCTGCACCGAGGGCTGGACCGCGGTGATCGGCCGCTTCAGCACGTCGCGGTAGCGGCGCTGGGTCAGGTCGAGGTTCTGCTCCGACCCCGACAGCGCGAACTCCTTGCCGGCGAGTGCCCGGTTGAGGATGAACCACGAGTGCTCGACACCGGTGTGCTGGAGGTGATCCAGCGTGCCCAGGGTGTCGAACCCCGGGAAGTACGGCGCAGGCAGCCGATTCCCGCGCCCGTCGAACCACATCGCACTCGGCCCCGCGAGGATGCGGATGGCATGGCCCGGCCACACCGGGTCCCAGTTGCGCACGCCCTCGACGTAGTGCCACATCCGGTCCCGGTTGACCACGGCGTCGCCGGCTGCCTCGGTGATGGCGAGCATCCGCCCGTCGACGTAGGCCGGCACGCCGGTCAGCATGTCGGCCGGAGCCTCTCCCAGCCGCTGCGGCCAGTTGGCCCGGACCAGGTCGTGGTTGCCGCCGATGCCGCCGGAGGTCACGACGACGGCCTGGCCGCCGTACTCGAACTCACCCTCGACGATGCGGTTGCTCGCGACGCCGCGGGGAGACGCGTCAGGTGCCAGCACCGACCCCCGAACCCCCGTCACCACACCACTGGCGCGCACCAGCTGGTCGACCCGGTGCCGCGGCCGGTAGATCACCCGGCCGGCCGCGATGTGGTCGCGCACGCGCTGCTCGAACGGCGCGACCA
>JAKOYE010000112.1 GCA_029780675.1 Actinomycetes bacterium
CCAGGGTGGCCTCGCACTCGGCGACCCAATCGGGGCAGTCCTCGAGGTCGACGCCGTCGAGCATCTTGGAGACCACGACGGCGGGGTCCAGGCCGGAGTTGATGCCCAGCAGCATCGACTCCCCCGGCAGGGCACGGAACAGCGCCTGGTGCAGGGCGCGCACGCCGTGCTTGTCCTTGGTGGGGCGCAGCCCGTAGGGCAGGCCGGTGAGCAGCCAGTCGGCCCACACCGACCCTGAACGGGTCCAGCGGAGGTTGGCTGCCATGGAGCGGGACGGCGTGCGCATCAGTCCTCCTGGGTCGCGCCCGAGGATGCGAGCAGGCGCTGCACCCCGGTCAGCGCCGGGGAGGCCGAGCTGCGGGGTGTGGTGGCGGGTACGGGACGAAGCCGGGTCGACGAAGGGATGGTGTCGGCCGTGGGCTGTTGGGATGGGGCTGGGCGGGACCACCGAGGCCGCGGGAGGCGGCGGGATCGTGTCCGGAGCGCAGCGGGCGCCGGGGGGTTGGCGCGGCGCTGCTGGATCTCGGCCAGCGAGGGTGCGTTGTGGTTGATGACCAGGCGGGAGCGGGACGATCGGGGCCGGCGGATCCGCACCTTCGCACCGCCCAGGTGTCCCTGGGTTGGGGAGCTGAGTGCGCGGATCGCGCCGGACCCGACCGAGATCGGGTTACGGGACCCGATCGGGAGCCGCCCCAGAAGCACCACGAGGCCGTAGGCGCAGCCGAGGAGGATGAGTGCGTTGCCGATCAGACCGAAGTGGCCCCACAGCCAGGTGGTCTTGCTGCCGATCACGATGAACGCCACGCCCGCGATCACCTGGGTGTAGGTGTACGGGCCGCCCCAGATGGTGGCACCGTCGGGGGTCTTCCCGATCAGCTGGGGGAAGCGGCGGGCACGGGTGTACCACTTGACGACCTCGTAGTCCTCGCCGCTGCTGGTGGTGCGTGGGTTCGTCGTTGTCGACATCGCTGTTCTCCTCCTTGGAGTGCCGGTTGGTCTTGCTTCCGGTCAGGTGGAGGGGAAGACGAGCGGGTTGGCGGCCGCGGGGACGACCTGGACGGCGACCGGGCCCATGCTCATCTCGTTGCCGACGCGGTCCTTGATGTCGGTGACGCTCCAGACACCCCAGATGAAGATGCCGGCCGCGATCAGGGAGATGATGATGCGGGCCATGGCGCCGCGGGAGGCGACCGCCTGGACGATCACGAAGATGATCCCGAGGGTGACCGCGACACCGCGCAGCACCGTCTGGGTCTGGGTGTTCTTGGACGTGACCCAGTCAAGGATCCCGTCGCCGGCGGCCATCGGGATCGCGCCGGCCTGGTGAGCCGAGATGACCTCGTTGCTCAGCTGGATGAGTGCGGACATGGTGGTGCTCCTCCTACGGGGTGGTGGTCGACGACGAGGGGTTGCCGGCCGGTGTGGTGGGTGCGCTGCCCGAAGACCGGGCGGGCGCGGGGCCCGTCGCCGAGGTGGCGGCGGAAGTCTGGGGCTGCTGCTGCACGGGCGCGGGGTCGATCGCGGAGATCTCCCAGCGGCCGGCGCGGGCGGTCAGGGTCAGCGCGTAGGCGACGTTCGCGGTCTGCTGGTCGGTGACCACTGCGGTGCCCAGCGCCAGGACCCGGGTGCGGGTGCCGTCCTGGGGGGCGGCCGCTGGCGGTTGGTCGCTGCCGGCGGCGCGGATCTCGGACAGCCGGACCGACGTGTACGGCGCCGGCGTGAGTGGTGTCAGCTCGACCCCGGGGGTGAGGTAGCGAGAGACGTCACCCGACCCGGCGATGTAGGCGGTCAGGAACTGCCCGACGGTCTGTCCCAGCGGCGCGGTCAGGTCGACCTGGGCGCGGTATCCGTTGGTGGAGCCGATCGTCACCGGGGGCGGAGAGACCGGGGCGGGCAAGGTCAGCGCGGTGACGCTGCCGTCGTGGTAGCGGACGGGGACCTGGAAGTAGCGGCGGGTGGTCGTCTTGTGTACGTCGATGATGGTGGCCGCCACGGTGACCGACCAGGTGCCGTCGACGAAGGTGATCCCCGAGACGGCTGGGTCGTTGACCGTGAACGCGGTCTGGGACAGCCCCGAGACCTGGGCGTCCTTGACCAGCGCGAGCAGCGCGTCTGGCTTCTCCTGAGTCGTGGTCAACCAGGTGACGACCACCTGCTGGGCGAACTGGCCGACGACCGCGCGCTCGTTGGACTGGTCGGCGACCACGGCGGCCGGGGCGACGGGTGGCTGGCTGGCCTGGAGGAACGCCAGGCCGCCGGCGATCGCCCCGACCGGGCCGAGAGCCAGGCAGGTCAGCAGACCGACGGTGGCGGCCTTGGCGCCGAGGGCCGAGGTGGTCTGGTGGCGGCCGTCGGCGACGGGGGGCAGATCCTCGAGGTCGTCGATCTGGTCGACGTCCGGCTCGGGGTCGGTCTTCGAGCTGCGGCGCAGGGACAGGGTCGGGCTCATGCCGCACCTCCAGGGGCGAGCATCGAGGTCATGAACTGGCAGGACCGCCGGACCGCCGGCGGAGCCTGCGGGCGGGCACCGGCGGTCCTGTCAGTCGTCATGGGCGGGACCGCCTGGAGCGGGGGGCGCGACTCCCCGGGCCGGGCCAGCCGGCGGATGGCCCGGCGGACCGCCGGAGACTCGGCCCGCTCGAGCGCGGCCTTCATCCGGGTGGTCGCCTGCTCGTCCAGTGGGCTGGCGGCCAGGGGGCCCAGGGCCAGCACGATCGCGTCGCGGGCAGCGTGGACGGCGGCAGCGTCGGCCAGGTCGCGGGGGACGCGATTGGGGCGGCTCATGGGTCTCTCCTCCGGGCGGCGGTTCTTCCGACACCTCTGGAAGGTGCGCAGCACAGGGCGCCTGTGACGAGGTGGGAGGCGATATCGGCCAGCTTTTTTCTGAGCTGTCGACCACTCGCCTCCACGGCGCGTTTCCGCAGGTCACAATGCTGTTGGTGGGGTCCGGGCAAGCGCCCCCGGGTGGCTTTCCCGAAGAAGGTTCTCGGGGCCACGCGAGCGGGCAAGAGATCGGGCAAGGGTGCCGGACTTGGGTGGAGCGTGTAGGGGGCGACCCACAGCTAGTGGACGGGTCGCAGCAAGCACTCCTACGGTCCAAGCATGAACCGCACGGAGGAGCCAGCAGCCGTGAAGAAGATCGACCGGATGTTCCGACAGCACGACGTCGCCCCCGCCGACGTCGTCTCACCCCTGTACCGCCAGCTGACCCAGGAGTGGGCCGAGCTGCACATCACCCCCAGCACCCCGGCAACGGTGCGCCGCTGGGGTCGCACCGAGAAGGCACTGGCCGGGTTCACACTGCCCGGACAGATCGTCGACGCGATCGACGCCGCCGGCCACGACCAGACCAACGAGCTCCTGCTGGCCCTCATCCGCCTCTTCCAGCGCGGCCACCAGCTCGCCGGCCGAGTTGTCCTCCAGGCGCTGCTGCCCAAGCTCGCCAAGACCGCCACCCATGCCGGCGGGATGTGTACCTCGAGCAGCGACACCTGGGCGGAGGACCGCCGGCACATCACGCTGGCCGAGTTCTGGGACGTGATGGCCGACTACCCGGTCGAGCGGCGCACCAGCTCCGTCGCCTCGAACCTCGCCCTGGACACCCTCCACCGCGTCACCGGAGCCAGGAAGCCACCCACGGACCTGCCGGTCGATCCTCACGACTTCCGCGACGAGGAGATCCGCGACGGCGCCCGGCGCACCTGGCTCGCCGGGCTCAGCACCACCGACCCTGGCCCGGTCGAGGAGATCACCCCCGACTCGGACCTGCTCGAGGTCATCGCCTGGGGCATGCGCAAGGCCACCATCAGCCAGGACGAGGCACAGCTGCTTGTCGCCTCCTACCTGCCGGAGCGAACCCAAGGCTTCGGATTCGCGACCGTTGCCGAGCAGCTCGGGCTCAGCCAGGCCGCCGTCCGGCAGCGCTGCTCGCGCGCGTCCCGCAAGCTCACCGAGGCAGTCCGCGCCGAGCTCCACTCCCCCGCACCTCTCACCACCGTCGACCAGGCGGTCTGCGCCTGACCTCACTCCCCTGCTGGCAAGCAAGAGAGCCGGCCCTCACCCAAGATCTGGGTGTGGGCCGGCTCTTTGGCGGGGCCGAGCGGGCAGGACTACCTCTGATTGATCACCTGGGACTCGCCCATCGTGATGTTCGTCCTGGTGGTGAAGTCGATCGGGATCGTCCCGGTCTGACCGATGCCTGCCCACTCCACGGTCCAGTAGGACGTCGCCGAGACCGTGTAGCGGCCCTGGCGGGTATAGGTGTGACCGCACGTCGGCGAGCTCTGTTTGCCATAGCTGTCGGCATACGGCGTGCCCGGGCCTGTGCACGTCACCGTTCTGCCGTCACCCATGTTCCAGACGATCTTGGTCACCTTCGCCACGGCGGTCACCGTGTAACCACGCGCCGAGGCAGAGCGGGTGATGGGCCCCATGGTGTTCTCGGCTGGCGCTTCGACCCACATCCAGCTCGGCAGCCCGATGATCCCGATGCTTCCGGGACGGTCTTCCGGCACGATCCCGATGTTGATCGCCTTGAGATTCATCGAGTCCATAGCCTGCTGAGCAAGCACCCGCGGGTCTGGCGGTGGGAGCGCGGGAGCGGTCGCAGCCCAGAACGGGATCTGGTACCCGGCGATGATGCTGCCAAACCGAACCTGAGGAGCAACCTCGCACGCATAGATTGCGCCGTCGGTGTGGCCTTCCCACACCGGGTCATCCTTGGATGGCTGGGGGTTCTTCAGACCGGCGTAGGTGCATCTCTGGCCGTCGACGACGAGGACGACGATGTTGCTTCCGCCTCCACCACCGCCACCGCCGCCGCCGCCACCGCCGCCACCGCCGCCGCCGCCGCCGGGCACTTCGATCCAGATGACGCAGATGCCGGTTCGGGGATCGGTCTTTTGACAGACGGGGTCCTCAGCATTCGCGGAAGTCGCTGTGCCAGCGAGCATGAACGCCGCGGCCAGCAGGGTGAGGAGCCAAGTGGCTACTCGCTTCAACATGTCTTATCCCCCCTGCTGTCGGTGTAGGAAACACGCCAGGCGTCAGCCTTCGGGTACTCGTAGTTGGAAACTCCGACCCGCCACAGTTGGCGAGGCTTGCGGTCCGCCGGGATGGCGGACTTGCCATCCTTGTCCACGACGTTGAGCTTGCTGACGTCGATGCACACGTCGAGCTGGACGGTTGGAACGTCCGGCGGGGACTTCTTGAGGTCGAGCTTGAGGTCGACACGGGGGTTCGTCATGGACTCGACCTTGGTCGAGCCGGATGCCTTGAGCTGCTGGTTTTGGAAGGCGCTCATGAGATTTTGCATGTCGTCAAGCGCCGTGGAGATCGCGACCTTCTTGAGCTCCTCGCGGTCGAACTTGTCAGGTGCCGCAATGGAACTGTCGCCGACCTGGAAGTAGAGGGGGATCA
>JAKOYE010000156.1 GCA_029780675.1 Actinomycetes bacterium
GCGCTGGGCAACCGCTTCGGCGTCATGGCGTCCAACATCCCGCGCCTGGCTGTCACGGCACTGGCCGAGCGGCTACGGATCACCGGATTCAGCGGCGACCCCGCCCTGTGGGCCGACTGGGTGCGCAACGACCTCGACCAGACCTCCGGTGTCGCGCACCGCGAGGCCCTGCTGCTGGGGGACAGCTTCGTCATCGTGTGGGCCGACCCGTTCGGCCGGCCCCGCGTGACCGTTGAGAGTGCGAAACAGGTTGGCGTCCTTACCGATCCCGGCAGCCGCCAGATCGTCGCCGCGCTCAAACGCTGGGAGGACACCACCCGCAAGACCACCGAGGCGGTGCTGTACCTGCCGGATCGGATCGTGCGGCTGCGGGCCAACCAGGTCGGCGCGGTCACCGCGCAAGGCCTGGCCACCGTCGAGGAACTGGCCAACCCGCTCGGTGTGGTCCCCGTGGTCAACCTGCGCAACTCCGACCGCATCCTCGGCGAGCACGGCAGCTCCGAGATTGACGACCTCAAGCCGCTGGTCGACGCACTCAACAAGTCCCTGGCCGACATGATGGTCACCTCCGAGTACGTCGGCCGCCCCCGCCGCTGGGCCACCGGGATCGAACTGACCGAGGATCCCGTGCTCGACGACGAGGGCAACGACACCGGCGACACCGTTGAGGTCAACCCGATCCCCGAAGGCGCACGAGCCATGATCTCCGAGGCCGCCGACGCCAAGTTCGGCCAACTCGCCGCCGCCGACCTCGGCGGGTACGAGGCCAGCGTGAGAGTGCTGCTCGGGCAGATCATGGCCGTCAGCACGCTCCCGGCGCATTACGTCGGCGTGTTCACCGACAACCCCGCCAGCGCCGATGCCCTGCGGGCCGCCGAGGCCAGCCTGACAGCCCGCGCCGAGGCCCGACAGCAGACGTTCGGCCGCGCGTGGGAGCAGGTCGCCAAGCTGATGGTCGCTGTCCGTGACGGGCGCGACCCGAGCATGATCGACGACATCCGCGTGCTGTGGGCCGACGCCGCCACCCGCAGCGTGGCCCAGGAGGCCGACGCCGTGGTCAAGCTGTACGCCGCCGGCCTGCTGCCCGCCTCGTATGCGCTGGGCAAGCTCGGCTACTCCGATGACGAGGTCGCCGAGATCCGCGCGGCCCGCGCCCTGGACACCACTGCCCCGGCGACCGGCGCCGGGGCAGTGGCCTAACCCCCCAACGATCCCGAAAGGAACCCGCCATGACCGACACCGACGTGACCACCGAGGTCACCGCCGAGGCCGACCCGACCGCAGAGGAGCAGGGGAGCGCCCTCGATACCGAGGCTTCCGACGCCGAGGGCCTCGCCGCTGACGGCACCGAAGCCGAAGCCGAGGACACCGACCAGGCTCACGCCGAGGCCGACCAGGACGGCGACACGTTCCCCCGTGCCTACGTCGAGAAGCTGCGCAGTCAGAACGCCCGCTACCGCGAACGCGCCAAGGCCGCCGACGCCTACGGCAGGCGGCTGCACGCTGAATTGGTCCGCGCCACAGGACGATTGGCCGACCCCAGCGACCTGGAGTTCGACGAGGGCCACCTCGACGACCCCGACGCCCTGGTCGCCGCCATCGACGACCTGCTCGGCCGCAAGCCGCACCTGGCCAGCCGCCGGCCAGTCGGCGACATCGGGCAAGGTGCACGCGGCAACGGCACCGAACCGGTCGGCCTGCTCTCAATCCTCAAGGGCCTGACCTGAATCGACTAGACTGGCCAGCCAGAAGGGCCTGACGCCCAACACGATTGACGTCCCGGCGACGTGTCTACCCCAGTCGGTATTCAGGGATTCCTGATTACCCCCCCACCCCGACACAACGTTAGGACGTCAATCGTGGCCATCGAAGTCACCTCCGGCAATTCCACTCTCATCCAGTCGCAGGTAGCCAGCCTGCTCGTTCAGCCATTGGAACAGGCGAGCACGTTCCTGGCCGCTGGACCCGTCGTGCTCGACAGCTCCAGCCCGGTCCGCGTGCCCCGCATCGCCAACGGCGTCACCGCCGGATTCGTCGCCGAAGGCTCTCAGATCAGCGACGGCGACGTCGCATTCGACGAAGTCACCTTGCTCCCAAGCACTTTGAAGGGCCTCAAGGTGCTGGTAAAGCTCTCCAACGAGCTGATCCGCACCAGCGTCGTCGGCCTCGAAAGCGTGCTGCAGACCCGCCTGGTCACCGACGTGGCCAACGCCCTCGACGCGGCCCTGTGGGACGGCACCGGATCGTCCAACACGATCAAGGGCATCCTGCGGGCCACCGGCATCGCGACCGGAACCCTTGACCTCACCGACCCCGACAGCCTGATCGACGGCCTGGCCGCCGCCCAGGGCAACAAGGTCACCCCAACACACTGGGTGATGACCTCGAGCAGCTTCGCCGCACTGCGCAAGCTCAAGGTCGGCGAGACCGACGCCCGCTACCTGTTCGACCCGGCGACGATCCAGAACGGCACCGAGCTGCGCCTGCTCGGACTGCCGGTCATCCTCACCGACAACATCCCCGCCGTGTCGACGAAGAACCGCGTGGCCCTGGTCGACTTCTCCAAGGTGGTCGTCGCCCGCGACGTCAACGCCGAGGTCAAGATCCTCGACCAGACCTTCGGCGACTGCGACAGCATCGGTATCCGCGTCGTGTCCCGCTGGGACACCGCCCTGCTCCAGGCCAAGGCGGTCACGCTGCTCACCGAGGCGTAGTCATGACCTCCCCCAACGGAGTCAACCCGCGCCAAGTCGAGACGCTGATCGACCCGCGTCAAACCGACGACAAGGCGCGGCGAGCAGCGGCCATCGTCGCGGACGCGGTCATCCCAGTGGTGACCGCGTTCGCGCGGGCCTACACCCGAGGCCGAGGCTTCGACGCCGAGACCGGAGAACCCAACAACGAGGTGGCCGCCGTCATCACCACCGCGTCGGCCCGGTTCGCCGGGAACACCGCCCAGACCTCGACCAGCCGAACCGACAACCACGGCGACGCCGGGTCGGTGACGCGAGACGTCCGGTCATGGTTCACCGGCTGGACGCTGGCCGAGCAAATCGTCCTCAACCGGTACCGCCGGAGGGCCATGTGACAAAGACCGGATATTCATCGCTTATGTCCGAGTAATGCCGACATCAGGCGAGAAGATTCGACAATGGACGGGCGCTCGTTCTGCCAGGTCGCAGATGGTTTCCGAGTATCGTTGCGCGACAACGCGTCTCACCGACCATGAATCCGCAGGTCCTAGGTTCGAGTCCTAGTGGGGGCACCGGTCAGGCGAGGACGTCGTCCTGCTGCTGCGGGGCGGCGTCACCGAGATAGTGAATCCCCTTGTCGCGGGCGCTCTCCGGGGGCAGGTTCCGCGCCGGGGTGTGCGGCAGCGGTGCATCTGCCGGCAGCCGGCCCTCCGCGCGGTCCCATCCCGCCCGGGCCCGCGGGTGCATCCGCCGGCGCCGCGGCAGGATCGAGAAGGCCATGTTGACGGTTCGCCCGAAGATCCGGTGCAGCAGTTCGTCGCGGTCCGACCAGGAGTAGCCCATCAACTCCCGCACCGGCTCGTCGTAGAGCCCGACGGTCACCCACACCGCGACGGGCCCCACCACCGACATCAGGGCCGACCAGGCGATGTCGGGAATCCACTGACCGTTCAACGGCTTGGGCATGGTGGACAGATCCAGCACCTGGCGGGCCGCCCAGGTGTCCTCGAGCACCTCCCGGCACATGTGGTCCCAGTAGACCTGGAAGTCCTCCCAGGTTTCCGGCACCGGACGCATGCTCATCCCGTACATCCGGTACCAGGTGATGTGCTCGTCGAACAGCTGTCGCTTCTGCGCCTCGGTGAGCCCGGAACCGAAGTGTTCGGCGGTCAGCATGGTGCCCATGAAGAAGGTCGCGTGCGCCCAGTAGAAAACGTCCGGGTTCAGCGCGCTGTAGCGGCGACCCTGCTCGTCAACCCCCTTGATGGGGATGTGGTAGTCGCGCACCTCGGCACCTGTCTGCGGCGCGCGGTCCCCGTCGAAGACCACTCCCCCGATGGGGTAGAGCGAACGGAACAGCCGCGGAATGCGCTCGGTGAAGAAGATCGAGTGGTCCTTGACGGCGGCCCCCAACTGGGGATGCATGTTCTGCATCGACCCGGCCCAGGGCCCTTGGAGCAGGCCACGCCAGTCGCCGAACAGTTTCCAGGTCAACGAATCGGGGCCGAGTGGAACCGGGGGCGTGTCATAACCACCACCACTGACCGGACATCCGGGCGACTCCGACATCGACCCGGCCTACCCCTGGCCCTGCGCCGCGGCTTCCTGCTCGGCCTGCGCCTGCTGCTGCTGTTGCTGCGCCTGCTGCACCGCCTGGTCGTAGGCGGCCTTGCCCTCCGGACTGGCCTTGGAGTTACCCGGCACACCGGGGAGGGCGAACATGTAGTTGCAGTTGAGGTCCAGCAGCACTTTGCTCCCGGAGTTGTTACCGCTGGAGTCCAGGAAGCTGGCGTTGTGCGAACCGGTCACCACGCACTGCGAGGTGGGCAGGAAGCTGCCGACCTTGCTGGAGATCACCGGTGTTCGTCCGGACTGCGCAATCGCATTCGCCGCATTGGCATAGGTCATGCCCTCGTACTCGTTGATCGCAGCCGCAACCCCGGAGCCGAGCACCGCAACCAGTGCCACCGCCCCACCGGCGGCTGCCAGCCCCCGAACGGCGAAGGTGACGGGGGATTTCTTATCGCTGATCATCGGGGCGCCTTTCCACACACCAGGCTTATCGCCTGCCACGATACCGCCGTTAACAACCGCCCGCCGCGGCAAACGACATGCCCGGAAAACGGTCCAGACTTGAATGTCACCGCCAGACACAGATATATTGGTGCTACTGCCCGGCACAGATAACTGGAGGGTGCATTGAGCAAGGAACTGAGCAATGTCGACCTACTGCGCGAGCTTGAGCCCGTCGCGGAGAAGCTGATCAACCGGCATGTGTCGATGTTCAAAGAATGGAACCCGCACGACTACATCCCATGGTCGGACGGCAAGAACTACTACGCGCTGGGCGGTCAGGACTGGCACCCCGATCAGGCACAACTCTCCGAGGTGGCCCGCACCGCCCTGGTGCAGAACCTGCTGACCGAGGACAACCTCCCGGCCTACCACCGCGAGATCGCGATGAACTTCTCGATGGACGGCCCCTGGGGCTACTGGGTCAACCGCTGGACCGCCGAGGAGAACCGGCACGGCATCTCCATCCGCGACTACCTGGTGGTCACCCGTAACTGCGATCCGATCGAGCTCGAGGAGCTGCGGATGGAGCAGATGACCCGCGGCTTCTCGCCGGGCCAGAACCAGCAGGGCGATCTGTTCGCCGAGAACCTCTTCGACTCAGTGATGTACGTCAGCTTCCAGGAGCTGGCCACCCGGGTGTCGCACCGCAACACCGGTAAGGCCTGCAACGAGCCGGTTGCCGAGCAGTTGCTGGCCCGGATCTCCAACGACGAGAACCTGCACATGATCTTCTACCGCGACGTCAGCGCGGCCGGTCTCGACATCGCTCCCAACATGGCGATCCAGTCGGTGTACCGGATCCTGAAGAACTTCAAGATGCCCGGCTACACCGTTCCGGAGTTCCGGCGCAAGGCCGTCATCATCGCGACCGGCGGCGTCTACGACCCGCGCATCCACCTCGACGATGTGGTGATGCCGGTGCTGCGCAAGTGGCGGATCTTCGAGCGCGACGACTTCACCGGCGAGGGCGCCCGACTGCGCGACGAACTCGCCGTCCTCATCCAGGAGCTGGAGGAGACCTGCGTGAAGTTCGAGGAAGCCAAGCAGCGCAAGCTCGAGCGGGACGCGAAGCTGGCAGAGAAGCGGGCCGCCAAGGCGGCGCTCGCCGGGGCGGCCTCATAGTCGCCAACCAGCAGACATCCACAACCGGGCTGCGGATCGGGTCACTGACCCTCCGCAGCCCGGTTGTCTTGGCGCCGATGGCCGGGGTCACCAACGTCGCGTTCCGGACGCTGTGCCGGGAACTCGAATTGGCCCGTGCCGGCACTGTGAGCGGGCTCTACGTCTGCGAGATGGTGACCGCCCGGGCGCTGGTGGAACGCCATCCGGTGACCCTGCACATGACGACGTTCGGCGCCGATGAGTCGCCCCGCTCCCTGCAGCTCTACACCGTCGACCCCGCCACCACCTATGCGGCGGCCCGGATGATCGCGGACGAGAACCTCGCCGACCACATCGACATGAACTTCGGCTGTCCGGTCCCCAAGGTCACCCGGCGCGGTGGCGGCGCGGCCCTGCCCTACAAACGCCGGCTGTTCGGGCAGATCGTCGCGGCCGCGGTGCGCGCCACCGAGGGAACCCGGATTCCGGTGACCGTCAAATTCCGCATCGGGATCGACGACGCCCACTACACCCACCTCGACGCCGGTCTGATCGCCGAGCAGGAGGGCGCGGCGGCGGTCGCGCTGCACGCCCGCACGGCCGCCCAGCGCTACTCCGGCGCGGCCGACTGGAGTCAGATCGCCCGACTCAAGGAGGTCGTCACCTCGATCCCGGTGCTGGGAAACGGCGACATCTTCGAGGCCGCGGACGCCTCGGCGATGATGGCCGCGACCGGTTGCGACGGTGTCGTGATCGGGCGGGGCTGCCTGGGCCGGCCGTGGTTGTTCGCCGAACTGTCGGCCGCGTTCGCCGGCAGACCCCTGCCCGAACCGCCCACCCTGGGAGAGGTCGCCGACATCATTCGGCGCCACGGCCAACTCCTCGCCGAGCATTTCGGTGAGGACAAAGGCATGCGCGACATCCGCAAGCACATCGCCTGGTACCTGCACGGCCTGCCCGCCGGGTCGGACCTGCGCCGCGCGCTGGCGCTGGTCAGAACCCGTGATGAACTCGACCGACTGCTGAGCGAACTGGACCGGGACGTCCCGTTCCCGGCGACCGCCCACGGGGCACGGGGACGGCAGGGCTCGCCGGCCTCGGTGACCCTGCCGGAGGGGTGGCTCGACGACCCCGAAGACACCACGGTGCCGACCGCCGCCGACGTGCTCAACTCCGGCGGATGAGGGCCGGCGACGATTGGCGGCCTCACCCCGTCAGTTAGTACGATTAGCTTTCTGCTCGGGGCCAACGGTCTGAACCAGCTGCGCACGCCACCGGACCCCCGTTGCACGGCGCGTCCTCGCGCGAGCAGTACTTCACCGACGCGGAGGCATTCTGGAACATGGGTGACGGCGGTAGCGCCACTCCTGGCCAGGATGACGAAACCCCTGACGCGGCCACCGAGTCCTCCGGCGGCCACACCGAGGGCATTGCTGTCGCCGAACTGATCTCCCGGCTGACCGGATCCCAGCGCATCGCCCCACAAACCCGCCGCGCCGCCGATCCCGACTTTCCGGGTAACACCGACGACACCTCGCCGATTCCGTTGCTCACCGCGGGCGACGATCTGCCCGACCTCGCCACACTGGAGCGCGACCGGCGCCCCCTGGTGGCTGATCGCGACCCCTCGCCCAAGCAGAAGAAACCCGGCCGACGACGCCGTCCGGTCGTGGTGCTGGCGCGGGCGGCCGGCGCCCTCATCGCGGTCTGCGCGCTGGCTCTGACCGGCGCCCTGTGGCAGTGGCAGTCGGCGAAGAACAAGTTGCTCAACACCATCGCGGCACTCGATCCCCACTCCGTGGACATCCGCGATCCCGGCGCCCAGGCCGGCGACGAGAACTTCCTGATCATCGGCGTCGACAGCCGCATCGGGGTGAACTCGGAGATGGGCGCGGGAGACACCACCGTGGCGGAGGGCTCCCGCTCCGACACCATCATGCTGGTGAACATTCCGGCCGACCGCCAACGCGTCGTCGCCGTGTCGTTTCCCCGCGACCTGTCGATCACACCGATGAACTGCCAGGCCTGGAACCCCGAGACGGGCCGGTACGGCCCGGTCTATGACAAGAACACCGGCGAGTGGAGCGACAACGAGCGCTACACCGGCACCAAACTCAACTCCGCCTACGCCCTCGGTGGCCCCAAGTGCCTGGTCAAGGTCATCCAGAAGATCTCCGGTCTGGCGATCAACCGGTTCATGGCCGTCGACTTCGCCGGGTTCTCCACCATGGTCGACGCCCTCGGTGGTGTCGAGGTGTGCAGCCCCACACCCCTGGAGGATGCCGAACTGGGTGTCGTGCTCGCCACTGCCGGACGCCAGAAGATCAACGGTGTCACCGCGCTGAACTACGTCCGGGCCCGGTCGGTGACCACCGAGTACAACGGCGACTACGGCCGGATCAAGCGCCAGCAATTGTTCCTGTCGTCGTTGCTGCGCTCGATCATCTCCACTGACACCCTGTTCGACCTCCGGCGCCTCGATGATGTCGTGAACATGTTCATCAACGACAGCTTCGTCGACAACGTCCGCACCAAGGACCTCGTCCAACTCGGGCAGTCGATGCAGGGCATCAACGCCGGACGCATCACCTTCGTCACTCTGCCCACCACCGGCTACCCCGACGAGGAGGGCAACGAGGTACCGCGCACGGAGGATGTCCGCGCCCTGTTCGACGCGATCATCAACGATCAACCGCTACCGGGCGAGAACGATATGAACGAGACACTCTCCCCGGTGACGTCATCCTCGACGTCCACCGTGACATCCACCGCTACGGAGACACCCGAAACCTACGACGACGGCTTCGGCACCGCGACCACGACGACGTCCAGTACCCCCACGACCACCACCGAGCAGGTCAAGGCGGTCGCTGCCGATCCACGGGACGTCACCGTCCAGGTGGCTCCCGGGAACACGGCCGGTACCGGCGCCTTCACCGACACCGAGACCCAGGTCCAGAGGGCCACAACACAATTCGAGCTCTACGGCTTCCAGGTTCTGGAGCCCGATTACTACTCCGACTGGGGTCCCGCAACCACCACCACCGTGTACTACTCACTGGGTAACGAGCAGGGGGCCGCGACCGTGGCGGCCGCCATTCCGGGTGCCCGCATCGAACGGGTCAGCGGTTTGGCGGAAACCGTCGTGGTAGCCCTCGGACCCGAGTTCAGCACCATCACCTACCCGCAGGCCAGTGGCACACCGTTGACCGCGACGGTCACGCACGCCGGGAGCACCACACCCACCAAGCTCCCCGACGATCTGACCGTGACCAACGGTGCCGACATCACCTGCGAGTAGCCGTCGTTCACCCTCCGTTCAGCTTCTCGCAGGCAAAAGGCCCTGCACCGGCACGTAGTCTTGTCTGATGCGCACCGCGTACCACGAGCAGCTTGACGCCCTGACCAACCAACTCGCGGAGATGTGCCGGATGGCCGGCGTGGCCATGGAGCGCGCCACCCAGTCGCTGCTCCAAGCCGATCTGGTGCTGGCCGAACAGGTCATCGGCGACCACGAGCAGATCGTCGCCACCAGTGCCCGGGCCGAGGAGGCGGCCTTCGTGCTGCTGGCGCTGCAGGCACCCGTGGCCGGCGACCTGCGCTCCATCGTCAGCTCCATCCAGATCGTCGCCGATGTCGAACGGATGGGTGCACTGGCCCTGCATGTCGCGAAGATCGCCCGCCGTCGCCATCCGCAGCACGCTCTGCCCGAAGAGGTCAACGGCTACTTCGCCGAAATGGGCCGCGTCGCCGTGGATTTGGCCGACAGCGCCCGGGAGGTCCTGCTGTCCCGCGACCCGGACAAGGCCCGCAGGATTCGCGAGGACGACGACGCGATGGACGACCTGCATCGACACCTGTTCAGCGTGATGATGGACCGCGAATGGAAGCACGGTACGTCCGCCGCGGTCGATGTGACACTGCTCGGCCGCTTCTACGAACGCTTCGCCGACCACGCCGTCGAAATCTCCCGCCGGGTCATCTTCCAAGTGACCGGGCAACTTCCGGAGGAAGAGGAGATCAAGACGTACTGACCGGCGGACCGGCCTCGGCCGGTGGCCGCACCGATCAGCCGAACCGGCCGGAGATGTAGTCCTCGGTCGCCCGCTGGGTCGGGTTGGAGAAGATCTTTCCGGTGTCGTCGACCTCGATCAATCGACCGGGCTTGCCGGCGGCTTCGAGGTTGAAGAACGCCGTCTGATCGCTGACCCGGGCCGCCTGCTGCATATTGTGGGTGACGATCACGATGGTGAAGTCCCGCTTGAGTTCGGAGATGAGGTCCTCGATCGCCAGCGTCGAAATGGGATCCAGCGCCGAGCAGGGTTCATCCATCAACAGCACATCGGGTTGCACCGCGATCGCGCGGGCGATGCACAACCGCTGCTGCTGACCGCCCGACAGTCCGCCGCCGGGCGTGTTGAGGCGGTCCTTGACCTCGTTCCACAGATTCGCCCCGCGCAGCGACCTCTCCGCGGTCTCGTCCAGAACGGACCGGTTACGGACTCCCTGCAGCTTCAACCCGGCCACCACGTTGTCGCGAATCGACATGGTGGGGAATGGATTCGGTCGCTGAAACACCATTCCGATGGTCTTCCGGACACCGACCGGATCGACCCCGGCTCCGTAGATGTTCTCCCCGTCGAGGAGCACCGACCCCTCGACGCGGGCGCCCGGAATGACCTCGTGCATACGGTTGAGGGTCCTCAGCACGGTGGACTTGCCGCACCCGGAGGGGCCGATGAACGCCGTCACACTGCGCGGCGGAATGGCAAGCGAGACATCGGCAACCGCGTGGAACGCACCGTAGTAGATGTTGACGTCTTTGAGGTCGAGCCGTTTGGCCATGTCCTACACCTTCTTGGGAGTGAAAAATCTGGCGAGCAGCCGGGCGCCGATGTTGAGGACGGCGATCAGCAGGATGAGCGTCAGCGCCGCACCCCACAACCGGTCGGTGGGAACCGGATTGGCGCCCGCGCCTGCCGATGTCTGGTCGAACATCATGCCCGGCAACGAGCCCATGAACCCGCTGAACATGTCGAAGTTCATCGCCTGGGAGTAGCCGACCAGGATGAGCAGTGGCGCCGTCTCCCCCATCACCCGGGCGAGTGCGAGCAGCACACCGGTCACGATGCCCGACAGCGCCGTCGGGATCACGATCCGCACGATCGTCTTCCACTTCGGCACGCCGAGGGCGTAACTGGCCTCCCGAAGATCCATCGGCACGATGCGCAGCATCTCCTCGGTGGACCGCACGATCACCGGGATCATCAGCAACACCAGTGCCAGCGACACCGCCAGGCCGGACCGCTGGAACCCCAGCGTCGCCACCCACAGCGCGTAGATGAACAGTGCCGCCACGATCGACGGCACACCCGTGAGGATGTCCACCATGAAGGTGGTCAGCTTCCTGAGTCGGGTGCCCCCACCGTATTCGACCAGATAGATACCGACCAGGATGCCGATCGGGATGGAGATCATGGCGCACACCAGGCCCTGCAGGACTGTTCCGACCAGCGCGTGGTAGGCGCCGCCACCCGCGGTGAACGCCGTCATCCCGGCCTGGGAGTTGGTCCACCAGGTGGACTGCGAGACGGCTGCCGCGCCCTTGCTGATCACCGAGTACAGCACCCACAGCAACGGTACGACGGCAACAGCGACCGACAGCGTGACCAGAACGGTGGCAAGGCTGTTGGTCAGTCTGCGGCGCGTGCTCACCGCTTCGAACGGGGGCGCCTTCACCGGCCGGTCCAACGATGTGGGCATCAGCCCGCCCTCCTCGCCACCGCCGCGCGGGCGGCGGAGTTCACCACGAACGTCAGCACGAAAAGCACCAACCCGGCAGCGATGTAGGCACCGGCCTTGTACTGGTCGTTGAACTCCGCTGCGGCGGCGGCGATCTTGCTGGCGAAGGTGTATCCGCCGTCGAAGAGCGACCAGCCGAACGCCTTCTGGGTGCCGCGCAGGATGATCAGCAGCGCGATCGTCTCGCCGAGAGCACGACCGAGGCCGAGCATGGCGCCGCTGATGTAGCCGGACATCCCGAACGGCAGAACGGTCGTCCGCACCACCTCCCACCGGGTTGCGCCCAGCGCCAGGGCCGCCTCGATCTGGCCCGGGGGTGTCTGCGCGAACACTTCGCGGGTGACGGCGGTGATGATGGGCAGGATCATCACCGCGAGCACGATGCCCGCGGTGAAGATGGTGCCGCCGCCGGCCACCGACGCGTTTCCGGTGGCGAACAGGAAGATCCAACCGAGATGGTCGTTGAGCCACAGCGCCAGTGGCTTGATCACCGGCGCCAGGACGTACAGTCCCCAGACGCCGTAGATGATCGAGGGCACCGCCGCCAGCATGTCCACCAGGTAGCCCAGGGGGCCGGCGACCCGACGGGGGGCGTACTGGGTCAGGAAGATGGCGATACCCAGGGCGATCGGCATCGCCAGGACCAGGGCGAACAGCGACACGAACACGGTCACCTGCAGCAGATCCAGAATCCCGAATCGCATGTTC
>JAKOYE010000163.1 GCA_029780675.1 Actinomycetes bacterium
CCGGAACGGCCCGATCAGAACCGGGTGCCGTCGACCTCGTGGCCGGGCTTCTCGGCCATCAGGCCGCGGTAGGCCTGCTCGACGGTGGATCCGTGGTTGACCACGGCGTCGACCTCGCGGGCGATCGGCATGTGCAGTCCGTACTTGTCGGCGAACTCCATGATCACGCTGGAGGCTTTGACGCCCTCGGCGACCTGGTTCATGCTCGCGATGATCTCCTGCACGGTCTTGCCGGATCCCAGCTGCTCGCCGACGTGGCGGTTGCGGGAGCGCTTGGAGGTGCACGTCACGATCAGGTCGCCCATTCCGGCCAGGCCGGCGAAGGTGTCGCGGTGGCCGCCGATGGCCTCGCCGAGTTTGGCCATCTCACGCACCGCGCGGGTCATCACCATCGCGCGGGTGTTCTCGCCGATACCCATCGCGTAGCCCATCCCGGTGGCGATCGCGTAGACGTTCTTCAGCGCTCCGGCGATCTCGACGCCGACGACGTCATCGGTGGTGTAGGTACGGAACCGCTTGGTGCGGAACAGTTCCGCCAGATTGCCGGCCAGGTTGCGGTCGGGCATCGCCAGAACCGCCGCGGCGGCGTAGCCCTCGGCGACCTCCTTGGCGATGTTCGGACCGGCCAGGATGCCCGCCGGGTGGCCGGGCAGCACCTCCTCGACGATCTGGCTCATCCGCATGTTGGTGCCCTGCTCGAGGCCCTTGACCAGGCTGACCACCGGCACCCACGGGCGCAGTTCCTTGGCCAGTTCGGTGAGCACGCTGCGGAAGCCGTGTGACGGCACACCCATGACGATGACGTCGGCACAATGCGCGGCCTCGTTGAAATCGTTTGTGGCACGCAGGGTTTCGGGCAGCTCAACTTCGCTGCCGAGGTACTCGGAGTTGCGGTGATTCTTGTTGATGTCCTCAGCGGTGGCGGCTGACCGTACCCACTGCAGCGTCGGTCCGCGCCGGGCGCAGATGGATGCGACGGTGGTTCCCCAGGAGCCTCCGCCCAGCACGACGACTTGCGGTTCGCGGCGATCAGATGTCATGGCCTAGAAGCTAGTGCGGTCTGACGACGTTCACCGCCGGTTCGCCCGATTACGTCTGACCCGCCGGTGTCTGCGCCATCAGATGCACGCCCAGAGACACCGCGGCCACCAGGGTGACCCGCTGTTGCCGCCCGTTCGGCAGCAGATAGTCACGCCGGTCCCCCGGAGTCGCGCCCATCAGCGCTCGGCCGAGGGGGGAGTTCGGCGAGTAGACCTCCATATCGGAGCCCTCCGCGCCGCGGACGCCGAGCAGGAACGTCTCGGTGTCCCCGGTGTCGTCGTAGCGGACGGTGAGCACCATGCCCGGCTCGGCGACTCCGTCGTCGGGCGGGAAGGTCGCGTCGGCGGCGTTGCTGAGCAGTTCGTGAATCTCGTTGATGCGGGCCCGGCGGGCGAGCCAGGCCTCGACGATCTCGCCGTCGTCGTCGGCATCTCCGACGTCGTGCCGTGACATCAGGTCGATCAGTTCGGCTTCGAGTCGTTTACGGGCCTGCGGTGAGAGCCATACGGCGGTCATGGTGATCCGTCCTCCCGGGATGCGGTGGTCGTCGCCAGGGGCGGGCGAGGAGTCGGCGCCGCCCCTGACGACTGGGAATCCCCGGGTTGATCAGCAGCCCCCGGGGCTCAGGACTCCATGGTGACGGGGGATGGCCCGCCCCGGCTTGGGCTATTCCGACAATGCGGGAAGCTCGATTTGTCGAGAACCGACAGAACGGCTCAGTCGTCCTCGGTCACGGCCAGTTCCACCAGCATCGCCAGCCGCTTGCCCGCGTCGTCCAGGGGCAGGTCGGTGATCTCGGCCATCCGGCGCAGCCGGTAGCGGACGGTGTTCTCATGCACGCCGAGCGCCGCCCCGGCCACGGCCGGGTCCCCCTGGGCCTGCAGCCAGGCGCGCAGTGTTACCAGGTACGGAGTGCCGTGGCCGCTGTCGTGGGCGCGGAGTTCGGCGACCGGGCCGCGCTGGGTCAGCCGCCCGGACTGTGCGGCGGTTCGCAACCGGCCGAGCACGACGTCGTCCCACGACTCGTCATAGGCCGGTGCCGGATCGGAACCGGATCGCTCCCCGAGGGCGAGGCACTCGTCGGCCTCCCGACGGGCGATGTGCAGTTCCACCGCCGTCGCGGCCGCGCTGATCCCCGCGACCAGCTCCATATCGTCGGGCAACGTGGTGACGAGGCCGGCCAGCCAGGACCGGGCGGTGGCGGCGCTGTCGGCGGGAAGGACGGTGTAGGTCGTGGTCTCGGCCAGCGTGCTGCGTCCCGGCCGGGACCAGCCGAATCCCGAGGTCATCCGCTCGAATGCGAGCAGCAGCGCGGCGTGCGGATCCTGGCCGCGACGGGCTCGCACCGCCACCACCCGCAACCGCTCCTGGGGCAGGCCGAGCCGGCTGGCCAGGGTGGCGGCGTCTGCCGCGCCCTCCAGCAGTCGGGCCACCAGTTCGGACTCCACCTGACGCTCCAGGTCGGCGCTGGCCTGGGAGCGCAACAGATGCAGGGCGACGGTCTGCGCTCCCGTGGTCAGTGCGGTCAATGCCGCGCCGGCCAGCGGTGCGGCGCTGACCACCCACACCGAGCCGAGCAGTCGGCGGCCGGCCCGGGCGGCCGCGACCATGCGGCCGGTGCTGCCGTGATGGTCGTCGGCGGGGATGAACCGCGGTTCGTCGGTCTGTTCGAGGTACGCGAAAACGCCTGCGCGGTCGAGGAATTCCCGCAGATCGGGCGGCGGTTGCCGGGCCAGGATGGTGCGCTCGTGAGCGGGGTCGGACGGCCGGGTCAGACGCGAGTAGGCCAGCACGTCGCCACGCCGCCCGGCGATCAGCGTGGCACCGCCGATCTGCGCGCCGAGGCTGTCGGCGAGGGCGAACAGGTCGGTGGGCCCGCGCCCCGACGCCGTCTCGCGGCCCTCCAGCACCAGCCCGTAGACCACCGAGGCCAACTCGCTCCAGCTCAGCTCCGGGTCGACCGTCAGCACGGCAGTTCCGGGGTCGGCGGCCGGCGACTCGGCGGCGCGGACCACCACGGCGACCGCGTGTGCCGCCCGCGCCCAGCCCAACGCCTCGTCGGGGCCGGCGGCACCCACCGCCAGCAGGACGTCACCGCGGACGACGCGGCCCCCGACCGTCTCGGGCAGCGCGACGCTGCGCAACTCGGCCGACCGCGGCACCGGGCAGTGGGTGAGCCGGACGCCGTAGCCGCCGAGAACGTTGACCAGGCGGTCGAGGGTGATCAACCCACCAGTTGCGCGGGCGTGCTGACCCGCCCGAACACCATGTCCTCGTCGATCTTGTCCAGGAAGCGGTGGTCGAAGGCGTCGGCCAGGTAGTCCTGGCGCACCACCCACGGCCGCTTGGTCCCGGACTTCGGCAGCGCGTGCTGATTGCGCAGCACATACCCGGCCTGCAGGTCCCAGGTCGGCTTCTCCGGCATCGCCCCGCCGGGCCGGTGCGGATAGGCGTGGGTGTAGCCGTGGGTCTTCATGTACTCGATGAGCCGGGCGGTCGACCTGGCGGTCATGTCGGCGCGCAGCGTCCAGGAGGCGTTGGTGTAGCCGATGCACCAGATCAGGTTGGGCACGTCTTCCAGCATGTGGGCTTTGTAGGAGAACCGGTCCTGCGGTTTGACCTCCGTGCCGTCCAGGGTGAGCCGCACCCCGCCGAGGGCCAGCAGGTTCAGGCCGGTGGCCTGCACGACGATGTCGGCGTCGAGGTGGCGGCCGGATTTCAGGGCGATGCCGGTCGCGTCGAAGTGGTCGACGTGGTCGGTGACCACCGCGAGGCGGCCCTTGCTGATCTCCTCGAAGACGTCGCCGTCGGCGACCAGGCACATGCGCTGGTCCCACGGGTTGTAGCGCGGCTTGAAGTCGACGTCGACGGGGTAGCCGGTCGGCAGTTGCTTGACGTTCTGGCGGCGGACGAAGGCCTTCATCGCGTCGGGGTTGTTGCGGGCGAAGATCCAGATCGCCTTCTCGATGGATAGTGAGATCGTGCGAATGATGTTGTAGGACGGCCGGTTCGGCAGCAGCTTGCGGATCGGTTGCAGCCAGCGGTTGACCCGTGGCATCGAGAACAGGTAGCCGGGCGAGCGCTGCAGCATGGTGACGTGGGCGGCCCTGCGGGCCAGTGCCGGCACCAGGGACACCGCGGTGGCGCCGGAGCCGATCACCACCACCCGCTTGCCGGTGTAGTCGAGGTCCTCGGGCCAGTGCTGGGCGTGCACGACGGTGCCGCCGAAGGTGTCCAGGCCCGGGAAGTCGGGGGTGTAGCCCTGGTCGTAGTTGTAGTAGCCGGAGCCGAAGAACACGAACCGGCTGCGGTAGCGCTTGGTCGCACCGTTCTCGGTGACGTGCACCGTCCAGGTGTCGGTGGTGGAGTCCCAGTCGGCGGCGGTCACCGCGGTGTGGAAGCGGATGTGGGGATAGATGCCGTGCTTGCGCGCGGCGTCCTCCATGTAGTCGCGGATGCGGTCGCCGTCGGCCACGTACTCCTCGCCGGTCCACGGCTCCCACGGCCAGCTGAGGGTGAAGATCGAGGAGTCCGAGCGCACCCCGGGGTAGCGGAACAAGTCCCAGGTGCCGCCGATGCGCTCGCGCCGTTCGAGGATGACGTAGCGGGTGCCCGGGTCGCTCTCCGAAATCCGGTAGGCCGCTCCGATCCCGGAGATCCCGGCGCCGATGATGACGACGTCGAACGTGCCGGCGTCGGTTTCGGCGGGGGTGTGTGCGGTCTCCGGGGTGAGCGTCATTGCTGGTCCTTCGATGCCGGGTCTGGGTTCGTCACCAGATTAGGCCGCACCGGTGGACCGGGCCAGAGGTCCCGGCTCAGCGGTAGTTGACGAACTGCAATGCCACCTCGAGGTCGGCGCCCTTGAGCAGGGCGATGACCGACTGCAGGTCGTCGCGGCTCTTGGAGGTCACCCGGACCTCGTCGCCCTGGATCTGGGTCTTGACACCCTTCGGGCCCTCGTCGCGGATCAGCTTGGTGATCTTCTTGGCGTTCTCGCTGGAGATGCCCTGCTTGAGGGTGCCGGAGACGCGATAGGTCTTGCCGCTGGGCTGCGGGTCGCCGGCGTCGAAGGCTTTCATCGAGATGTCGCGACGGACCAGTTTCTCCTTGAACACGTCCACGGCGGCCTTGGCGCGCTCCTCGGTGGAGGAGACGATCTCGATGACCTCGTCGCCCTTCCAGGCGATGCTGGTGTCGGTGCCGCGGAAGTCGAATCGGGTGCTCAGTTCCTTGGCGGCCTGGTTCAGGGCGTTGTCGACCTCTTGGCGGTCGACCTTGCTGACGATGTCGAAGCTGGAGTCAGCCACGTTTTGTCCCTTCATGTGCGCGGTCGGCCCAAGCGCGGACGGCTTCGTGGGGCGGGCCGGATTGTGTTCGGGGTACATCCTCGTTGTACCCTGCTACTCGCATGGAGGCGGGGTGTTCCCGGTCTGCATGCACCCAGGCAGGTTGCCCGAGCGGCCAATGGGAGCGGACTGTAAATCCGTCGGCGAAAGCCTACACAGGTTCGAATCCTGTACCTGCCACGCTTTTCTTGATGTCGACGAACGGTTTTCCCTCCCGCATTGATGGTTCCGGAGGTGATCGTCGTCAGCTACCATGAAGGGGTCTGCAGCAGTAGCTGCGGAAAGTGAACCCGAGACCCGGCCGGACGACCGTGGCGCTCGGGTTTCGCGCTTTCTAGATCACTCTGACCGTGATGACCGGTCGGATGTGAGATCGCCAGTGCCCGCCCTTCGCCCAACACCAGGCGAAAGCATCTGGTATCCCGAGTAAGCGTTCCGCGGTCGCTCGGCGGTGCTCATAGCGCAGGGTGTCCTGGCGGCCTGCAGTTCGAATGGCGCCGTAGAGCAGTCTGCGGTCGAACTGAAGGAGCGACTCGTCGCTGTCTAGGACGATGAGGGTCTCGACCCCGCTTCCTGCGAGATCTTCGACCAGCGCAGAGAGGCAAGCCGCCCGGGCCTTTACCTGACTGCCGTGCCGTCGGCCCGCGTCGTAGATCGTTGCTCGGAGATCTGCGGCAGTGAAGGCCTTGGCAATCGTCTCCTTGCGGCCGTCGGACTCGTCCTTCATGTGGAGCCGATGCTGGCCCGGACGCAGAAGGTCTTGGACGACATCCCGAGTGGACGCCAAGTCCTCGCTGAGTATGCAGGCCGCCACCATCACGAAATTTCGCTGCTTGCTTTCGTCGACGAAGATGTGGCGAACGGTCATCAGCTGCTCCGGGCGATCTCCGATGGAACATTTGTCGCTGCGAGATTGATGCCGGGCCGCATGCCCACAGACGCTAGCGGGGCCGACTGACCACAAACTGCTCATCAGCAGCCGGGCGGCATGGCACTGCACCCCGTTAAACGGGCGTAATCTCCCTGAGACATCCAGTCGCGAGCAGACGCAAACTCGCGCGGATGAGGTCCATTTTGTGCGAGTTCGCGTCTGCTCGGCGTGGGTGAGTGATAGGGAGTCATACATGGCGACGTCGGGTTACGTGGGTCGGGTTGGTGCACTGGCGGTTGCCCTGGGGGTGGGCGGTGCGATCCTGGCGCTGCCCGCGGTCGCCGGGGCCGATACCGGCGACGACGCCCGCTCGGGCGGCACCAGGGGCACCGCCACCGAGACTGCCGCCGACGACACCGCGGGGAGTGCTACCGGCGCCCGGTCCACCCGCGGCGGGCCCGCGCAACGGACCGCCGATGCCGATCCGGACTCCGTATCGCCGGCGACCGGGCGCGCTTCGACGCGCTCCGGCCGCGGCGCGGATCACTCCGGCGACGGCGCCGAACCCCAGTCGATCCGTCGCGTGACGCTCCCGGTGGCGCTCGACGCATCCACCCCGGACCTGCCGGCGGCCCTCACCGTCCGCACCGCCTCCGTTCCGGCCCGACTGCCGGCGGCGACGGAATCGGTGGTTCTTCCGACCGCCGCGGCCGCGGTACCGGTGATCACCGCCGCCGCAACACCGGGAGGCCTCACGTCCGCCACCGGCCTGCTCGCCCTGCTGGGCGGCGTGACCGATCCCGGCGCACCGGCCTCGGCCCCGTTGGCCTGGGCGGTGGCCGCCGTCACCCGGCGCGAAATCGGCTCGGCTGCAACGTCATCCATTCCGGCCGCGGCTCAGGTGACCGGGCAGCCCGCCGACCTCGCCGGGCTGGCCACCGATATCGGCGGCCGGGTCACCGCCGCCCTGACCGGTATCGCCGGCGCACTCAGTGGCCCCGCCGGTGCGACGATCGTCGACTTCCTGAACCAGCCCACGAAGGTCGCCGGCGTCTCGGTCGCCGACGCGCTGGGCATCGCCGCGGCCAATCTCCTCCGTTCGGCCGTCGGTATCCCCACCGTCGCGACTCCCTCCATCAGCGCCGCTCTGGACGCCGAGGTCATCGACGCCGTCGCCGCCGCACTGTCCGATGCCGCCCTGGCACCCGGACTGGCCACGGCCGCGGCCGATCTGATCACCGACCTGGCCGGCGACGCGGCGGTGCGCGACCTCATCGGGCAGTGGGTACCCCGATGGGTCGGCTCCGCGCTGGGCGGTTACCCGATCACCGCCGATGTCCTCGACGCCCTGGGTGATTCGGCGGTGGCGCTGCTGACCGACCCGGCCTTCGCCACCGGTCTCGGGACGGTCGCGGGTTCGGCGATCACGAATCTGCTGGGCCAGCCCGCCATCACCGACGCGCTGGCCGACGCGGTCCGTCAGGTCGGCGACGCCGCGCGGGATGGAGACAGCCTCACCGGTGCCCTGTTCGACGCCGCGGAGAACCTGCTGGCGTCGGTCCAGAGCGACGGCGCACTGGCCGATGCGGTGGGCGCGGCCCTGACCGGCACCCTCGACACCGCGGGGTCGGCACTCTTGGACAACCCGGCCATCCAGCAGGTGCTGGGGGAGACCGCCACCACTCTGTTCAGCGCGGTGGCGGCGGACCCGGCCCTGCGCACGGTTCTGGCCCAGGAGTTCAGCGCGATCCTGGGTCCGGAGGCGGCCGCACTGTTCAGCGACCCGTCGACCGCCGAGGAGGTCGCCGCGGCCCTCGGTTCGGCGGTGACCGGATTCCTGGGCCGGCCCGGTGTCGTCGCGGCGCTGACCGGTGCCGCCGGGCAGTTCATCGAGGCCGCGATGAGCGGCGCCGATCCGATGGGCGAGCTGCGCACCGTGTTCGCCGTACTACAGGCCGATCCGGCCGTCGCGGCCGGTATGGGTGCCACCATCGCCGCGTTCGTCGAAGCGGTGATGAACGCCCCCGGTGTCCTCGAGGTCATCGGCGGAGCCAGCGAGGCCCTGGTGACCGATCTGCTCGATCAGGCGGGGATCGCGGGCACACCGGTCGGGCAGTTGGCGAAGTCCGCGGTCACCGCGCTGCTGGACGACGCGGCCGTGGCGGGTCTGATCGGCGATATCGCCGCCGATGTGCTGAGCGGGCAACCGGTCGAGGCCGTCACCGACACCGTCGTGCGCGCCGTCCTCACCGAGCCCGATGTGCAGGCCGCCGTCGGTGCCGCCGTCGGCGAGGCGGTGGGCGCCCTGTTCGGCGACAACCCGATCGGCAGTTTCGTCGGCTGGGTGGCCGGCGGCGCCGCGACGCTGTTCCTCGGTTTCCTCGGCGGGGTCGCGACGCTGTTCAACGTCGTTCCCAGAGAGGCGGCCGCTATCGCGTTCCCGTGGCCCGTCGCCGCGATCGCCTGACCCGGGTCTACTCGTCCCCGGGCGAGGCCATCAGCAGCCAGGCCAGGGTCGCCAGCCCGATGGACGCGGCATGCACGGTGATGATGAAGGTGACGTACTCGTGCCACACCGCGCCGGCCCCGCAGTTCTCATTGTCGGCCTTGACCAGAATGGACAGGGTCAGCGCCTCGGCAAGGCACAGCAGGATCACCGTCATCACCGGCACCGCCCGTTGTCCGGGCTCCAGGGCGGTCTTCGCCCCGCGCAGGTAGTTGACTTCCAGCCCGAGCGTCACCAGGAACAGCGGCAGAACCTGCACCATGGCGTTGAAGAAGTCGATGGAGACGTCGTTGGCGCAACCGTCGTGGGCGTCGATCAACGGTGGCCACAACACCGAGGACCACTGCGCCACCATGGTCCCGATGAGCACCGGGACGATCCATCCGCTGGAGGTCTCGCGGCCCCCGCCGAGCGCCGACACCAGCAGCAGGCCCATGGCCCCGACGAAGACCCCACTCGCGAGCAGGGTCAGCCAGGGCGAGTCCAGCACCGCCCAGCGTTGCCCCGGCACCCGGGGGATGGCCAGCAGAACCAGATGCAACCCGATGACGATCGCCGCGCCGAGCCCCCACCGGCCGGTCAGCATGCGGCGCAGGAACGGCCCGGCCGACTTCGGCCTGGGCGTCATATCCCACTTGAGCCACGCGGTGGCGGCGACCAGCACCACGTCGATGACCGCGACCAGCCAACTCCAGTCGGCGTAGCTGGCGCCGTTGATGTCGGTGACGAACTCGACGACCTCGTCGCTGTAGGTGAACCCGATGACGAGGGAGAACACCGCCGCGATCTCATCCCAGTCGGAGCGGCGCATCATGCGTCGGGGCGACGTGTGGGGCACGCCAGCACCCTAGCGCCCAGTCGGGAGCAGTAGTAGCATTCCCGGCGGCGCTCCGGGAAGTCTGGTCGGAACTCGTATCCGCACGAGCGGTGGACGGTCTGACCACACCCCGCTCCGACCTGAAGGGCGGACTGGCGCATATGCCTACCACGACACAGGGCACCTCGGCCGGCGTCATAGGTGAGGTGATCCGTGTTCGCGGGCTCACCTTCACCTACCCGAAGTCGCGGGTCCCGACCCTGCGCGGCATGGACTTCTCGGTCGGCCGCGGCGAGATCTTCGGTTTCCTCGGCCCCAGCGGAGCCGGGAAATCCACCACCCAGAAGCTTCTCATCGGGCTCCTGCGTGGCCACGGCGGGGAGGTGGCGGTGTGGGGCAGGAATCCGCTGGACTGGGGTTCCGACTACTACCAGCGCATCGGGGTGTCCTTCGAACTGCCCAATCACTACCAGAAGCTCACCGCACTGGAGAACCTGCAGTTCTTCGCCTCGCTCTACGACGGTGTGACCCTGGACCCGATGGAGTTGCTCGACGCCGTCAATCTGGCGGACCGGGCCAATACTCGAGTTGGCAAGTACTCCAAGGGAATGCAGATGCGGCTGACCTTCGTCAGGGCCCTGATCAACGACCCGGAACTGGTATTCCTCGACGAACCCACGTCCGGTCTGGATCCTGTCAACGCGCGCACGGTGAAGGACATGATCCTCGACCTCAAGGCGCGCGGTCGTACCGTGTTTCTGACCACCCATGACATGGCCACAGCGAACGAGCTGTGCGATCGGGTGGCATTCGTCGTCGACGGTGAGATCGCCGCCTTGGACACTCCGGCCGAACTCAGGATCGCGCGCAGCCGGCGGGTTGTCCGCGTCGAGTACCGCGGGGAGGGCGGCGGCCTCGATGCCGCCGACTTTCCGATGGACGGGCTCGCCGACAACGATGAGTTCCGAAATGTGTTGCGGGAAAAGCATGTCGAGACCATCCACAGCCGGGAGGCCAGCCTCGATGATGTCTTCGTCGAGGTCACCGGGCGGCGGCTGGAATGACTCGATTCCTCAGCGCACTGCGCCTCGAACTGAGGCTGCAGTACCGGCAGAAGTTTCTCCACGCGGCTGTCTTCTCCGGCCTCATCTGGTTGGCCCTGCTGCTCCCCATGCCGCGGCACCTGCGACCCGCCGTTGAGCCCTACGTCCTGCTGGGTGATATCGCCCTCATCGGGTTCTTCTTCATCGGCGGCATCGTGTTCTTCGAAAAGCAGGAGCGCACCCTCAGCGCGGTGATCTCCACCCCGCTGCGATTCTGGGAGTATCTGGCCGCGAAACTCACTGTCCTGCTGGCCGTCACACTGGGCGTCGCGGTCGCCGTGGTCACCATCGTCCATGGGTTCGCGCACATCAGCGCGCTGTTGGTGGCCGGCGTCGTCCTGGGTGCCTTGCTCATGCTCCTGGTCGGATTCATCACGTCGTTGCCGTTCGGGTCGGTCAGCGACTGGTTCATGTCAGCGGTCATCCCACTGGCGGCGATGTCGGTGCTGCCGGTCCTGTACTACTCCGGCGTGTGGCCCCACCCGATCGCCTACCTGGTTCCGACGTTGGGGCCGCTGCTGCTGCTCGGTGCCGCGTTTGATCAGGTGGCCCTGGCGCCGTGGCAGGTGGTCTACGCCCTGGCGTACTCCGCCGTGTGCACGGCCGGACTGTGCTGGCTGGCCAAGAAACTCTTCGGGCGTTACGTCGTCGCACGGTCCGGTGGATCGTGACCGGGACAGTCATGAAGGCGGTCAGGACGTTCGGCCGCAACGATCTTCGCGGCACCTATCGCGATCCGCTACTGGTCATGATCGTGCTGGCGCCCGTCATCTGGACGGGTGCCGTCGCCGTTGCCACACCGTTGTTCACCGACATGCTGGCCGAACGCTATGACGTCGACCTGGTTCCTTACTATCCGTTGGTCCTGACCGCGTTCTTGCTGCTGACGAGCATCATCGTCACCGGTGGTCTGGGTGCTTTCCTCGTTCTCGATGAGGTCGACGCCGGCACGCTCACCGCACTGCGGGTGACACCGGTGCCGCTGTCGGTGTTCTTTTCCTACCGCGCGGGCACGGTCACGGGGCTGACCGCCATCTATGTGGTGGCGACGATGTCGTTCAGCGGGATACTGCCCCCCGGTCTGGTGCTGCCGCTGATCCCGATCGGCCTGCTGGCCGGAATGTCGGCTGTTGTCACGCTGCTGCTGATCGTCGTGACGGCGAACAACAAGATCCAGGGCATCGCCATGGTCCGCGCGCTGGGCATGCTGATCGCGGGCCTACCGTGCCTGCCGTGGTTCATCGACTCGGCGTGGAATCTGGCCTTCGGTGTGCTGCCGCCGTACTGGGCGGCCAAGGCGTTCTGGGTGGCCGCCGACCACGGCACGTGGTGGCCGTACCTCGTCGTCGGCGTCGCCTACAACCTCGCCGTCGGCTGGCTGCTGTTCCGGCGCTTCCTGGCCAGGAACACGTGATCCCGCGGCAGCCGTGTGATAGACCTCCTGACGATGCCCATCGTCATTCCCGACCAGCCCAGGCTGGCCAACGCCAGCGAGAAGCGGGTGCTCAGCCTTCTGCAGGAGCAGTTGGCCGACGATGACCTCATCGTCGTCGGTCAGCGGGTCACCGACCACGAGAAGGACCACGAGATCGACTTCGTGGTCGCCATCGAGGGTGCAGGCATCGTGTGCGTCGAGGTCAAAGGCGGGGAGGTGTGGCATACCGGCACTGAGTGGCGACAGAACGCCCGTGGTCGCGTCAAGACCATCCACCCCGTCCGTCAGGTCCGCCAGGCCCGATACGCGCTGCGCGCATTCGTTGAATCCGACCCTCGCTGGACTCAACGGCGACCCCGCTGGAACCACGTCGTTGTGCTCACCAACAGTGAACTGCCGCAAGACTTTGCCCTCGCGGACTGTCCGAACTGGATGGCGATCGACCGCAACGGACTCGACGACCTGGGGGAGCGGCTGCGTCACATCTCGCTCACCCAGAAGGTCGACCTGCCGCTGCTGAGTCCGACCGCGATGGCCCAGTTGCGGGCGGCACTGGGCGGGCGGGGGCTGCCGCAGCGCGATGTGGTGGCCCGGGCACTGGAGAACGAACACGCCGCGGACATCCTCACCGAGCAGCAGGCGGTGGTGCTGTCGGCGATCCGACTGCTCAACCGGGTGGAGATCCGCGGCGGGGCCGGCAGCGGCAAGACGTTCCTGGCCGTCGAGCAGGCCCGGCGGCTGGCCGACAGCGGTCAGCGGGTCGCGTTGATCTGCTACTCCCACGGTCTGGCGTCCTATCTGCGGCGGATCACCGCGGACTGGTCGCGGCGCACCCGGCCGGCCTACGTGGGGGAGTTCCACAGCCTGGGTATCGCATGGGGTGCGCCACAGGGCCCCAACGAGAACATCCGCACGGCGGAGACCGCGCGGTTCTTCGAACACGACCTGCCGGAGACCATGCTCGAACTGGCCACCAACCTGCCCGACGGGCAACGGTTCGACGCGATCGTCATCGACGAGGCCCAGGACTTCGCCGACAGCTGGTGGGATCCGGTGCTGGCCGCGCTGCGCGACCCCGACAACGGCGGGCTCTTCGTGTTCATCGACGAGGGGCAGCGGGTGTTCGACCGCCAGGGCACCCCGCCGGTGCCGCTGGTGCCGCTGATCCTCGACCAGAACATCCGCAACACCCGGCAGATCGCCAACGCCTTCCAGCCGTTGGTGGACCATCCGATGCGATTCCTCGGCGGTGACGGTCCGGAGGTGCGATTCGTGCCGTGCACCTTCGACGACGCCCTCGACACCGGCGACGACCAGGTGGACCGGCTCCTCGAGGAGGGCTGGCGGCCCGAGGACGTCGCGTTGTTGACCACCGGCAGCCGCCACCCCGAGCAGCAGGCCCGGCAGGAAGCCGGGACCACCGCCTACTGGGATTCGTTCTGGGATGCCGAGCAGGTGTTCTACGGGCATGTGCTGGGGTTCAAGGGCCTGGAACGCCGCGCCATCGTGCTGGTGGTCAACGACCGGTACGCCCTTGAGCGGGCGCCCGAACGTCTCTACGTCGGGTTGTCCCGGGCGCGCGACCAACTGGTGGTGTGCGGCGATCCCGCGTTCATCCGCCAGTACGGCGGCGCCGATGTGGCCCGCCGGCTGGGTATCGAAGCCTGACGCGGCGACCGGGTCGCCGCCTACCGAACCGAGCCGTCAGTGCAGCAGCCGAAGCAGCGCACTGAGAACCTCAGTGTTGAGATACGACAGCTGCAGGCTGGGTACCTCCCATTCCGGTTGCAGTGCATCGATCTTCTTGCCCAACGTGTCGATCTGGGTCAGAAGCACGTGCTCGAGTTGAGCGTTCTCCACCTAATCCCCCTTTCGTAGACGGTCCAGCAGCTCGCCGGCCAGCCGCAGCCAATAACGGCGGTCTTCGCCGTTGAGGCTGTTCCACTGGGCCGAGAGCAGTTCGGGGTTGGTCGTCTCGTTCCAGAGATCGAACAGCTCGCGCGCGACCCACAGCCGTAGCGTGCTGTCGGATTCACCCCTTCGCGCGCCCGCTCTTCTTGCGAGCCGCTCGATGTCCTGTGAAGACATGCGATCCAGAACCATCTGACTAACCCCCTCTGCCACTAGCCCTCAGGCTCACCCTCAGGCTATTGGCAGACTCGGACATTATGCGGGACATGGTCCGCGGTGGCAATGGGGAACAGGCAATGGGTTTGTTTTCCGGGTTTGCCTGCCGACGTCAGATCGCGGTGCCGGCGGCCCGTGAGGACCGGCGCCGCTGGGCCGGGCGCGGTGCCGTCGGCTGGCCGGCCGCCGGGCCGCGGCGACGCTGCTGGCCGCCACCGGATCGGCGGGGGGCTGATCCGGACTTCGGTGTGGACCTGGTCGGCGCCGGAGCGACGGCCACGGGGGCCTGGTAGGGCGCGGTCTCGCCGACGAGATCGCGGACCTCGGCCGAGTCGGCATTGACCTGCTGAGGTGCGGTGTGGATGCCGGCCTTGCGCAGCAGCGCCTGGGTCTCCCGGCGCTGTTCGGGCAGGACCACGGTCACCACGTCACCGGAGCGGCCGGCCCGGGCGGTGCGCCCGGAGCGGTGCAGGTAGGCCTTGTGCTCGGCGGGCGGGTCGCAGTGGACGACCAGTTCGACGTCGTCGACGTGCACCCCGCGCGCTGCGATATCGGTGGCCACCAGCACCCGGGCGGTGCCGGCGGTGAAGGCCGCCAGGTTGCGGTCGCGCGCCGGCTGGGACAGGTTGCCGTGCAGGTCCACCGAGGGGATGCCCGCCTCGGTCAGCTGCTTGGCCAGCTTGCGCGCCTGATGTTTGGTGCGCAGGAACAGGATTCGCCGGCCCGTGCCCGAGGCGAGGGTGTGCACCAGGCGCCGCTTGTCGTCGGCGCCACCGACGTGGAACACGTGGTGGGTCATGTCCGGAACCGGCGAGTTCTCGCTGTCCACCGAATGCGACACCTCGTTGCGCAGGAAGCGGCTGACCAGCTTGTCGACGCCGTTGTCCAGCGTCGCGGAGAACAGCAGCCGCTGCCCACCCGCCGGGGTGGCGGCCAGGATCCGCGTGACACCGGGCAGGAAGCCCAGGTCGGCCATGTGGTCGGCCTCGTCGATGACGGTGATCTCGACGGCGTCGAGACGGACCACCTTCTGGCGCATCAGGTCCTCGAGCCGGCCGGGGCAGGCCACGACGATGTCGACGCCGGCCTTGAGCGCCCGCTCCTGACGGGCCTGGGGCACGCCGCCGAAGATGGTGGTGGCCCGCAGGCCGTAAACCTCGGCCAGCGGGGTCAGGGTCGCGGTGATCTGGGTGGCCAACTCCCGGGTGGGAGCCAGCACCAGGCCGGCGGGGCGGCCGGGCGTGCGCTGGTGCCGGGCCAGCCGGGCGACCAGCGGGATGGAGAACGCCAGCGTCTTGCCGCTGCCGGTCTTACCGCGGCCGAGCACGTCGCGCCCGGCGAGGGTGTCGGGCAGGGTCTGGGCCTGGATCGGGAACGGGTGGCTGCGGTCGGCCGCGGTCAGCGCCTGCACCAGGGGTGCGGGCACGCCGAGGTCGGCGAAGGTCTGAGTGATCTGATCGGTCATGAGAGTGGTGCCCCTTTCGGGCATCGGATGTGCGCGCGCAGGTGCGCGGTTGTGCACAGTGATGGCGAGATTGCCGGTGGGCAAAATCGATCGCCGCGAGACAAGGGGTGCGGTTTCGCACGCTCACTCGAACTGGCTGCCCGGTGATCCGGGGCCGGTGGACTGAAATGTTCCACGACGTACCGGCTGAGTGCGCCGGTGTTGTCACCAGTCTAACAGGGGGCTTCCCGGGGGTCGCCGGGTGCCGATACGGCCGCCCGGAAAGTGTGTGCGACACGCGGTGTTTCACTCGCCGAGATGGGGCTGAAGTTTGCTAAAGTCTCGCCCCCGCAGGGGAGGGCGCACGGTGCGGACCACCCCGCGAATGTGGATATGATCGACCCGGCGTAGCAACCGTCAGTGCTGACGGATTGGCCGTTGGACAACCTGCCTGGAGTAATTCGGTGATCTTCCCTCGTCGTGCCCGTACCGCGACCCTGGTCGTTGTGGCGTTGCTGACAGGGGTACTGGCCAGCGACGTCGCCGGGCTTCCTGGTTGCCAGGACTGCCGCAAGGCGCCGACCGCCACTGCCGCCGCGCCGCAACCGTCTGCCACGCCGCAGCCGCCGCTGGTAGGTGTGTCGCCGTCTGACGGCGCCGTGGGACTCAGCCCGTCGGCACCGGTCAGCGCCGAGGTGCTGGACGGCACGATCACCGCCGTCACCCTGGTCGATGACTGGGGCTCCGCCGTCAACGGCCGGATCTCCGCGGACGGAACGTCGTGGACGTCCACCGACCGCCTGGACTTCGCTCGGAACTACACCATGACAGTGAGTTCCAGGAGCACCACCGGGGTCCCGCTGACTCGCACCAGCAACTTCTCCACCCTGTACGCCGGCAACTATGTACACCCCTACCTCGAGGTGCAGGGCGGCAACGGGATCAACGAAGACCAGCGCTACGGCATCGGCACCATCGTCGTCGCGCACTTCGACGAGCCGATCGCCGATAAGGCGCTCGCCGAAAAGAACATGACGGTGACCACCGATCCGCCGGTGGAGGGCGCGTGGCACTGGATGAGCGACACCAAGGCGCACTGGCGCCCGAAGAACTACTACGCCCCCGGCACCCGGGTGACCGCCGAACTGAACATGTTCGGACTCAAGCTGGGCGAGGGGCTGTACGGCCAGGCCGATGCCAGGAACACCTTCACCATCGGTGACGCCCGCATCGCGGTGGCCAACGACATCACCAAGCAGGTCAGCCTCTTCGAGAACGGCCGCCTGGTGCGAACCATGCCGACCTCGATGGGCCGGGGCGGCACGACCACCGTCGCCGGCAGGACCTTCTCCTGGTGGACCCCGCCGGGGAACTACGTGGTGATGGACAAGGCCGAACTGGTCACCATGGACTCGTCCACCTACGGGATGCCGGCGGGCACCGCGGACAGCTACAAGCTCAAGATCGGCTACGCCACCCGCATCAGCCTTGACGGCATCTACCTGCACCAACTCGACGACACCGTGTGGGCGCAGGGCAACACCAACCTCTCCCACGGCTGCCTGAACCTCAGCGGCGAGAACGCCAAGTTCTACTTCGAGTGGGCCCAACCCGGCGACATCGTCGAGGTCCGGTTCACCGGTGGGCCGCCGCTGACCCTCGCCGAGGGCGGCGACTGGTCCACGTCGTGGGACGAGTGGATCAAGGGCAGCGCCCTGACTCCAGGCCCCGTCGAACTTTCCGGACCGCGCCCGTCGGTCACCCCCGCCCCCGGCCCGTAGGTTTTCGACCCTCGGGAATAAACCCCGGTGCCGTTCCGTTCTGATGAATGGAGGGGTTTTCGGCTACAAGGGGGAGATTTATGGCGTACGACGTGATCGGCGATGTGCATGGCTGCGCGACGAAACTGCGTGTCCTGCTTGAACAGATGGGTTACCGCGAGCGGCACGGGGTCTACGAACACCCCGATCGCACCGCGGTGTTCGTCGGGGACCTGATCGACCGGGGGTCCGAGCAGCTCGAGGTGCTCCGCCTCGTCAAAGCGATGCACGATGCCGGCACCGCGCAGGTCGCGATGGGAAACCACGAGTTCAACGCGATCTGCTTCGCCACACCCGATCCGGACGTCCCCGGCGAGTACATCCGCAAGCACACCGAGGGGAACATCCGCACCCACCAGGCCTTCCTCGACCTCGACGAGGCCGACCGGCGCTACTACCTGGACTGGTTCACCACCCTGCCGCTGTGGCTCGATCTGGACGGGCTGCGGGTGGTGCATGCGTGCTGGCACGAGCCGTCCATCCGCACCCTTTTCGAGGCATCCGGGTCGGACCGCCTGGAGACGGTGCGGCACTACGCCGAGGCGTCCCGCAAGGGTTCGGCGCTGTACGAGGCGGTCGAGATTCTGCTCAAGGGGCCGGAAATCCCCGTGCCGGTGCCGTATCTGGACCACGGCGGCACGTCTCGCTACAAGGCGCGGGTGCGCTGGTGGGATCCCGATGCCCGCACGCTTCGCGATCTGGCCGATGTTCGGGGGATGGTGGCCCTCGACGGCGGACCGTATCCGCCGCCGCCGGCCGATGAGGTCGACCCTCAGCACCTGTCCTACGTCTACGCCGACCAGGTCCCGGTGGTGTACGGCCACTACTGGTTCGAATGGGAGCACAACCGCGACGACTGGACCGACCACACCGCCTGTGTGGACTTCGGTGCGATCAAGGACGGCGGCCTGCTCGTCGCCTACCGGTGGAACGGGGAGCCCACCATCCAGTGGGAGAACTATCTGCCGCACGACCCCGAGGTGGTCTCGCCGTTGCCTTCGGCGTAGCCGGCTCAGGCAAACTCGGACAACCTCGGCCGACCGTCTGGTTGAGTGAGCATCATGATCGACTTCACGCTGGACCCGCAGACCGCCGTGCTCACCATTCGCCCGCAGTCGGCGCTGGAGAAGAGCGACTTCACCGCCCTGGCTGAGGCCGTCGACCCGCAGATCGACGAGCACGGTGACCTGGCCGGGCTGATCATCGAGGCCGCCCATTTCCCGGGCTGGGATGGCTTCGGGGCGCTGGTCACCCACCTGCGGTTCGTCCGCGACCACCATCGGCACGTCAAGAAGATCGCCGTGGTCACCGACTCCCACCTCGGCGACGCCGCCGAGCGCATCGGCTCGCATTTCGTGGCCGCCGACATCAAGCACTTCCCGGCCGGGGACGTCGATGCGGCGAAGGCCTGGATCACCGCCGTCTCTTAGCCGATTTCGGCGCGCTAACGAGCGCCCAGCGCACGAAACCGCGCCGAAGTTGGACACCGATGGAACCGTGGCGGCGGCCATTACGTCCAACTCCATGTGATCGAGGATTATCTGCGCCGCCAGGACGGGGTGGTGACGCTGTCTCAGGCCCGGCGGGCCGGGCTGAGCGAGTTTGCGGTGCGCCGACGGGTGCGGTCCGGTCGGTGGCGTCGATGCGGCCCGGGGGTGTACTTCGCCGACGATCGGCCGTTCGGCACCGCGGCGCGTATCCGCGCGGCGGTCTGGTCGAAGGGATCCCGGGCGGCGGGGAGTGGGCTGACCGCGGCGTGGTGGCTCGGCCTGATGACCACCGCGCCGCGAACCCTCGAGGTCACCGTGCCGCGCAACAGCCACGGCCGCTCGACGGCCGAGTGTGTCGTCCGTCGGCGGGATCTCAATGACCACGATCTGACCGAGCATCGCGGGCTGCGGGTCACCGGACTGGCGCTGACCGTGCTGGAAGCGGCCGTCCGTGCCGGTGGGGGATCGGCGGTGATGGACACCGCCCTGCAGCGCCGGTTGGGTTTAGCGGACCTGCAGCGTGCCCATCAACGCAACGGCGGCCGCTACGGCGCCCGGGAGGCTCGGCGGCTGCTGCGGGCGGCCGAAGGCGGCGCCCGGTCCGAGGCCGAACGGCTGCTGATCGACCTGCTGCGGGGTGCGGAGATCCGCGGTTGGCAGGCCAACTACCCGATCGGGCCGTATGTCGTCGATGTTGCGTTCCCGGCCGAACGGGTCGTCATCGAGATCGACGGCTGGGCCTTCCACAGCGACTGGCAGGCGTTCCAGGCCGACCGCAAGCGCCAGAACAGGCTCGCGCTGTGGGGCTGGCAGGTGCTGCGGTTCACCTGGCTGGACCTCACCGAACAGCCGGAGCGAGTGCTGACCGAGATCCGGGCCGCAATTTCGGCGCGCTAACGAGCGCTCAGCGCACGAAACCGCGCCGAAGTTGGGGGTTACCGAGCCCAGGTTTCCGGCAGGCCGTGCCCGCCGTCGGCGACCAGCGCCGCGCCGGTGACGAAGGAGGCCGACTCGTGCGCCAGGAACCCCACGCACGCGGCGATCTCGGCCGGGGTGCCGCTGCGTCCGATCGGCCCGGCGGCGGCCGCGGCGGCCTCGAAGTCCAATTGCGAACCGGTGGCGATATAGCCGGGCGCGACGACGTTGACCGTCACCCCCGAGCCGACGACCTCCAGGGCCAGCGCCCGGGACAGCCCCACCAGCCCGGCCTTGGCGGCGGTGTAGGTGGACTGGCCCGGCATCGCGTTGACCGTCCCGGTGGTCGAGCCCACCGACACGATCCGGCCGTATCCCGCCGCGCGCATGACCGGCACCACCGCCCGGCACATCAGGAACGCGGTGGTCAGGTTGCGGGCCAGCGCGGCGTCCCATTCGGCCAGCGACAGGTCGGCGACATCGGAGTCGGCGTCCCAGCCCTGGCTCACCGAGGTCATCCCGGCGTTGTTGACCAGGATGTCCACCCGGCCCCAGCGCTGCACGGCGGCATCCACCAGCGTGGAGGCCGCACCGTCGACGGTGAGGTCGGCCACCACGCCGACGGCCGCGGCGCCGAGTTCCTCGACGCGCTGGAACACCCGCTCGGAGGTGGCGCCGAGCACCACCCGGGCGCCCTCATCGACCAGATGCCGGGCCACCGCCACACCGATGCCGTCAGGTGCCCCGGCCCCGGTGATGATCGCCACCCGGCCGGCGAAGCGCCCCGGCCCGTCGCCGGACAACTACAGACCGAACTCGGTGTGGATGTTGTCGATCCCGGCCCGGATTGCATCCAGCGTCTCCTGGCGGGCCCGCATCTTGCAGGCGTAGTGCGCTTTGGCGTGCAGGTTGGTGGCGAAGTCCTGGGCGGCCTCAATCGCACGCGGCAGCACCCGGTTCGGCATGGCGATCTCGTCGATCCAGCCGCCGGCCAGCGCGGTCTCACCGAGGAACGTCTTGGCCAGCCCGACCGCCTGCTGGTACGCCGACCGGGTGAGCCGCAGCTTCATAACCTCCAGGGCGGGGTAGGGCAGCACCATGCCGATGGCGACCTCATTGGCCTGGAAGTTGTAGACCGGCGCGGCGATCCGGTGGTCGGTGCTGCAGGCCAGGAAGGACCCCATCGCGATGGCGTGCCCGGTGCACGCGGCCACCACCGGCACCGGGAAGGACAGCAGCCGGTGGGACAAGTTGAAACCGCCCTTGAGCATGTCGATGGAGGCCTGCACATCCCCGGAGCGGAACACCTTGAGGTCGAAGCCGCCGCTGAACACCCGCTCGTTGCCGGCGATCACGACAGCGCCGGCCTCCTCGCTCTGGGCCCGGTCCAGCGCGGAGTTGATCTCGGCCAGCATGGCGGGTCCGAGCGCGTTGACTTTTCCGTCGTCCATGGTGATGACGGCGACGGATTCGTCTCGGCGGTAGCTGACGCTCATGGTTACTCCTCACTGGGGGCGGTCAGAAAGACCGTACCGGCGTGCCGATACGGTGCTGTCATGCGCCCACCGGCTCGGCTCGCGGCCGTGTTGCTGACCCTGTGCGCCGGAATCCCGCTCGCGGTCGGCGGGTCCGGATCGGCGTGGGCGGCCTCGGCCCCCACCGGCGGGACGGTCAGCGTCGACGCCCCGCAACCCGGAACCGGAGTCGTGACCGGCCGGGTCATCGCGATGGATCCCGACGGTGACCCGCTGACCTTCGTCGCCCCGCCGGTCACCGGTAAGGGCAGTGTGAACCTCGCCCCCGACGGCACCTTCGTCTACACGCCCACCCCGGAGGCCCGGGCCGCCGCGGCGGTGGACGGCGCCGATTTCTTCATGGTCACCGTCAGCGACCCGTTCGGCGGTGTGCTCGACATACCGGTCAGCATCGCGATCGCCCCGGCCGATCCGCTCGCACCGCCCCCGCCGCTCGCGCCGCCTGCCCCGCCGGTTCCGACCGCCCAACCCGTCGGCTCGGGGGTGCGGTTCAACTTCCTCTACGGCCCGGGTGCGGAGTTGTGGACCCCGGAGGCCCGCGCGGCACTGGAGGCCGGCGCGGCCGCGCTGTCGTCGTATCTCGTTGTGCCGCAACCGGTGGTGATCGACGTGGGTGTGGTCGGCATGAACACCCCGGGTTCGCCGAACATCGCCTCGTCGTGGGTCGGCTTCACCGATCCGGGCCCCGGGTTCACCGGCACCTGGCTGCAGACCAAGGTGCAGTCCGGTGTCGACCCCAACGGGCCGGACCCGGATGTGGAACTCACCACCAACTTCGCCGAGAACTGGAACTTCAGCGAGGCGGTCGCGCCGGACCGGTACGACTTCCGCACCGTGGTGATGCACGAACTGGTGCACGCGTTGGGCTTCCTCAGCGGGGCCGACGACACCCTCGGCCAGAACAGCAACTGGACGCAGTACGACAGCTTCCTGCGGGCGCCGGACGGCAGCCCGGTGATCGACGAGGCCCACCAGATCAAGCCGCAGTACCTGGCGAACTTCACCGGGGCCAACGGCGGGCTGTTCTTCGCCGGCCCCCAGGCGGTGGCGGCATTCGGTGGGCCGGTCCCGTTGTTCACCCCGGATCCGTGGGCGACGGGAAGCCGGTCGGTGTCCCACGTCAACCGGCTGCCGGGCTTCCTGATGACACCGTTCTACGGCTACGGATCGGCGATCCGGTTTCTCAGCCCGGTCGAGCAGGCGATGCTGCGCGACCTCGGCTACGTGGTGAATCCGCCCCGCTGATACGGGTGTTTCCGCGCTGCTGCGGCTGCTAGTTTGACCTGATGAGGGCCGCGAAAGGTGCCGGTCGAGCCGGCTCCGCGTTGGTCGTCCTCGGAGCGGGGGCGCTGATCGCGTCGGCCCCCGCGTGGGCCGCTCCGGAGCAATCCGCCGACGCCGGCGAGCCCGGGTACGCCGCGCAGAGCGCCGACACCAACGCCGGCCGCGACGGCGCCACCCGCTCCCAGGCGGAGTCCCGTGCCCAGCACTCTTCGGCCCGCCATGCTGACTCGAAAGCCGTTGTAGCCGTGACCATTCCGGCAGCGGCGGAAACGGTCGACATCCCGACCGGGCGGACTCCCAACGACCGCCGGGTGGCCGGCGCCCGATCGGCCCCCGCCGCGCGGGCCGCGGCCCAGACCTCCGCCATCGCGCGGGCCACCGCCCGCGCCGACGCGGCGGCCAACCCCATCGCCGAACTCTTCTTCAACGCGACCCCGACGCTCAACCCCACCCGCACCGGGCAGGACTCGCAGAGTGTGGTCACCGGTGACCTCAACATCGACGACCCGGACAGTGCCGCCGTCACCTACACCGTCACCGAGCAACCGGAGCGCGGCAGCGTGGTGGTCGACGCCGACGGCCGCTACACCTACACCCCCGACGACGCCTACGCGCGGATCGGCACCACCGACGCCTTCACCGTCACCGTCAGCGACGCCCCCAGCGGCTTCCACATCCACGGCCTGGAAGGTCTGCTGAACCTGCTGAGCTTCGGCCTGATCGGCGCCGCCGGGCACGCCACGACGACCCGGGTCACCGTGGTGGTCGACCCCCGCAACACCGCTCCGGTGGCGGCGGTGGCCGTCGGTGGCCCCGACCCGGTGACCGGTGTGGTCACCGGCGCCGTGCTCGGCAGCGACGACGACGGCGACCCGCTGACCTACACCGGCCCGTCCGCGACCGACAAGGGCGCGGTGAACGTCGCCGCCGACGGCACCTTCACCTACACCCCGACCGCCGAGGCCCGCCATGACGCCGCCTCGGCGATGGCCACCGTCGTCGACAAGACCGACAGCTTCACCGTCACCGTCGCCGACGGATTCGGCGGCACCGTGGACGTCGTTATCGCCGTGGAGGTTTCGCCGCTCAACGAGGCCCCGGTGGGTGGGGTCAGCGTCGGCACACCCGACCCGGCGACCGGACGGGTCACCGGCCGGGTGACCGCCACCGACGCCGACGGGGACGCGCTGACCTACACCGGCCCGACATCGACGGCCAAGGGTGCCGTCACCGTCGCCCCCGACGGCACCTTCACCTACCTGCCGACACCGACCACGCGGCATAGGGCGGCGGCGCTCAACGCCACCGTCGCCGACAAGACCGACACCTTCACCGTCACCGTCAGCGACGGCAGTGGCGGCAGCACCGCCGTCCTGGTCACCGTGGCGATCTCGCCGACCAACAACGCCCCGGTCTCGGGCGGTGCGGTGGTGGGAACGCCGAACGCCACCACCGGTGTGGTCACCGGATCGGTGGTCGCCGTCGACGCCGACGGTGACACGCTGACCTACAGTGCCTCCACGCCGGCCAAGGGGACGGCCACCGTCGCCGGCAACGGGTCGTTCACCTACACCCCGTCGACCTCCGCCCGGCAGTCCGCCGCGGCACCGGGGGCCACCGACGCCGACAAGAGCGACGCCTTCACCGTCACCGTCACCGACGGGCACGGGGGATCGGTGGCCATCCCGGTCAGCGTCACCGTCGCCCCGGCCGTCGCACCGCCGGTGCAGAGCGTGGTGAGCTTCGGGTTCGTCTACGGCGCGGGCTCGCAGTACTGGACGCCGGAGGCCCGCAGCGCACTGGAGTCGACGGCGGCGTCACTGGCGTCGTATTTCGTGGTGGGCACGCCGGTGACGATCACCGTCAACGTCAGCGGTATCAACTCGCCGAGTTCGGGCACGCTGGCCTACGCCTCGGTGAGCTTCACCGGCGGTGGGTCCGGGTCCTACCGCACGGTGGTGCAGCAGGAGATCATCACCGGGACGGATGCCAACGGCAGCACCGCCGACGCCTCGATCACCTACAACTGGAGCTACCCGTGGGCGTTGGGTAACAGCGTCTCCGGCAGCCAGTACGACTTCAAGGCCGTGGCGATCCACGAGCTTCTGCACACCGTCGGCTTCCTGACCGGCACCGGCGGCAACCCGGCATCCGCGGACCGGAACTGGACGATCTACGACAGCTTCCTGGCGACGAGCAACGGCACCCGGGTGATCGGCAACGACTACCGGATCGTCAGCGGCCTGGTCGGCAACTTCACCGGCGCCGGCGGCGGCCTGTACTTCGCCGGGCCCAATGCGGTCGCCGCCTACGGCGGCCCGGTGCCGCTGTACACCCCGGGCAGTTGGGAGGAGGGCAGTTCGGTGTCGCACGTCGACGAACTGCCGGGTTATGTGATGGAACCGTTCTCCGGTTACGGCCTCGGCGTCCGGGTGTTGACACCGGTCGAGGTGGCGATCCTGCGGGACCTGGGTTTCACGATGCGTGATCAGCCGTTGGTGTACGCGATCCTGCTGATCGGACTGGGTCTGCGCCGCAGGCGGCGCTGAAAAGCTAGAGAGCCGGCTTGTAGACGGCGGACAGCGTCACGGTGCCGTCCGTGGCGGCCTTGGAGTAGAAACCGTCGATGCTGCCCGCGCCGATGCGGGCCCCGTCCAGATGGGCGGAGGCACCCTGCACGTAGATCTCGCTGGCCTGCATCTCGGTTCCGAGGGAGCCGGGGGCGGCGGCCGCGACACTGGCGGCGTCGGTGGAACCCGGGGTGGGTGCCGGGGTGGCGGCGGCCGGTGCGGCCATTGCCAGCGACCCGGCGGCCAGGGCTGCTCCGAGGAAAATTGTCGCCTTCTTCATGGGGAGCCTCCTGAATGTCGCCACCGCTGAGGTTCTGAGCCTCGCTGATACAGGAACGGTATCGCTTGTCAAATCCCCAGGCCATAGCATGTTGCGAGGATCACAGGACCGGTGGGCGACGGAATCCGAAGCTAGCCGCCCATCAGCGCGCGCCACTGCCCGGCATCGCGGACCCGGTAGACGTAATTGGTGCGCTTGACCTCCTCCAGGCCGGCGCTGGGCTCCGCGGAATACCAGTGCCCGGGGAACACCGTGGGGTCGTCCTTCAGGGCCGCCAACTGCTGCAGGCTGCGGAACATCTCGTCGACGTCACCGCCGGGAAAGTCGGTGCGCCCGCAGCCGTCGAGGAACAGAGTGTCGCCGGCCACCAGTCGTCCGTCGAGAAGGAAGCACTGGCTGCCCGGGGTGTGGCCGGGGGTGTGCAGCAGTTCGATGGGGATGTCGCCGACGTCGACGACGTCGCCGTGCGAGTGGGTGGTCAGATCACCCAGCGGAATGCCGGTGACTCGCGAAACCCATTGGGCCTCATGGGTGTTCACGTGGACCGGCACGCTGACCCGGTCCAGCAGCTCGGCCAGTCCCTTGAGGGTGAAGCCCATCATCGACCCGCCGACGTGGTCGGGGTGGTGGTGGGTGACCAGCACCCCGGACAGCCGCATGCCGTCGGCCTCGAGAGCGTCGAGCAGATCGCCGGCGGCGTAGGCCGGATCGACCATCACCGCGTCGCCGGTCTGCCGGTCGCCGATCAGGTAGGCGAAGTTGCGCATCTGGGTGGCGATCGGGTCGCCGACGGCGAAGTCCCGGCCGGCGAGCAACTGGCGGAAGTACAGGCGGGAATCGGAGGCCCCGGAAGCCGTTGAAGTCACAGCCCCACAGTAGAGCCGAGAAATGTCGCCGCCGTCGCGGTGCGGCTCATTGAAGGGACCCCTACCCGCTGTCATGATGAGCCTCGCCCTGGCTGGGGCCATTGACTAGTAGGAGGCTCCCGTGAGCGTTTCGGCCCGTTCGTTTCTGATCCCCGCGGCGGCGCTGGCAACCGCCGGTGCGGTGGCGTTGACGCCCGCGATGACGTCCGCGACCTCGACCGCCGCTGTGGCGCCCGCACTGACCGCCGCCGCGGTGCCCGCGATCCACATCGAGGAGATCCAGCTGGCCGGCATCGGCCGGGACATCTACGACTCGATCACCAACTTCGTGCAGTACACGGTCAGCTCGGCGGAGTTCTGGATCGACCTGATCCCGCTGATCGGCCCGCCGCTGGCCGACCAGCTGAACATCAACTATTTCGAGGGCATCCAGCCGCTGATCGCCTCGACGGTCCACTTCATCTCGGACGTGATCGCCAACCCGCTGAACGTCCTGGAACTCGCGGTGATCTACGGGCAGAACCTCTTCTACACCGGCTACAACTGGGTGTCGGCGCAGTCGCAGTTCTTCGGACTTCCGCCGCTGGCGCCGATCCCGGTGCCGCCGCCGCTGGCGTCGGTGTCCCCAGGAGGCCGCGGGGCGGCCGCGGCTGTCGCAGCCCCGGCTACCGAGGAGGCCACCGACGCGCCGGCGGCCGTGGCAACCGCCATGGAATCCGCCGTCGAATCTGCGGTCACCGCCGAAACCCCACAAGCCGTCGCGGACGTCACCGTCGCCCGCCCGGATGCCCGCGGCCGGGCCGCCCGCGCGAACGCCGACACGCCCCGCCCCGCTCGCGCGGTGGCCGGCAGTGCCGAGGCGACTACCCCGGAGGCCGCCGGCGCCCCCGAAGCGGCCCAGGCTGCCGACGCCCCGCAGCGCGGTTCGGCGAAGTCCGACCGCGGGGCGGCCCGCGCGGCCCGCTGACCGCCGCTCACTCCAGGGATCAGCCGACGAACACCCGTCGGCAGAACTCGACGACGGGCGCCACCAACGCGGCGATCTGTTCGGCCACCTCGGCATAGACCTCAGGGGTCTTACCGATCGGGTCGGCGATGTCCTCAAGGTCGTCGGCGCGCAGTTGCGGCCGCAGGGTGGATAAGTCGCCCAGGTCGGCGGGCTCGAACTGGGTGGTCAACGCGGCGGCCTCGGTGAGGATGAACGTCCGGTGCAGTTGCCGCGGCGCGAGTTCCAGGACGGCGTCGCGGTGCGCCCGGGTCATCGCGATCACCAGATCGGCGTCGGTGGCGATGGCCGGGGTGAGCTGACGGGCGGAGAAGCCGGTCGGGTCGCCGCCGAGGTCCAGCAGCGCCTGGGCGGCCTCCGGGTGCATCGGGTGGGCGATCACCGCGCGGGTGCCGGCGCTGGAAGCACGGATGTCCGCCATCGCCAGACCGGCGGCGAGACGCTCGGCCGTGGGCGAGCGGCAGATGTTGCCGGTACAGACGAAGAGAATGTGCACGTAAGCGCTCCTGAACTGTGGTTGGCGGTCAGACGGTCGACGGGTTTTGTCGGGACCAGTTCTACCCTGTACCCTTTCGTACGGCCCGCCGCGCGGGCCACGCCCCCTTAGCTCAGTCGGCAGAGCGTTTCCATGGTAAGGAAAAGGTCAACGGTTCGATTCCGTTAGGGGGCTCGGAGGGCGCCGGCCCGGACTAGCCGAGCGGCGGCCCCGGCATGGCGGTGTAGCTCAGCTGGTTAGAGCGCACGACTCATAATCGTGAGGTCGGGGGATCGAGCCCCCCCACCGCTACGGGAGACAACGAGCGTGAAAGAGAGCATTCGACGTGGCCTCGAGCACTGACGTACGGCCGAAGATCACCTTGGCCTGTGAGGTGTGCAAGCACCGCAACTACATCACCAAGAAGAACCGCCGTAACGACCCCGACCGGCTTGAGCTCAAGAAGTTCTGCCCCAACTGCGGCAAGCATCAGGGCCACAAAGAGTCCCGCTGATTCGTGGCGCTTTCCCCCAGCATCGTCGGTAGGCATTACCGCTATCCCGGTTCTTATCAGGTCGAGCGCGAAAAGGTCCGCGAGTACGCCCGCGCGGTTCAGAATGACGATCCGGCCTATCACAGCGATGAGGCCGCGGCCGCGCTCGGCTACAAAGGCGTCGTTTCACCGCTGACCTTCATCTCGGTTTTCGGCTACACCGCGCAGCGCGCGTTCTTCGACGACGCCCAGATCGGTATCACCGACAAGCAGATTGTCCAGGTCGACCAGGTGTTGAAGTTCCGCAAGCCCGTCACGGCGGGGGACACCCTGTACGCCGATGTCTACCTCGATGAGCTGCGGCAGGCGCACGGCACCGACATCGTTGTGACCAAAGTCGTGATCACCGACCAAAACGGTGACATTGTGCAGGAGAATTTCACGACGCTCGCTGGGCGGAGTGACGAGAGTGGAGAGAGTGGCTTCGAGGATGGCACTGCGTGAGTTCAGTTCGGTCAAGGTCGGCGACGAGCTTCCCGAGCGGCACATCAATCTGACCCGCGCCGATCTGGTGAACTACGCCGGTGTGTCCGGCGACCTGAACCCGATCCACTGGGACGACGAGATCGCCAAGCAGGTGGGTCTGGACACCGCCATCGCCCACGGCATGCTGACCATGGGTCTCGGCGGCGGCTACGTCACCGAGTGGGTGGGCGACCCGGGCGCGGTCACCGAGTACAACGTGCGGTTCACCGCCATCGTCCCGGTGCCCAACGATGGCGTCGGTGCCGACATCGTGTTCAACGGCCGGATCAAGAAGGTCGACGAGCAGGACAAGACCGTCACCATCGCGCTGACGGCGACTCACGAGGGCAAGAAGATCTTCGGTCGCGCCATCGCCGTCGCGAAGTTGGCGTGACATGGCGCTGAAGACCGACATCCGGGGCATGGTCTGGGAGTACCCGGAGCCGTTCGCGGTGGGCCGCGAGCAGATCCGTCAGTACGCCAAGGCCGTCAAGGCCACCGATCCGGCCAGCTTCGACGAGGCCGCCGCCCGGGAACTGGGCCACGACGGCCTGGTCGCGCCGCTGACGTTCGTGTCGATCATCGCGGTGATGACCCAGCGGCACTTCTTCCAGCACGTCGACGTGGGTTTCGAGACCATGCAGATCGTCCAGGTGGACCAGAAATTCCAGTACCTCCGGCCGATCGTCGAGGGTGACGTGGTACGCGCCACCATGTATATCGACTCCGTCGACGAACGGTTCGGTGCGGATATCGTGACCAGCCGCAATGTGCTGACCGACGAGAAGACCGGTGAGGTGGTGTTGGTCGCCTACACCACCCTGATGGGGCATGAGGGCGATAACTCCATCTCGGCGGGCTGGGACCCGGAGACCGGGCAGGTGATGCGCAAGCCTGTCACCCACGATTAGTCAGTGGGCAGGCTGTCGCGCTACACTGCGATTTCGGGTATTCCCACGTTAAGCGCGCTTCCGTCGGGTTGACGGCGAGCGCGCGATTCATGTGGGGCTCCCCCGAAGGGGCGTAGCTCAACTGGCAGAGCAGCGGTCTCCAAAACCGCAGGTTGCAGGTTCAAGTCCTGTCGCCCCTGCTCAAACTGAATAGCACCGTTGCCGGTGCAGACGACAGATGGTGGACACTGGGGAGTGACACCACCGGACTTAAGGAGCATGCGGTGAGCGACGAACGCGACACCACCGACGCCGCAGCCGACGACGCCGAGAACACCGGCGCCTCGCCGGCCGCGCCGGCCACCGGGCCGCTCCGCCCCACCGGCAAGCGGTCGCGGCAACGGACCGGCGGCACCGCGCTGGCCGAACGGGACGAGGACGAGGCCCTCACCGAGGAGTTCGAGGCGGCCGACGCCGACGGCGCCGGCAAGAAGCCGAAGAAGGCCAAGAAGGCAGGGGAGAGCGGCAAGCCCAGCCGCAACCCGTTCGTCCTGATCGCGACTTACGTCAAGCAGGTCATCGCCGAACTCCGCAAGGTCATCTGGCCGAATCGCAAGCAGATGGTCAGCTACACCTCGGTGGTGCTGGTGTTCCTGGCGTTCATCGTGACCATGATCGGACTGGTCGACCTCGGTCTGGCCAAGCTGGTGATTTGGGTGTTCGGCTGAGCCGGACGCCTTGACGAGAGGATTGACTACCGTGACAACCCCGGAAGGCGAGGCGCCGGTGGGCGAGGCCGTCGACGTGATCGATGAGACCGTCGAGGTCGCCGACGCGGCGATCGAGGTCGTCGAGGAGGAACTCGACCCCGCCGCCGCGCTGAAGAAGGAACTGCGCGGCAAGCCGGGCGACTGGTACGTCATCCACTCCTACGCCGGTTACGAGAACAAGGTGAAGGCCAACCTGGAGACCCGCGTCCAGAACCTCGACGTGGGCGACTACATCTTCCAGGTGGAGGTGCCCACCGAAGAGGTCACCGAGATCAAGAACGGCCAGCGCAAGCAGGTCAACCGTAAGGTGCTGCCGGGCTACATCCTGGTCCGCATGGAACTCAACGACGACTCCTGGGGTGCGGTGCGCAACACCCCGGGTGTCACCGGGTTCGTGGGCGCGACGTCGCGGCCGACCGCGCTGTCGCTCGACGATGTCGTCAAGTTCCTGTTGCCCCAGGGTGCGGCCAAGAAGGCCAAGTCGACGGCCGCGGCGGCCGCCGGCGGCGGCGAGGCCACCCTGGAGCGCCCGGAGATCCTGGTGGACTTCGAGGTCGGCGAGTCGGTCACCGTCATGGACGGCCCGTTCGCGACCCTGCCCGCCTCCATCAGCGAGGTCAACGCCGAACAGCACAAGCTCAAGGTGCTGGTCAGCATCTTCGGCCGCGAAACCCCCGTCGAACTGACCTTCAACCAGGTCGCCAAGATCTAGTCGATTTGGGCGCGTTGTCGTGCGCCTCGCGCATGACACCGCGCCGAATTAGGAAAGGAAACACCACACGCCATGGCCCCCAAGAAGAAGAAGGTCACCGGCCTCATCAAGCTCCAGATCAACGCCGGGCAGGCCAACCCCGCCCCGCCGGTCGGCCCCGCGCTCGGTCAGCACGGCGTCAACATCATGGAGTTCTGCAAGGCGTACAACGCCGCGACGGAGAGTCAGCGCGGCAACGTCATCCCCGTGGAGATCACCGTCTACGAGGACCGCAGCTTCACCTTCGAACTCAAGACCCCGCCCGCCGCCCGGCTGCTGCTGAAGGCCGCCGGCATCCAGAAGGGTTCGGCCGAGCCGCACAAGACCAAGGTCGCCAAGATCAGCTGGGATCAGGTGCGCGAAATCGCCGAGACCAAGAAGGCCGACCTCAACGCCAACGACATCGACCAGGCGGCCAAGATCATCGCCGGCACCGCCCGGTCCATGGGGATCACTGTCGAGTAGCAAGTCAGAAGTCGTGGGAGAGCCCGCTTCGGCTCGCCTGACCACACCCAACAACAGATTGGAACCACAATGAGCAAGAACAGCAAGGCCTATAAGGAAGCTGCCGCCAAGGTCGACCGCGACAAGCTGTACACTCCGCTGGAGGCGGCCAAGCTGGCCAAGGAGACCTCCTCGAAGAAGCAGGACGCCACCGTCGAGGTCGCGATCCGCCTCGGGGTGGACCCGCGTAAGGCCGACCAGATGGTGCGTGGCACGGTCAGTCTGCCGCACGGCACCGGCAAGACCGCCCGCGTCGCGGTGTTCGCGGTGGGGGAGAAGGCCGAGCAGGCGATCGCCGCCGGCGCCGACGTGGTGGGCAGCGATGACCTGATCGAGAAGATCCAGGGCGGCTTCCTGGACTTCGACGCCGCGATCGCCACCCCCGACCAGATGGCCAAGGTGGGCCGGATCGCCCGTGTGCTGGGCCCGCGTGGCCTGATGCCGAACCCGAAGACCGGCACCGTCACCCCGGATGTGGCCAAGGCCGTGACCGACATCAAGGGCGGCAAGATCAACTTCCGCGTCGACAAGCAGGCCAACCTGCACCTGATCATCGGGAAGGCCTCCTTCGACGAGAAGAAGCTCGCGGAGAACTACGGCGCCGCCCTCGACGAGGTGCTGCGGGCCAAGCCGTCCTCCTCGAAGGGCCGCTACCTCAAGAAGATCACCGTGTCGACGACCACCGGTCCGGGTATCCCGGTCGACACGTCGGTGACCCGGAACTTCACCGAAGAGGCTTAACCCTCTCTCAACCGTTTCTGGACCTCTTTCTGCTGAATGGCCCCCGCACTCCGGTGCGGGGCCATTTGCTGTCGGCGTGTCGCATTCCGAGACCCGAACGAGACCGGACGTCGACTGGTTCGACACCCGCCGCCGTTACCGTCAGACCTTCGTTGGCCTTTGCCAGATCGGTCCATCCGGAAGGCGGTATCCACATTGACGACTATGGCTCCGATCGCGGTTAGGGGCAGGACTGCGTATCGCCCACGGGTCACCGTCGTCATTCCGGCTCTGAACGAGGAACGCAATCTGCCGCACATCGCGGGCCGCATGCCCGCCGACGTCGACGAGATCGTGGTGGTGGACGGCCACTCGCAGGATCGCACCGTCGAGGTCGCCCGCCTGCTGTGGCCAGAGGCGGTCGTCGTGCAGCAGACGCGTTCCGGCAAGGGCAACGCTCTGGCCTGCGGGTTCGCCGCGGCCACCGGGGACATCATCGTCACCCTCGACGCCGACGGCAGCAACGACCCGGCTGAGATCCCCGACTTCGTGGCGGCCCTGCTGGCCGGCGCGGACTTCGTGAAGGGCTCCCGCTTCATGGCCGGCGGTGGCAGCAGCGACATCACCTGGTGCCGCTGGGCCGGCAACTGGGGGCTGGGCGCGGTGTACAACGCACTGTTCGGCACCCGCTACACCGATCTTTGCTACGGGTACAACGCCTTCTGGCGCCATTCGCTCGGCGCGATGGCGCTCCCACCAGTCAGCGCGGACTCACCGCAGTGGGGGGACGGCTTCGAGATCGAGGCGCTGATCAACGCCCGAGTCGCCGATGCCGGGTTGGCGGTAGCGGAGGTGTGCAGTTTCGAGGGGGACCGGATGTTCGGCGCGAGCAACCTGCATGCGGTGCGCGACGGCCTCCGCGTGTTGACGACGATTGTCCGTGAGTACGCGGGTAGACGCCGCGTCGCAAACGCGCCCGCGGGGCACCGTCATGGTGGTGTACTAGTGGGAAGTCTTGGTGTCGCGGTGGCCGCGGCGGCCATGGTCAGCGACGGCGATTGGAAACCCTGAACTGTTCCCTAGCTCTTACTCCAAAAAGGGCCAAAAGACCAGTTGACACGCCACAATGGTCATGTCACAGTTTCCTCACAGGTAATTACCGCGCTGGTCAGAACTCGAGACACCGTTCCCGGTTCACCCCGCCCCGGTTGGAGTAGTTGGAGGGCCGAAATGCTCCGTCATCGCACGCGGGGGCTGCAGTGCGTGGGGGGCGCAGCAGTGGTGGTGGTGGCGTGTCTGCCGCTGACGTCATGCGACAGCCGGTCGGCGCAGGCCGACTCGGTCGGGTATGTCGCGATCGTCAGTGCGCACGGGGTGGCGAAGCCGATCGTGAAGCCGGCCGTCGGCGGGACGGTGAACCCCGCTCCCGCGCCGCAGGGAGCGGTTCCGGTGCAGCCGCCGGCGGTGCCGATCGGTCCGGTCCCGCCGTATGAAGTGATTGCGCAACGAACCAGTGACCGACCCGACAAGGCCACGACGTACTACGTCGTCCTCGGTTCGGTTGATCCCGCCATCTTGGGTACGGCGCCGGCTGACCCCGTCGTTGAGGGGCCCGAACCCGTCCAGCTGCTGGGTGAGGGTGGCGCACCGGCCGAACTCGTCGCCGATGTGATCGTTCCGGTCGATCCGGCTTCTGCTGCGTTCAAGCCGTCGGTGAAGCAGGTGCTGCGGTCCCTGGCCGCGATCAACGGCGGGCCTGACTTCACGGCCCACATCTGGGATGAAGTGACGGCCGCGCAGACCGAGGTGAGTTACAAGAGCGCGCCGGATTTGTTCACCGATGCGCAATACGCTTCTAAAGAGGCTGCCAACGCGGGACATCTTCTTGCTAGCTATCAGGGTGGTGTGCAACCTGAGGGTCAGTCGCCGGTTTATGTGCTGTTTTGGTTTCCGGACGGCGGTGCCAGCAACCCGGTTGGTGGGAGCTTGACGAGCTCTGAAGTGTGGCGGCCCTAGAGGCATTGGGGTTCGGCTGCTGAGCGATCCCAGACTAGGATCATGTGGTGCGATCGAATCAGCATCATGACGCCGGCCCCCTCATGGCTCAAGCCCCGGCAAAGGCGTCTGGTGGACCGTGGTTCCGCAGTCCTCGCAACCTCATCGTTCTCGCCCTGGCATTGGTGG
>JAKOYE010000168.1 GCA_029780675.1 Actinomycetes bacterium
GGGCCTTACCGTTCGACTTGCATGTGTTAAGCACGCCGCCAGCGTTCGTCCTGAGCCAGAATCAAACTCTCCAAACAAAACCTCACTCCCTTTTCACAAAAGGGAGCCAAAACGGCCGTTCAGAACAATCTGAAACCAAACACCAGAAAAAATCTGGCAAAACACCACACCCCAACCGGGGGATCAGAGCATGGCAAAAAACAAAAACAACAAACAAAAACCACCAAACACACTATTGAGTTCTCAAACAACACACCCGGCACCACCCTGGCCGCGCAGTGAATCCCCGGCAATTAAGCCGCGGCTTCGTCGTGCGGTCAATGGAACGCTCCGGATTCCGGAGCTATTCCCTGGAGTGCCGTCGCGCTCTGCGGGCTGACCGCGTCGCAACGACTTCCATAAGTTACGTCAGGGGGCGGACGGGAGTCAAATCCCCTGCGTAACAAGCGGGTTTACCTGGGTGATCGCGGGTTGACCTGGGCTGGGACTCCCCCAATCCGATGGCCACACCGAGTCCCGAGTTGGTCAACCGACCCGCTGGACGCCGGCGATGTTCCGCTTACCGCGGCGGAGGACCAGCCAGCGGCCGTGCAGGAAATCCGCGTCGGTCGCCACCCAGTCCTCACCGTCGACCCGCTGGTTGTTCACCGATACCCCACCCTCGGCCACGGTCCGTTTGGCGGCGCCCTTGCTGGCACACAGCCCGGTGGCCACCAGCAGGTCGACGATTCCATCGGGCCCGCCAGGCGTGAGTTCGGCGACGGAGGTCTCGCGGAGCGCGGCGGCCAGCGTCGGCTCATCCAGACGAGACAGTTCCCCGCGCCCGAAAAGTGCCGCGGAGGCATCCTCGACCGCGGCCGTCGCCGCCTCCCCATGCACGAGCGTGGTCAGCTCCCTGGCCAGCCGGCGCTGCGCGGCCCGCTCGTGCGGCCGGGTGGCGGTGGCCTCCTCCAACTCGGCGAGTTCCGCGGCGGTCAGGAATGTGAACCACCGCAGGTAGCGGACGACGTCGGTGTCCGCGGTGTTGACGAAGTACTGGTACCAGGCGTATGGGCTGGTCATCTCGGGGTCCAGCCAGAGGCTGCCGCCCCCGGTCGATTTGCCGAACTTGGTGCCGTCGGCCGAGGTGACCAGAGGCACGGTCAGGGCATGAACCGACGCGCCGAGTGTCTGGCGCACCAGACGGACGCCGGCGATGATGTTGCCCCACTGGTCGGAGCCGCCGATCTGTAACTCGCAGCCGTACCTGCGGTGCAGTTCCACGTAGTCGTTCGCCTGCAGCAGCATGTAGCTGAACTCGGTGTAGGAGATCCCGTCGCCGTCGAGTCGACGTCGCACGGTGTCGCGATCAAGCATGACGTTGACCGAGAAGTGCTTTCCGACGTCGCGCAGAAACTCGATGGCGCTCAGCGGCGCAGTCCAGGTCAGGTTGTTCTCGATGACGGCACCCGATGCCGAGTCGTCGAACTCGACGAAGCGTTCCAACTGGCCCCGAATCCGTTCGGACCACTGGGCGACGGTGCCGGCCGTGTTCAGGGTGCGCTCGCCGGAATCGCGCGGATCGCCGATCATCCCGGTGGCCCCCCCGGCCAGCACGATCGGTCGGTGTCCGGCCCGCTGGAATCGCTGCAACGTCAGCAGTGGGACGAGATTGCCGGCGTGCAGGCTCGGCGCGGTCGGATCGAAGCCGGCGTAGACGGTCATCGGGGGCTGGGCGGCAAGGTCGGCTCGAGTGGCGAGCGCGCCGCGATCGGTGGACTGGGCGATCAGTCCGCGCCAGTCCAATTCGTCCATGATCGTCATGCTCATGCGCTGATCTTCCCGCATCAGCGCCCGGGGCCCGGGGCCGCCTTCGGTACGCCAACGTCGTCGGCGAGACAGTCGGCTGCAGCCAGACCGGACAGCGCCACCATCGGCAACCCCCCGCCGGGGTGCGCGCTGCCCGAGGCCAGATACAGACCGGTGATTCCGGTCACCCGGTTGGGGGGACGTTTGAATGCCGCGAGGCGATCGTTGCTGGCTGCCCCGTAGATGGCGCCGCGGCTGCCGGGAAAGGCCGACGCCAGACCCCGCGGGGTCCGCCGCCACACCAGCGCGTCACCGTCGGACCACCGGCCGGCGGCCCGCATCCGTCGCTCGACGGCCGCCTCGAGTTCCGCCCACACTTCCGGTGGCCGTGGCAGGTCTCTCGGCTCGGCGGGGGCGTTGGCCATCACGAAGACCGGTTCCGCGTCAGCCCAGCCGGTCACCCCGTGACACCGCTCCTGCGCGCACAGGTAGACAGTCGGGTCGGAGGGTGGCCGGTCGCGATCGAAGATGTCGGCGAACTCCGCGTCGTAGTCGGCGGGGAACAACACCTCATGGGGAAACCGGTCGGCAAGCCGCCTGGCACGTACCGCCGCCGTCCACGCGGACATCGACGGGGTTGCTGTCGCAGGCAGGTGGCGTCGGGCGTCGGGTAGCGCACCGGCGCGCAGCCAGCCCACGTCGGCATTGACCACCACCGCGCGGCCGAATCGGTTCTGGCCGCCGAGCAGGGCTACACCGACGGCGTGACCGTCCCGAACCAGTAGCCGATCGACCGGCGTACCGCACTCGATCACCCCGCCCCGGGCTTCGATCGCCGTCACCATCGCCTCGACCAGGGCGTGGACTCCACCCCGCACCCCGTAACCTCCCAACGACAATTCGACGTGGGCGATGCAGTTCAGAGTCGCCGGGGCGTGGCGGGGGTCACTGCCGTTGTAGGTCGCGTAGCGGCGAAGCACCATGCGCAGATGCGGGTCGCGGATGTGCCGGTCGATCGACGCCGCCATACCGCGAAGCGGGTCGACGGACAGCAGCGCTCGGGGGTGTCGCAGCGCCAGGCCGGCCATCGCGGCCCAGGTGGGAGCCGGTCCCAGAACGAAGTGCGGGGCCGCGGCATCCCAGATCCGTCGGCTGTAGCGCAGGAATGATGCGAGTTCGGTTTCCGCCGCGGCGCCCAACGCGGAGCGGATGCGGGACAGGGTGTCGTCGGGATCGTGGGCCACCTCCACCACGCACCCGTCGGCGAATCGGTAGCGGAACCCCGGGTCCAGACGACGCAGTCCGATGACGTCCTCCAGGCGTAGGCCGACTCGGCCGAACAGCCCGGCGAACACCTCGGGCAGTGTCAGCACCGATGGGCCGGTATCGATACGCACACCGTCGACCTCGATGGTTCCGGCCTTGCCGCCGGGACGGTCACCAGCCTCGATCACCCGGACCACCAGCCCTCGTCCGGCCAGGCTCAAGGCGGCCGCAAGCCCGCCGACTCCGGCCCCCACCACCAGCACCTCACTGTCGCGCTCACCGACCACGACGTCCTCCTCGCCCGAACGCCCGCAGTGCGCGGCTCCCGAAACCGTCCTGGGCGGTCAGACCCTTCGGTCGCACCAGCGCGGCGAATCCGGGCAGCGGGTCTCCGGGGTCGGTGCGCGCCCGGCGCCCATCGGTGGCCGCGATGGCGGCCGTGTCGATCCGTGCGAGGCCGTCGAGCAGCGCGCGGTCCACCTCCGGCAAGACTGCAGTCCCGGCATCCAGCCGGACTGGTGGCCCGAATCGGACGACCGCCGCCGGCCGGTCCCTCTCCAGGAAGACGTAGTTGAGGCTCACCGGAACGATGTCGAGTGGACGGTGGTCATGCATGATCTGCAGCCCGCGCTTGAGATCCAGCGGCCGCAGATGAGCGGGCCGCTGGCGCCCCTGCGGAAATATCCAAACGGCCCGCCCCGGCCGGTCGAGGAGTTCGACGCTGTTAAACAGGCACTCGTTGCTTCGCTCCGGGCTGCTCCGGTCCAATGGCAGCGCACCGAGCCAGCCGAGGAAGGGCAACCCGCGCAGGTTCCTGGAGTCCATGAGCGCCCAGCCCTGACCGCCGAGGGCGCTGTCGAGCATGACCAGCACCATGACGTCCCACCAGGCGACATGGTTGGCCGCGAAAATCAGAGGTCGATCGGCGAGTGCGGCACGGGCCTCGTCCAGGCCCGACACCCACAGTCCGTCCAGGCCGCGGGATACCCGTCGACGCGCGTAGCGGCGGGCCACGGCCAGGAACCTCGGCCGGCGGGTGTCCCCCGCCCGGGTCAGCGCCGACCGTTCGTCGGTCGTTCCGCCGGGGCCGTCCGAAGCGCAGTCGAGGGGGCCGTTCACACCGCCTCCCGATGAGCGCGGTCGGCATACGAGCGGCCCCGCCAGCGGATATCGCCGCGCCGACTCCAGCGATAGCTGTCCAGCAGGATGCCCATCATCGCCACCACGGCAACCGGATGAAGCAGCACACTGAGCACACTGTGCCCGTACCGGTAGGCCATCACCGCACGCAAGAGCACATTCGCGCCGACTCCGACTGCGGCGGCGACGGCCACACCGGTGTCGCCCCGGAGCACGGCGATCGGCAGCGCGACATAGGGAGCGACGAAAACCCACAGGTGCAAGATCAGGACCGCCACCATCGCCACCGGGCGGCCGCCGATTCCCTCGTAAAAGTTCTTGGCGAACCCGCGCCAGAGCGAAACGGCGTCGGGGTACATGCGGCAGTCGGCCATCAGGTCGCCGTCGGCGAACACCACCCGCCGGCCACTGGCCTTCACCAGCCGGCACAGCGCCATATCGTCGACCAGCGCCGAGCGCACCCGGGCCCAGCCGCCGACCGCCTGCAACACCGACCGGCGGATCAGCAGGAGTTGCCCGTTGGCGGCCAGCACCCGGGGATCACCGGTGCGATGGATCAACGGCATCGGCAGCCAGGCGACATAGGACAGGTGCAGCAGAGGCATCATCAGCCGCTCGCCGAGGCTGCCGGTGCGCTGGCGCGGCACAGCCGTGACCACCGCGGCGCCGAGTCCGCCGGGCACCGTCTCGGACGCTCCGAGCAAGGACAGCATCCGCAACACCCCGTCACGGCGAAGCCGCACGTCGGCGTCGATGTGCAGGAGCACCTCCCCGCGGGCGGCCATGCTGAGCCGGTGCAGCGCGTACGGCTTCCCCACCCAGCCGTCGGGCAGGTCTCCACCGCGGATCACCCGGAGCCGGGGCACCTCGGACTCGAGGGCGGACAGGATGTCACCTGTCCCGTCTCGGGACCCGTCGTCATAGACGATGATCTCGCTGACCGGCCCTCGGACCGCGTCGGCGGCCCGCACGCACCCCTCGATGTTGGCAACCTCATCACGCGCCGGGATCAGCACGCTGACACCACCCGGCGCCGCACCTTCAGCAGCGCTCAAGGCCCGCCCGCGGGTCCACGCCACCGCGTTGAACAGGACGAATCCCAGCGGCAACAGTGCGGGTAAGGCGAGCGACGCGGCCAGGACCTGAGCCCAGAGCGGGGCTGTCCGGTCCAGCACGGCCTCGACCGGGATGCCGGCCGAGGGCAGAGGACTCATACCCTGATTTTCCCCGGCCGGCCGATGAGACGGCCCCACCGCCCCTGGCTGGGGCCGGAGAACAGCGGCAGCCACATCGAGTTGGGGCCGTTGGCCCGGTGTACGCGCATTCGGACCAGCGGGCGAAGCAGGTCGCCGTCGACCCGGTGCGGCACCAGATTCTCACCGATCCCGTAGCTCTCCTCCCCGTCGCACCGGCCCTGCAAAAGGTAGCGCTGGTAGAACGGGCCGTTGTCGAGCAGCGTCCTGACCTGGATGTGCACGTCACGTCCGTCGGGGTCCTGGAAACTCGCGCCGCGTGGCCAGCGCAACCCCCAGACGTTGTGCCGCGGGCGCTCGAAGATCAGTCCGCTGTCCTCACACACCCGGCAGGATCCGTCTTCGGTGACTTCGACGACGAGGTCGCGCGGCGGGTTTCCGGGCGCCGACGGGACGAGGCGGTACACGATCAGGTCACGGCCGGGGAACGCCAGTCGTCCCCACCACCAACTCCGGATTCCCAGCTGGTCCAGCGGCAGGGTGGCACTGTTGCGATCGTGGTAGGCCCGACCGTTGACCCGCAGCGCTCCGTCGGGGGTGTTCAGTTCGAGCTCCCCGCGGCTGGCGGCGACCATCGGGCTCCACACGTGCGAGCCGGCCGACCCCGGAACCGCACCCCCGGAGAAGTCCTGGGGGTCACGGCGCAGCTGTCCGGACAGCCGCAACCGTCCGGTAGCGCGCCCGCCGGTGGGCAGCGCCAGATCGAGGTCGGCTTCCAGGGTGCGGGTTGCGCCGCCTGCTCCCGGGGCGTCGGTCCACGTGAACGTACAGTCACCGAGACGCCAGGACCGGTCGTCGGCGGCCCAGCTGCACGCGTCCGGGGGAATCTCGGTGAGGAGATAGAACCGTTCTCCGTCCGGCCCGTACACGGCGACGTTCACGCTGGGCCGATCGATCGGGCGTTCGGGGCGCCCGATGCGGGCCGCGTGGGCGTAGCCCGGCAGGAAGGGCAGACCCCAAGACCAGATGACGGTGGCTCCGCAACCCCGCTCGTCGACGAGGTCGACGTAAAACCAGGTGAATCCACCGGGGCTCTCCAACACACCCGGATCGGGCGCCAGTTCGGTGGAGCACAGCTCGATCACAAGTCCTCCGACATCGACTCACCGCATCCTCTGCGGTTCTACACGATGGGTGGCCTTGTCCGGTGGCCGGGAGGCCGAGTCACCGGATTCCGCAACCCGCGGGCACGCTCAATCGCTGGAACCGGGCCGCGGGGCACGCGGACTGCGTCGGTAGGCCGAGACCTCGGGACAGCCCGGCAGCCAGAACCGCCAGCGGCGGTCGGCGGCGGTGCTGACCCCCACGCGGGGCCCGCTGAGACACTCCGCGGTGACCGCAGCGAGGTGAAGGCGTACCGGCGAATCCGGGTCGAGGACGTCCACCCCGTTGAACTCCATGCCGATACCCAGCGCCGCGCACAGGTTGCCCGGCCCGCGAGCAAATGCGACCGGGGCTGCCGATGGTCCGCGGCGGGCGCGGGCGACGTCATGCCCGGATTCCAGCACCCCCGCCCGCAAGAGCACGGCCGCCGCCGCCCCGTCGTCGCCACAGGAGATGTTGGCGCACACGTGAATACCGTGACTTCGGTAGGTGTACAGCCGGCCGGCCGGTCCGAACATCACCGCATTGCGGCTGGTCACGCCGCAAAAGGAGTGTGCGGCGGAATCCGGCCAGGGTCCATCCGGTGGCCCGCCGTAGGCCTCCACCTCCACGATGCGGGCACGCACTCCCCCGGCTGTCAGCACCGCGCCCAGGAGGCGCCGGGCAGCGGTCACCGGATCGCAGCGCAGTGCCGCGTCGTGCTCCTGCGGATACGGTTCACTCACCAACGGAATCCTGATCGACGGCCGGTTCCGCCGATGTCCCGGATCAATCTGTGGCGTCCGCCATCAGGCGGTTGTGTTCGGCGGCGTCGACATCGGCGGCCTCGTCCACCAGCAACACCGGGATGTCGTCCTCGATGCGGTAGGCCTTTCGCAGCCGTGGGTTGTACAGCACAGCGCCGATGTGCAGCAACGGGCCCCGGTCGATAGGGCAGACCAGAATCTCAAGCAGCGTGGGATCGAGCACGGCCGGTCAGGGCGCCGGCGCGGCCGGCATCACCGGTGCGGCGGCCGGCGGAGCACCGGGAATGTTGGCGGGGTTGGAGTCGCCCGGCATCTGACCCGCGCCCATCACCGCGCTGTTGGCGCCCTGCCGCTGCTGATACTGCTGCAGGATCTCCATCTGAGCCCTGATCTTCTGCTGGTAGGCGATCGCGTCCTTGAGGGCCTCGATCAGCGGGATCTGATTGGGCCGGTAGTTCATGGCCTGGGCGATCTCCGCCAGGTTCGCTTTCGACGGCTTGAAGCCCATCGCCCGCAGTTTCAGGCTCATCTTGAGCAGATTCGACAGCTGGCCACCGCCCGAGCCCACGGCGTACTCCTGCGCGAGCTGGTCGAGCACGTCACCCGAGCTCGCTCCGGAAGCGGCGGTGGTACCGGCAGAGGTGGCCGAGGCTGCCGTGTCCCCGGAGGTCCCGGCCGACGCCTCGGTCGTCTGGGCTCCGCCAGACGCCGTGGCCGTCGCCGTCGGCGAGGGCACCGGAGCGGGAGACGGTTCGGCGTGGGCGCCCGGCGCCAGCGCCAGCCCTGCGGCAGTCAGCGCCCCGACGATGCCGTAGCGCGCTGCCTTCATACCGCGGAATGTCCCCACCATTGCTCTCCTCCGCTCAGGCGTTCGACTCGGCAAGCCTAACAGCGCAGATCAGTCCCTACCCTTGGCCAGGACTGAGCGGGCTGCGGCGGTGAGTCGCTTGTACTTGCCCGTATCGGTGTCGAGGTACCAGGTGTTACGGCCCACCTTGGGCAGCCCGGCAGCCTTGAGCGCCGAGACGGTCGGTCGGTAGGACGCGCTCAATGGCAGATCGTCGACCACGTGGACCAGATCGGGTGGCAGACCGGCCGGCATCCGCGATACCGCATCGGACAGGTCGGCGACGGTGACGGACATCCCGGGCCGCAGGGTGATCGCGGTGACCGCCAGCGTGCCCCCGGGCACCTCCAACGGATAGGTGACCGCCAGGTCGACCGCGGAGATGGCCCCGATCGAATCGGTGATCGGTGCGGGGAACACCACTCCGCGCGCGGTGCGGATCAACCCGGAGCGGTTACCCAGCAGCCAGAAGTCGCCGTCGCCGTCGCGCCAGAACACGTACTCGGTCGAGATCCAGATGTCCCCGGGGGCGAAGACGCCGCGCTTGATCGCGGCGGTCGGGTCGATCGGACCCCACGGACGGGCCAGCAGCAGACCCAATTCCTCGCGGCCGGCCACCCGAACGAAGCCGCGGTCGTCCTCGAGGATCAAATCCTCGTCGGCGTCGTAGGCGCCGAGTTCCACCTCACCGCCACCGGGCAGTGGCCGACCCTCGCTGCCGACCTTCAGTCCGGCGACGTTGGCCAGCACGGCCTGACCGTCCGAGGTGGCGAAGAACTCCACGATCCGAGCCGGTTCGAAGATGTCGAGGATGCGCTGCCAGAGTCCGGTCGGCATCCCGGAACCCATGAACAGCCTGATCGGATTGTTCCCCGACATCTCGAAATCGGGGGCGTCGATCACGTCCCGAAGCATCGACCAGGTGTAGGTCACCACGGTGACCCCGTACTGGCGCACCTCGTCGATGAAGCGCTCCGGGCACAGACCCCGCGACAACGCGATCCGCGACCCCGCGACGACCGAACCGCCGAGGCTGACCAGGAGTCCGGCCTGGTTGTGCAGCGGGGTCAGGCAGTAGACGGTGTCGTTGCGGTTCAGTGCCGCGGCCGAGGCGGTGCCGAACGCCGACAGTGCCCAGCGGTAGTTGGTGATCTGCTTGGGGACGAGTTCGCCGCCGCCGACGGCGTTGAAGACCACGTAGGCGACATCCCGGGCGAATTGCGGGTTGGGCCGGTACCAGCCGGGCAGTTCGACGGTGTCGGGGTCGATCTGCTCCATGTCGATGACGGTGCTGCCCTCGGACAGGTCGAGCGTGCGGTTCTCGCCACCGCCGAGGACCAGGGTCTGCACGGGCAACTGGCTGGCCGCGGCAAGGTTGCCCGGGTCGGTGATGACGTCGGTGACCCCGCCCAGTCGGGCGGCCGCCTCGAGGTCGGCATCCGGCGGCATCAGGACGGCGACCGCGCCGAGACGGGACAGGGCGGCGACGGCCACCAGCGCGCTGGGTCGGGTGTCCATGAGCACCCCTACCCGGGTGCCCTGGCGCACGCCCACCGCGATGAGCCCGCGCACCACGTTGTCGATACGCCGGTTGACGGCCTGATAGGTGTGCACCCGTCCGTCGAAGAGCAGGAACTCGCCGTTGGGAGCTTCGTCGGCCTGCTCGTCGATGATCCGACCCAGCGAGATCCGGGTGTGGTCGTTGATCTGGCCGAGGCGGACCAGGCGGGGCAGTGTGCGTGCGGTCTCGATGGCCAGTGTCCGCACCGAGCGGTTGGCGGCCACCACGGCGTCGGCGGCTCCCCTGGCCAGGGTCAGCGCCAGCTCCGAGGCTTCGGCGAACCCATGCATGAGCAGCGAACTCATCGCGACACCGGTCTCCGCTCCGTCGGGGGCGGACTCCTGCATCGGCACGATGTTGGCGGGTTTGGGCTCGCGCCCGGACACCCACAAGACCCAGTCGGCGACCGTCGGCCAGGTGATGGTGGAGGCCTTCGAACCCACCACCAGGCCGAAATGCCCGGCCCGGATGATGGCCTCGTACACCTCGGCTTTGGGAGCGGCCCGCCGGATCCCCCGCACCGCGGGGGGCTGGCCGATGTCATCGACCTCCCCGACGAAAGCCAGTACCGGACAGGTGATGTCGCTGAGCGTGACGAGCTGGCCCTGGATGGCGAAACCGCCGGTCATCATCCGGTTGTGCGAGACGAACTGCTTGAGCAGTTCCGAGACTGCGGGACCGGACCAGGCGATCCAGCCCTCGCTGTCGAGGAATCGGCGCTGCTGTTCCCGGGGCAGCAACGCCTCCCGGTCGTGGAGTTGCATCAGGAACTCCACCCGGGACTTCGCCGTCTTGATCGGGTCGAGCAGCTGAAACCCGGTGCGGGCCAACCAACTCGGGATGTCGATCCGATTGAAGACGTGGTCGGCCAGGAAGTCGGCAACCCCCACCGCGAGGTTCGCCGGCAGGCCGCCGGGTAACGCGGCGAGGGTGTCTACCGGGGAGCCGAACGCGATGATGCTGGCGACGTCCTTGGACCGCCGGAAGGCGGCCGTCTGGTAGCAGAACATCCCGCCCTGGGAGTAGCCGGCGAGGTGCACGTCCTGACCGGTGGTCTCTTTCACGGTGTCGATCGCCTGGCTGAGCGCGACGATGTGGTCGGTGAGCGTGCGGTCCATGCCGCCCTCGACCTCATCCGGGGATCCGTAGTCGATGACCCAGGTGTCCAGGCCGGCCTCATGCAGAATGCCGACGGCACCGTCTTCCTTGGTGACGTCCCACATGTTGGCCGACATCATCATCGGATGCACCATCAGTACCGGCGGCCCGGCGGGCGGCCGACCGGGCCGGCTGTCCGGCGGGAAGTACCGCCGCAGCTTGTACATGGGAGTGCTCTCGAAGATCGAGAACGGTGACGGCACCGCACCGGTCTCCAGTCCGCCCCAGCGGGCAACCTCGTAGCCGTTCTGGGCGGTGGCCACCAACCGCTCCAGAGGCTTGGTGAGGCCCGACAAGTTCAGATCGACCATGGCTCCCGAATCTCCGCTGAATTACTGCCCCATCAGCCGCCCATCATGGCACACCAGCAGATGCCCACCGATTGCTTCGGTGCCTGTCATCAGGGCCTTCGCCGGACGTTAAGGTCATCCCCAGTGGCACATCTGCTGGGCGCCGAAGCGCTCCACCTCCAGTATCCGACGCACGTCGTGTTCAGCGACGTCACCGTCGGGGTCAACGACGGCGACCGGATCGGCATCGTCGGCCGAAACGGTGACGGGAAATCCAGCCTGCTCCGGATGCTCACCGGCACCCTGGCACCGGACTCCGGACGGGTGACCCGCCGGGGTGGGCTGCAGGTCGCGGCATTGGAGCAGGCCGACTCCCTCGATCCGGCGGCCGAAGTCGGCACCGCACTGGTGGGCGACCGGGCCGAGCACGAGTGGGCCGGGGATCCGCGCGTCCGCGACGTCGTCGCGGGACTGGTGGCCGATATCGACTGGCGGGCCAAGGTCGGGTCGCTCTCGGGTGGTCAGCGGCGGCGGGTGCAGTTGGGGGCCCTGCTGATCGGCGACTGGGACGTCATCGCGCTCGACGAGCCCACCAACCACCTCGACATCGAGGGCATCACCTGGCTTGCCGACCACCTCAAGCGACGCTGGGCGCGTACCACCGGCGGGTTGCTGGTGGTCACCCACGACCGCTGGTTCCTCGACGAGGTGGCCACCGCCACCTGGGAGGTGCACGACGGCGTGGTCGAGCCGTTCGACGGCGGCTACGCCGCTTACGTGCTGCAGCGCGTGGAGCGCGATCGCCAGGCCGCGGCCGCCGAGGCCAAGCGCCAGAACCTCATGCGGAAGGAACTGGCCTGGCTGCGCCGGGGCGCGCCGGCCCGCACCTCGAAGCCGAAATTCCGGATCGATGCCGCCAACCAGCTGATCGCCGACGTCCCACCGATCCGTAACACCGTGGAGTTGGCCAGGCTGGCGACGGCGCGGCTGGGCAAGGACGTCGTGGACCTGCTCGACGTCTCGGTGTCCTTCGGCGACCGGACGGTGCTGCGGGACGTCGAGTGGCGGATCGCCCCGGGTGAGCGGACCGGGATCGTCGGCGCCAACGGTGCGGGAAAGTCGACGTTGCTGGCGTTGATCGCCGGAACGCTGAGCCCGGACAGCGGTCGCGTCAAGCGGGGCAAGACCGTCCGCCTGGCGATCCTGGACCAGCAGGGCAGCCAACTTTCCGACATCGAGGACGACCTGGTTCGCGACGTGATCGGCCGGCTCAAGGCGGGCTATCAGGTCGACGGGAAGGAACTCACCCCGGCGCAGTTGTTGGAGCGCCTCGGCTTCGGCCGGGACCAGCTGTCGACCCGGGTGGGCGACCTCTCCGGCGGGCAGCGGCGGCGGCTCCAGTTGATGCTGACACTGCTCTCCGAGCCCAACGTGCTGGTGCTCGACGAGCCCACCAACGATGTCGACATCGACATGCTCTCGGCCACCGAGGACCTGCTGGACTCCTGGCCGGGGACGTTGATCGTGGTGTCCCACGACCGCTATCTGCTCGAGCGGATCACCGACCAGCAGTACGCCGTGGTCGACGGGCGGCTTCGCCACCTGCCCGGCGGCGTGGACGAGTACCTGCGTATCGCCGCCCGCCGCGCCGCCGCGCCCGCGGAGGAGGCGCCGCGAACGGCGTCGGCGGGGTCCGTCGGCCCCGAATCGCAACCGGTTCGGTCCGGGGCCGAGATGCACCGTGTCCGCAAGGAGGTGGCCGCTCTGGAGCGGGCACTGACCAAGCTGGCCGCCCGGGTTGACGCCAAGCACGTCGAGCTTGCCGAGCACGACCAGTCCGATCACGTGGGCCTGGGGCGCCTCACCGCCGAGTTACGCCAGTTGGAGGCGGACATGGTCGAAACCGAGAACCGGTGGCTGGAGTTGTCGGAACTGATCGAATCAGCCGGCTGATGCTGCCCCGTCTGATTCAGCGGTGGGAATTCGGTACACCCCGACCACCAGCAGTCCGGTCATGGCCACGACGCCGGCGATGAGAATGCTGCGGCTGACCCCCACACTCTGGGCGAGCACACCGAAGCCGAGGCTTCCCAGCGCCATGGAGCCCTGAAGGACCAGTGCGTAGAAGGACGTCATCAGTCCGCGCATCTCCGCGGGCGCCGAAACCTGAACGGCGAACTGGTGACTCACGCTCAGCACACTCCAGCTGAAGCCGAAGCAGAACAGGAACGCGGCGTCGAGCAGCATGCTGTCCCACTGGCTGATCCCGAGAGTGCTGAGCGCGAAGACCCCGAGCGCCAGGCCAGACACCGGGTTCAATCGAATCCGGCTCTGCACCAGTGGCATCAGCGACACCCCGGCGGTCGTGCCCACCCCGAGTGCGGCCAGCAACCCGCCGTAGCCGATGGCCCCGGTCTGGATGTTCTCCTTGGCCTCGAGCGGCAACAGCGCCAACACCCCGGAGCAGGGCACCATCAGCAGGGCGCACCGAATCATCGGACCGTGCAGCGCTGCTGAACGCCGCAGGACTGTCCAGCCGTCGCGCAGTGAGTGGCCCGCAGGTTTCTCGGCGCCGGGTATGTCGGCCGTCACCCGCGATGGGCTGCGCTTCGTTTCGCGCAGCACCGTGATGATCATCACCAGGTGCGAGACCGCTCGGGTGAACAACACCACCGCGGTCCCGGCCAGACCCATCAGGTAGCCGCCGAGAATCGGGCCGAGGGTCTGGGAGATCTTATTGCTGAGGGAGTTCAGTGAGATGGCCCCGACGAGCTTGTCCTCGGGGACCAGGTCGTGCAGGAACGGCTTCCACGCGGCCTGCTGGACCACCACCCCGATGCCGACGAGGAACATCGTCGACAGCAGCAGTGCAGGGGTGAAGTCCCATCCGCCGGTCAGGGCGATGACGCCCATCAATCCGGTGACCGCGAGCATCCAGACCTGCGAGGCCAGCAGCATGGTCCGATGGCCCCGCGAGTCCGAGGCGACTCCGACCGGGATGCCGAAGATCACGAACGGCAGGCTCATCACCGTCTGCACCATGCTGACCAGGACCGGATCGTCGGTCAGCGATGTCATGGTCCAGGACGCGCCCAGCATGAGCATCACCAGGCCGAGCGTCAGAACCAGGTTCGCGCCCCAGAGGTTGCGGAACTGTCGTTGGCCGAAGAGCGCATAGCCCGAGGAGGTCACCCGCTTCGGGCTCATCTCAGCGGTCTCGGACTATCCGTTTGCGCAGAGCGGTGGCGCTAGTCCGGACGTGGTCGAGTTGTCGGGCGACCTGTTCGGGTGCCGTGCCGCCGCGGGAGTTGCGCGACGTCACCGACCCCTTGACCGTCAGCACCGTCCGGGCCTCGGGAGTCAACCGGTCACTGATGGCGGTCAACTCCGCATCGGTCAGCTCATCGAGTCCCACCCCGCGGGACTCTGCGGCGCGCACCGCGGCACCGGCAGCCTCGTGCGCGTTCCGGAACGGCACCCCGCGGCGGACCAGCCATTCGGCGAGATCGGTGGCAAGGGTGTAGCCGGCCGGGGCGAGTGCGGCCATTCGATCCTCGTGGAAGACAAGAGTGCCGACCAGACCCGCCATCGCCGGCAATAGCAACTCCAGTTGGGCGACGGAGTCGAAGACCGGCTCCTTGTCCTCCTGCAGATCCCGGTTGTACGCCAGCGGCTGTGCTTTGAGGGTCGCCAGCAGTCCGGTGAGGTTGCCGATCAGCCGGCCGGATTTTCCGCGGGCGAGTTCGGCGATGTCGGGGTTCTTCTTCTGCGGCATGATCGAACTGCCCGTCGACCACGCGTCGTTCAGGGTCACGTAGCTGAATTCGGTTGTGCTCCAGAGGATGACGTCCTCGGCCAGCCGGGAAAGATCGACCCCGATCATCGCCAGTACGAACGCCGCCTCGGCGGCGAAGTCCCGGGCGGAGGTGGCGTCGATCGAATTCTCCGCAGCGGCGGAAAAGCCCAGTTCGGCGGCGATCGCGTCGGGATCCAGACCCAGTGACGATCCGGCCAGTGCGCCGGACCCGTAGGGCGACACCGCCGTACGCGCGTCGAGATCGGCGATCCGGTCGACATCACGCAGCAGCGGATGGGTGTGCGCGAGCAGGTGGTGGGCCAGCAGCACCGGCTGCGCGGCCTGGAGATGGGTCTTGCCGGGCATGACCGCGTCAGGGTGCGCGGCAGCCTGGTCGGCCAGGGCGGAGACGACGTCGAGAACGCCGTCGGCGACTCGGGCCATCGCATCGCGCAGCCACATCCGGAACAGCGTCGCCACCTGGTCGTTGCGGGATCGGCCGGCACGCAGACGGCCGCCGAGATCGGGACCGGCCCGCTCGATCAGGCCGCGTTCGAGCGCGCCGTGCACGTCCTCGTCGGTGAGTGCCGGGGTGAAGGCCCCCTCGGCGATGTCGGCACCGAGCCTGTCCAACCCGGCCAGCAGACCGTCGCGTTGATCATCGGTGAGCAGTCCGGCGGCGTGCAGCACCCGGGTGTGGGCCTTGGATGCGGCGATGTCATAGGGCGCCAACGCCCAGTCGAAGTGCGTGGAGTTACTCAGTGCTGCCAGCGCCGGCGCGGGTCCGTCGGCGAACCGTCCTCCCCAGAGCGAACCTTCGTTGGTGCTCACGGGTTCCACCCGGGTCGGGTCGCCGGACGGGTCTCCGGACCCGGAGACATCACAGGCCGAGGTCCCGACGGGCGGCGATCTTCGAGGACAGCCCGTGGACGTGGACGAAGCCCTTGGCCGCGGACTGGTCGAAGCTGTCGCCCTCGTCGTAGGTGGCGAGGTTGAAGTCGTAGAGCGATTCGGGGCTTCGGCGTCCGTTCACCGCGATGTGCCCACCGTGCAGGACCAGCCGGATCTCGCCGGTGACCCGCTCCTGGGTCTTGGCGACGAACGACTCCAGGGCGGTCTTCAGCGGCGAGAACCACAGACCGTCGTAGACCAGCTCACCCCAGCGCTGGTCGGTCAGCCGCTTGAACCGGCCGAG
>JAKOYE010000250.1 GCA_029780675.1 Actinomycetes bacterium
AAAGAACTCACCGACAAACGATTACGCCGCGGGGTTTTCACCAGCGTCGCCGAGTTGGCCGAGGCCATCGCCACCTGGGCCGAACACTGGAACCGCGACCCCAAGCCCTTCGTCTGGAAAGCCACCGCCGACGACATCATCGCCAAAGTCCGACGCGGGCGGGAAACTCTTAACCAGATCAAATCCCAGACGGACCACTAGCTCGCCGGGGCGCTAGAGGCGCTCACGCGCGGGGCGCTAGCGGCGGGTGAACTCCTCGCCGGTCTCGGGATTGATGGCGGTCTCGCCGGGCGGCAGGTTCGACAGGTCGGGGCGATGACCGTCGGCATGTCACCGGAGTCGGGCAACCCCAGCGTCGGCTCGACCGCGGTGGCCGGCTGGAGGATCAGATCCGCGCTGGACCGGCGGGAGAGCGTCAGGCCGTGGAAGAACGGTGGGGAGGCGATCCACCAGGCCACCATCACCACCACGCCCAGCGCCAGCGCGCCGATACCCACGACCGCGACGGCACCGAAGCCGAGGATGGTCACATTCTTGCCCTGGTCGTCGGTGAGCCAATCCGGCTTGGCGTACTGGATCAGGCCGTAGACGAAGACCGCCGTCAGTGCGATCCCGCTGGCCAGCGGCACCACACCGCGCATCATGAAGTCCCGGAGCGAGGTGGTGAGGTGCTTGCGGTAGAACCACACGCAGGCGAAGCCGGTCAGGCCGTAGTAGAACGCGATCATCAGGCCGACCGAGCCGATCAGCGCGGTCAGCAGGTTCGGGCTGATCAGGGTGAACAGCAGATAGAACAGCACCGACACCGCACCCATCGCGATCCTGGACGTGGTGGGCGTCAGGTAGGTCCGGTGGATCTTCGCGAACGGCGCGGGCAGTGCCTTGTAGACCCCCATCGACAGCGTGGTCCGCGCGGTCGGCGGGATTGTCGTCTGGGTGGACGCCGACGCCGAGGTGAGGATCGACGCCGCCAGCAGCATCAGGGCGATCTTGCCCAGCACGCTGTCGCCGAACAGATCGTGGCCGACGGCGGCGAACACGTCGTCGGCGTCCTCCTGGTTACCCAGTCCGACCCCCTCGTCACCCACCCGCGCGAATGCGATGACCGACACCGACACGAGTGCGTAGGTGGCCAGCAGCAGGCAGGTGGAGATCACCGCGGCCCGCCCGAGCGTACGGCCCGGGTCGTCGGACTCCTCGTTGCACGCCACCGCGGTGTCCCAGCCCCAGTAGATGAAGATCGCGGTGAGGATGGCGGGGGCGATGACGGTGGAGAAGTCCAGCCCGGCCGGCCAGAACCAGTCCAGGGACGGTGTGATGGAGTACGACTCGGCGGTGCCGGTGTAGACCTTGAGCAGAGCCACGACGGCGAACGCCAGCAGCACCACGAGTTCGATGCCGAGCAGGGCGTACTGCAGTCGGGCGGAGACCTCGATCCCGCGGTAGCAGATGTAGGTCATCACCACGATCCAGATCACCCCGGGCACCGTCGAGGCGAATGTGCTGTTGGCCAGGTCGGCCACGTATGTCCAGCCGAGGCCGGCGACGAAGGTGAACGAGTAGGAACCGGCTCCTCGACCTTTCGGTGAACGGCGTGAGCGTACGGCCTATTCTCTTGCGGCGCGCGTCAATTAAACATCAGCGCGCGCTTGACCTCCTGGATGGCCTTGGTGACCTCGATACCGCGCGGGCAGGCGTCGGTGCAGTTGAAGGTGGTGCGGCAGCGCCAGACACCGTCGACCTCGTTGAGGATTTCCAACCGCTCAGCGGCACCCTCGTCGCGACTGTCGAAGATGAACCGGTGGGCGTTGACGATCGCCGCCGGGCCGAAGTAGCTGCCCTCGTTCCAGAACACCGGGCAACTGGTCGTGCAGCACGCGCACAGGATGCACTTGGTGGTGTCGTCGTAGCGGGCCCGGTCGGTCGGACTCTGGATCCGCTCCCGGGTGGGGGCGTTGCCGCTGGTGATGAGGTAGGGCTTCACCTTGCGGTATGCGTCGAAGAACGGCTCCATGTCGACCACGAGATCCTTCTCGACCGGCAGGCCGCGGATCGGTTCTACGGTCACGGTGAGCTGCTTGGACCGGTCCTTGGGCAGCAGGTCCCGCATCAGGACCTTGCATGCCAGCCGATTCACGCCGTTGATCCGCATGGCGTCCGAACCGCACACACCGTGCGCACAGGATCGCCGGAACGTGAACGTGCCATCCAGGTAACTTTTGACGTAGATGAGCAGGTTCAGCAGTCGGTCGCTGGGCAGGCACGGCACCCGGAAACTCTGCCACCCGCCGGTGTCGCCGTAGGCGTCCGGATCCTCCGGATTGAACCGGGCGACCTTGAGGGTGACCATCACCGCCTCGGGCGGGATGGGCGGCAGCTGCGGGTCCGCGGTCTGCGCCGCGGTGGTCTGTGCGCTGGTCATCGTCTTCTCTCTTCGCGCAAGCGGCTCATCGGCGTCTTCTCTCTTCGCGCAAGCGGCTCATCGTCAGTACTTCCGCTCCATCGGCTCGTAGCGGGTCTGCACCACCGGCTTGTAGTCCAGCCGGATGTCGCTCAACAGCTCCCGGCCCTCTTTGTAGGCCATGGTGTGCCGCATGTAGTTGACGTCGTCGCGGTTGGGGTAGTCCTCGCGGGCATGCCCGCCGCGGGACTCCTTGCGGTTCAGTGCGCTGACCACCGTCACCTCTGCGAGTTCCAGCAGGAAGCCGAGTTCGATGGCCTCGAGCAGGTCGCTGTTGTAGCGCTTGCCCTTGTCGTGCACCGAGATTCGGGAGTACCGCTCCTTGAGGGCGTGGATGTCGGTCAGCGCCTGCTTGAGCGTCTCCTCGGTGCGGAACACCGCCGCGTTGTTGTCCATCGTCTGCTGGAGTTCGCCGCGGATGTCGGCCACCCGTTCGTTGCCGTGCTCGGAGAGGATGTTGGCCACCCAGTCCACCACCATTCCGGCCGGGTCGTCGGGCAGGTCGACCCGCGGGTTGCCGGTGGCGTAGTAGGCGGCCGCCAGGCCCGCGCGCCGGCCGAACACGTTGATGTCCAGCAGCGAGTTGGTACCCAACCGGTTGGCGCCGTGCACCGACACGCAGGCGCACTCGCCTGCGGCGTAGAGGCCCGGCACGACATTGGTGTTGTCGCGCAGCACCTCGCCGATCAGCGAGGTGGGGATGCCGCCCATCACGTAGTGGCAGGTCGGGTAGACCGGCACCAGTTCCTTGACCGGATCCACCCCGAGATAGGTGCGGGCGAACTCGGTGATGTCGGGCAGTTTGGCCTCCAGCACGTCCGCGCCGAGATGGCGGACGTCGATGTAGACGTAGTCCTTGTGCGGTCCTGCGCCGCGGCCCTCGAGGACCTCGAGAACCATGGAGCGCGCCACGATGTCGCGCGGGGCGAGGTCGACGATCGTCGGCGCGTAACGCTCCATGAAACGTTCGCCCTCGCCGTTGAGCAACCGGCCGCCCTCGCCACGCACGGCCTCGGAGATCAGGATGCCCAGGCCTGCCAGGCCCGTCGGATGGAACTGGTGAAACTCCATATCCTCCAACGGAAGTCCCTTGCGGAAGACGATGCCCAGCCCGTCGCCGGTGAGGGTGTGGGCGTTGGACGTCGTCTTGTACATCCGGCCCGAACCGCCGGTGGCCAGCACGATGGCCTTCGCGTGGAAGACGTGGATGTCACCGGTGGCCAGTTCGTAGGCCACCACGCCGGTGGCCACCGGACCCCGGGCGGTCTCGGTGAGGACCAGATCGAGGGCGTAGAACTCGTTGAAGAACTGGACATCGTGCTTGACGCAGTTCTGATACAGCGTCTGCAGGATCATGTGGCCGGTCCGGTCGGCCGCGTAGCACGCGCGCCGCACCGGAGCCTTGCCGTGGTCGCGGGTGTGCCCGCCGAAGCGGCGCTGGTCGATCCGTCCTTCGGGGGTGCGGTTGAACGGCATCCCCATCTTCTCCAGGTCCAGCACCGCGTCGATGGCTTCCTTGCACATGATCTCGACGGCGTCCTGGTCGGCCAGGTAATCCCCACCCTTGACGGTGTCGAAGGTGTGCCACTCCCAGTTGTCCTCTTCGACGTTGGCCAGCGCGGCGCACATACCGCCCTGGGCCGCGCCGGTATGGCTGCGGGTGGGGTAGAGCTTCGTGAGCACCGCGGTGCGCGCACGCGGCCCCGCTTCGACGGCGGCGCGCATACCGGCGCCGCCGGCTCCGACGATGACGACGTCGTACTTGTGCAGGTGGATCACCGTGCGGCCTCCCTGAGAGCGGTCACGAGATGGTCGGGTCGAAGGTGAGCAGCGTGTAGCTGCCGACGATCAGGACGATCGCCATGGACACCAGCAGCAGGCCGTTGAGCCAGAACCGGGTGGATTCCTTACGCGAGTAGTCGGCGATGATGGTGCGCATCCCGTTGCCGCCGTGCAGCTGGGCCAACCACAGCATGACCAGGTCCCAGATCTGCCAGAACGGCGAGGCCCAGCGCTGGGCAACGTAGTTGAAGTCGATCCGGTAGACGCCGCCGTCCCACATCAGGCCGATGAACAGGTGCCCGATGACGAGGAACACCAGCACCACACCGGAGAACCGCATGAACAGCCATGCGTACTTCTCGAAGTTGGGCAGGCCGGGGCGGCGCCGCGGGGAGCGCGGGTTGTCCAGGCTGGCCGGGCGGTCGTGCTCACGTTCCAGAACCGGTGCTGGCGGACCCAGTCGCCCTTCGGCCGCCATCTTCTCGGTGGTTGTCATAGGAACCTCTCCGCCATGTGCGTGCCGATCACCACGGTGGCCGGAACCATCACCAGCAGCCAGACGGCGGCCACCGCCCAGAGCATCTGACGCTGGTAGCGCGGGCCCTTCCACCAGAAGTCGATGAGGATCACCCGCAGACCGTTGAGCGCGTGGTAAAGCACACACGCCACCAAGCCGAGTTCCATGAGGCCGATGAGCGGGGTCTTGTAGGTGCTCAGCACCTCGTTGTAGGCCTCCGGGCTCACGCGGACCAGCGCGGTATCCAGAACGTGAACGAAGAGGAAGAAGAAGACCGTCGCCCCGGTGATGCGGTGCAGCACCCATGACCACATGCCTGGGTCGCCGCGATAAAAGGTCCGTCGCCGTCGGGGCGCTGCCTGCGCCGCTGTAGTCACGCTTGGATGTTAACCCGCATTGCACGCCGGTATGGGTGACGTGGAGATTACGTCACAGTCCTGGAAACGATCCGGGATCGCCCGCGCACCGGGATCGCTCGCCCACAATGGAAAAGGTGGGTACACCGCTGACGCGCGAGACGATCCGGCAGGCACCGAAGGCGCTGCTCCACGACCACCTTGACGGCGGTCTGAGGCCGGCGACGGTCATCGACATCGCCGGTCAGGTCGGTTACGACGGGCTGCCCTGCACCGACGAGGCACACCTGGCCGAATGGTTCCGAAACGCCGCGCACAGTGGATCACTCGTGCGCTACCTGGAGCCGTTCGCGCACACCGTTGCGGTCATGCAGACCGCCGAGGCGCTGCATCGCGTCGCCGCGGAGTGCGTAGCCGATCTGGCGGCGGACAACGTGGTGTACGCGGAGGTGCGCTTCGCGCCCGAGTTGCACATCGACGCCGGCCTGTCGCTGGATGCCGTCGTCGATGCGGTGCTGGCCGGCTTCGCCGATGGCGAAAGGGACGCCGCCGCCGCCGGACGGGCCATCACGGTGCGCTGCCTGGTGACCGCGATGCGGCACGCCGCACGCTCCCGCGATATCGCCGAGTTGGCCATCAGATTCCGGGACAAAGGTGTCGTCGGCTTCGATATCGCCGGCGCGGAGGCGGGACATCCGCCGTCCCGGCACCTCGACGCCTTCGAGTACATGCGGTCCCACAATGCGCGGTTCACCATTCACGCGGGGGAGGCGTTCGGGCTGGCCTCCATTCACGAGGCGCTGGCCTTCTGCGGCGCGGATCGGCTGGGGCACGGGGTTCGGATCGTCGATGACATTTTCGTCGACGGCAGCGAGGTCGACGGCAGCGACGTCGACGGCTGCGAGGAGGGGTCCGGCGGGTCCGCCCGGTTGGGCCGGCTGGCGGCGATCGTGCGGGACAAGCGTATCCCGCTGGAGATGTGCCCCAGTTCCAATGTGCAGACCGGGGCCGTGGCCAGTATCGAGGAGCACCCGTTCGATTTGCTGGCGCGGTTGCGCTTCCGGGTCACGGTCAACACCGACAACCGGCTGATGAGCGATACCACCATGACCGACGAGATGTTCCGGCTGGCAACGGCTTTCGGCTACGGCTGGACCGATCTGCAGCGGTTCACCATCAACGCCATGAAGTCGGCATTCATTCACTTCGACGAGCGGCTGGCCATCATCGACGAGGTGATCAAACCGCGGTACGCGGTGCTGGCCGGATAGCGCTCAACTGGTGTCGTTCTTGGCGCGGCGGGCTCTGATCCGCTGGGCTCGGTCGGCTTCGCGGGTGCGCCGCCGCCGCGGCATGGCGAGCGAGCGGTTAACCGGACCGGGAGGTTCGGCGGCGACGGGAGGAAGCGCTCCGGTATCGGTATCCCAGCCGGGGAAGAACATTCGGGCACCGGGATAGGTGGTGTAGGTGTGCCCGGTCGGAGCGGTCCAGACAATCGTTCCGTCGGACCGTTGGGTGTTCTGCCACCCGCCCTCGCCGACCCAGAACGTGACCAACAAGTGATGTTTACGGCATAAGCAGCGCAGGTTGGACGGGTGGGTGGGGCCGAGCGGATAAGCGACGGCGTGGTCGATGTCACAGACTTCGGCCGGAGCGTCACATCCCGGGAAGCGGCACGTCAGATCGCGACAGCGGACAAAGCGTTGCAGTGCCGCGGACGGCCGGTAACGCGGCTCGGCGATCCCGCACGGCGTGGTCAGGGGCACGATTCGTGCGCCCTGGCGGATCAGTTGCTCCAGCAACGGGTTCGGGATGACCCCGCCATTGGTCATCACCGCGCGCTGAACCTGGGCCTGCCGTGCTCGAGGCCGCTCGGCGCGGGCCCCGGGGGACTGTGCTGGGGACTGTTCGGCCCCGGAATGTTCGGCCCCGGAATGTTCGACGCCCGCTTGCTCGGCCCCCGTTTGCTCGACAGCGGCCCGGTCGACCGCGGCTCGGTCGGCCACGACATGGATGACCACCGAGTCCTTCAGCGTCGCGACGGAGGGGGTGCGGCAGTCCGGCTGGCCGCACTGGCAGGCGATCCGGTCCGCACCGGCGAACACCGCGGCCATCGCCTCGGCGCGGCGTTGTCCGACGGTGCGCGGATCGGCCGCGCACACCGCCCGAGCCATTGCGGCAAGCCGCCGCTCGATCAGTTCGGCATGAGTGGCGAACAGTCGGCCCCAGACCGACCGGGTTCCGCGGTCGTCATCGGGCTTGCCGAACTGCACGTCCATCCCCCGAGCCGCCTGCTGGAACCACATCCGCGCCTGCGGGTCATGGGCCTCCACCACCGCGTCGATCAGCGTCTCGATCCTGCGGTCCGACAACGGACCCCACGACTGCGCGGCCTCGGCGATCTCGGTGTCGATGGCCGTCATCTCCGCCGCACCGATCACGCAATGCGTCCGCCACGAAATCGTCGACACCAGCCGGGCCCCGATTCGACCCGCCATGAACAGGGCGTTGACTTTCGGCAGCCGCTCCCGGAGCGACTGGGCCAGGTACATCTGCGAGGACGCCCGTCGGGTGCTGATGCCCAGCGCCGCGGCGACCTCCGCGGCGGTGGCGTCCCACAGGTCGCACGCCCACCGCGAACGCTCGTCCACCACATCGGGATCGGCCTCGGCGACCGGACAGCGGCGGGCCACCAACTCGCCGATCGCCGCCAGCCGACGCGCCGCCGCAGCCGATTCACTGCGCGCCCAGTCACCGACCGCTCCGACCACGACAGCATCGTCAGCGGATGGAAACGCCTCCACATCGACACCATCGAACATACATTCGATTATGCTTTCGGGTACCGACAAGATCGGTCACGCCACTGCCGTGAACGGTGCGGCGGTCCCTGATTCGGCGGTCCCTGATTTGGCGGTGGCGCTACTCGCGGCGCAACCGCGACTCCACGAACGACTCCAGCTGTTCCCACTGTTTGACGGCCGCGGAGTACGGGGCGCCGGGCCGACTGGTGGTTTCGGGCTCCAGCATGTGGCTGACCAGCCGCCCGATCGGAGCGTCAACGGCCAGCAGGGTGTCGACGGTGTCGTCCTCGGAGTAGGTGCCGACGTCGCGGATGAACTCCACCGCCAGGGCGAGTTGCTCACGGTCGATGGCGTCAGGGCCGTCGGCGATATCGTCGACCAGGCCGTTGAGCACGTAAATGTTGTCCTCGGTGATGTCGATCCGCAGCGAGCCGTCGGTGGCGGCGGTGCGGATGTCGTCGTAGGTGCTCAGATGGGACAGGTCGTGGTCGTGCTCGTCGGCCAGATAACGGGCCAGCGCCCGCTCGGAGGTGAAGACGCTGATCCGACCGTTGCGGCCCAGGAAGATCGGTTTTTCGTCGAAGTAGCAGCGCAGGGTGTAGTACGTCCCTCCGCCGGCCATCACCCGGACCGGGTCGATACCGACCTGTTCCCAGAAATCGGCGTCGGTCCCCAGGACCACGGTGTCCCCGGCCGCGCGCCCGCCCGTGGCGGTCCCGTCCGCATCGGACCCCGAGGCGGCCTCCGAAACGGACTCCGACTCGTCGGGCTCCTCAACGTCCTCCCACGGTTCGTCGAGTTCCGCGGCGGCCCGCGCCGATGCCGCGGCGTCGACCGCGGGGGTGCTGATCACTTCGTCGACGGCGGATACGACGGCATCCCAGCCGCGCGCGACGATATCCCCGATGATGTCCCAGCGCTTGCGACCCGCCCGGCCGGTGAACTGGTCGATACCCCCGGAGATGAGTCCCAGATTGGGGTTGCCGTTGAAGAAACGCATCACCGTCGGCAGCTCGCACACCGACCCGATCGAGGCCACCACCGACAGCGTGAACGCCAGGGCGTCGATGGAATCTTCCGTCGGCTTGTCGGCCAGCAGTTCGTGCACGGCGATCAGGTCCGCGGTGCTGCCGTCCGCCGGCTCGAGCTTGTGCGCGTTCGCCGCGACCAGTTTCTCCCACGCGGGGTGATCGTCGAGGTCGTTCTCGGACCCGGACCGGACGAACGCCGCGAGATCGGCCACCGAGGTGAAGGCGAAAAGCTCCTCGCCCAGGCCGAGGAAGCCCTCCCACTCGTCGCCGCCATCCCGCCAGCGGGGCGCCCACAGCGTGTAGAAATCGCCGGCGGTGACACTCAGACGAATCGGTCGTAGCTCTGCGGCCATGCCGGACAGCGTAACGACCTACAGTTTCGGTCCATGGACGTGTGTGTCGTCGACCATCCGCTCGCCGCAGCCCGGCTGACCAAGCTCCGCGATGAGCGCAGCGACAACGCGGCCTTCCGCGCCGCGCTGCGCGATCTCACCCACATGCTGGTCTACGAGGCCACCCGCGACGCCAAGTCCGAGGAGATCCCGGTGCGGACTCCGCTGACCGACACCGTCGGCAGTCGGCTGGCGAGGCCGCCGCTGCTGGTCCCGGTCCTGCGCGCCGGCCTGGGCATGGTGGATCAGGCGCACGCGCTGATCCCGGAGGCGAGGGTGGGCTTCGTCGGCATGGCCCGCAACGAGGAGACCCGGGAGCCGGTGCCCTACCTGGAGTCGCTCCCGGAGGACCTGCGCGACCAGCCGGTCATGGTGCTCGACCCGATGCTGGCCACCGGGGGGTCGATGGTCCACACCATCGAGTTGCTGCACAACCGCGGCGCCCGGGACATCACGGTGGTGTGCGTGGTGTGCGCGCCCCAGGGTGTGGCAGCGCTGGAGAACGCGGCCCCGGATGCGCGGCTGTTCACCGCCGCGATCGACACCGGGCTCAACGATGTCGCCTACATCGTTCCGGGTCTCGGCGACGCCGGAGACCGGCAGTACGGACCGCGCTAGCCGGTCACAGCGCGGTCAGCACCGCGGTAGCCGGCTACAACGCGGCCAGCACCGCGGCGAGCAGATCACCCATCCGGCGCGCGGATTCCCGCCCCGCCGCCAGGACCTCCTCGTGCCGCAGTGGTTCGCCGGTCATGCCGGCGCCGAGGTTGGTGACCAGGGACAGGCCCAGCACCTCCGCCCCGGCGGCACGGGCCGCGATGGTCTCGTGCACGGTGGACATTCCGACCAGGTCCGCACCCAGGATCTGCAACATCCGGATCTCGGCAGGGGTCTCGTAGTGCGGGCCCGGCACGCCGGCGTAGACGCCTTCGGTCAGGGTCGGGTCGATCCGGCGGGCCAGCGCCCGCAGGCGGGGCGAGTAGGCGTCGACCAAGTCGACGAACTCGGCTCCCACCAGTGGGGAGCGCGCGGTCAGATTCAGGTGGTCGGCGATGAGCACCGGCTGTCCCACGCGGTATTCCGGGCGCAGGCCGCCCGCGGCGTTGGTCAGCACCACCACCTCTGCGCCCGCGGCGCAGGCGGTCCGGACGCCGTGGACCACCTGGGTCAGATCGTGGCCTTCATAGGGATGCACCCGGCCGACGAGGACCAGTACCCGCTGGTCGCCGGCCTGCACGGAGAGCACCCGGCCCTGGTGTCCGCCGGCGGTGGGCGGGGCGAACCCGGGTAGGTCTGCCATCGGGATGCCGGCGTTCACGGTGCCCAGTGCCTCGGCGGCCGGTGCCCAACCGGATCCGAGGACGACGGCGACGTCGTGACGGTCCACGCCGGTGCGTTGGGCGAGCGCCTGGGCCGCCCGGTCGGGGTCCGGATTCACAACCCGGCAGCCTACTGGCGGCCGCGGGGCGGTGACATACTTCCAGGATGCCGTTGGCCGACACCGCCGAGTCGTGGCTGGCTTCCCATTACGACGACCTCGTCGCGTGGCGGCGGCACATCCACCGCCACCCCGAACTCGGCCGCCAGGAATTCGCCACCACCCAGTTCGTCGCCGACCGTCTGGTCGATGCCGGACTCAACCCCAAGGCGCTGCCGGGCGGCACCGGGCTGATCTGCGACCTCGGTCCGGAACACGCGCCGCGCGTCGCACTGCGGGCCGATATGGACGCGCTGCCGATGTCGGAACGGACTGGTGCCGACTACTCCTCGACGGTCCCAGGGGTGTCGCACGCCTGTGGGCACGACGCCCACACCACCGTGCTGCTCGGGGTGGCCGCCGCACTGGCGGCCGCACCGGAGTTGCCGGTCGGGGTGCGTCTGATCTTCCAGCCCGCGGAGGAACTGATGCCCGGCGGGGCGTTGGACACCATCGCCGCGGGCGGATTGGCGGGCGTGTCGCGGATCTTCGCCCTGCACTGCGACCCTCGCCTGGACGTCGGCCGGGTCGCCATCACCGCCGGGCCGATCACCTCGGCGGCCGACTCCATCGAGATCGCCCTCTACTCACCGGGCGGGCACACCTCGCGGCCGCACCTCACCGCGGACCTCGTCTACGGAATGGGCACCGTGATCACCGGACTCCCCGGGATCCTCTCCCGCCGCATCGACCCGCGGCACAGCACCGTGATGGTCTGGGGTGCCGCCAACGCCGGCGTGGTCGCCAACGCCATCCCGCAGAGCGGAACGCTGGCCGGCACCGTCCGGACCGCCAGCCGGGAAGCCTGGATCGGCATGGAATTCCTTGTCCGCGAGGCGGTTACGGGGCTGCTGGCGCCGCTGGGAATCGAACACACCCTGCAGTACCGGCGTGGGGTGCCGCCGGTGGTGAACGAGGAGCGATCCACCCAGATCATGACCCACGCCATCGAGGCGGTCGGGCCGGAGGTACTCGCCGATACCCGCCAGTCCGGCGGCGGGGAGGACTTCTCCTGGTACCTCGAGGAGGTTCCCGGGGCGATGGCCCGTCTCGGGGTCTGGGACCGTGTCGGGCCGCAGCTCGACCTGCACCAGCCCAATTTCGACATCGACGAACGGGCGTTGGCGGTCGGGGTGCGGGTTCTGGTCAACACCGTCGAGCAATCGGCGCTTTTCGGATGAGCTTTCGAGCGAGCGCTGTTCAGATGAGGTGGGACGAATGAAACTACTGGTCACCGGTGGCGCGGGGTATATCGGCAGTGTCTGCGCGAAAGTGCTTCTGGAACAGGGTCATCAGGTGGTGGTGGTGGACGATCTGTCCACCGGCAACGCCGATGCGGTGCCGGACGGGGCGGAGTTCGTCGAGGACGACCTGGTTCCCGCCGCCCGCGCGTTGCTGCCCGGCGGCAACTTCGACGGGGTGCTGCACTTCGCGGCCCGATCGCTGGTGGGCGAGTCGGTCGAGGCCCCGGAGAAGTACTGGTACGGCAACGTCGTCAAAACCCTGGACCTGCTCGAGGCGATGCGGGAGTCCGGCACTCCGCGACTGGTGTTCTCCTCGACGGCGGCGACCTACGGCGAACCGGAGTCGGTGCCGATCACCGAGGACGCGCCCACCCGCCCGACCAACGCCTACGGCGCCACCAAACTCGCGATCGACCATGCGATCACGTCCTACGCACTGGCACACGGTCTGGCCGCGGCCAGCCTGCGCTACTTCAACGTCGCCGGCGCCTACGCCGGACTCGGTGAGCGGCACCGGCAGGAAACTCACCTCATTCCGCTGGTGCTGCAGGTGGCGGCCGGCCGCCGGCCGGAGATCCTGGTGTACGGCGACGACTGGCCCACCGCGGACGGCACCTGTATCAGGGACTACATCCACGTTCGTGACCTCGCCGACGCCCATGTGCTGGCGATCGGGCAGGCCAAGCCCGGGGTGCACCGGATCTTCAACCTTGGCAACGGCACCGGCTTCAGCGTCCGGGAGGTCATCGACTGCTGCCGGCGGGTCACCGGTAAGCCCATCGCCGCCCGCGACGTCGAGCGCCGGGCCGGCGATCCGGCCATTCTGATCGCCTCCAGCGATCGGGCCGTCGCCGAACTCGGCTGGCAGCCCCGGCATGCCGCGCTGGAGGAGATGGTCTCCGACGCGTGGGATTTCGAGCAGCGCCGGAGCTAGGGTTCTTACTCGGCAGGGCCGGGACCCGGGCCCACATTGCGGGCCGGGCGGGTGCGCAGATCGTGCACGTAGTCGGCCGGTGCACCGGCGATCTCGGCGGCATCCGCCATCACACCGATGTACCGGGCTGAGGGCAGGCCGCCCTCCCAGGCGTCGAGGACGTAGAGCCAGGCCAGCACCGGACCGGTGGTGGTGTCGGAGGTCTCCCGGTCGATACGGCAGCGAATCTTCTTGTGCAGGAGGATGTCCGAGCCCTCCCAGCGGTCCATGTTCTCCTCGTCGGCGGGCGTCACGTCGTAGAGGACGACGAAGACGCTCGACGTCGGATCCTCGACCACCGTCGCCAGTGCGCCCTCCCAGCCGATGTCCTCGCCGGCGAAGGTCAGCCGCCAGCCGTGCAGCCATCCGGTGCCGGCCATCGGCGAGTGCGGCGCCCGTTGCAGCATCTGCTCGGGATCCATGTTCGACCCGTAGGCGGCGTAGATCGGCACGGGAGAAGAGTACCTACACTCCGTTCATGCGCGATGGGCTGAAGACGATCGTTGTTATGGGTATGCACCGAACCGCCACGTCGATGACGGCGCGGGCGCTGCATGAGTCCGGCGAGGTGTGGATGGGGCACCGATTGATGCTGGATGCAGACGGCAGTGAGGACGGCCTCTACGAGCACGGTCCGATCGTCGACCTGAACGCCGAGATTCTCTGGGCCGCCGGCGGGGAATGGGACCAGCCGCCCAACCCCGACCGGATCATGGCGGCCGGTGCCGCGTTCACCGGTCGGATCCAGGACGTTCTCGGGGAACTGGAGGACGAGGCGATCAACCGCGGATTCCGCAGCGTCGGGTTCAAGGACCCGCGGCTATGCCTGACCATCGAATTGTGGGCGCCGCACCTCAGTAACCCCCAGTACATCGCGCAGTTTCGCGATAACCGGCAGGTCGCCGAGTCCCTGCATGCGCGGGACGGGATTTCGATCGAGTGGGGAGTCCGGCTGGCTCTGGAGTACAACAGGCGGGCGCTCACCTTCCTGGCTGCCACCTACGCCTGGTAGCGCGCCGACCCGCAGCCGCGGTGTTTAGATAGGCGCGTGGCAGCGCCGATCACCAAGCGGATCGTCATCATCGGCGGGGGTCCCGCCGGTTACGAGGCAGCCCTGGTGGCCGCCGGCCGGGGGGCCGAGGTGACCGTCGTGGACAGCGACGGCGTCGGCGGTGCGTGTGTGCTCTACGACTGCGTGCCGTCCAAGACCTTCATCGCCTCCACCGGGGTGCGTACCGAGTTGCGCCGAGCCTCGGGGCTGGGCTTCGACATCGGCATCGAGGACGCCAGGATCACCCTCGGCCAGATCAACAACCGGGTCAAAACGCTGGCCCGGTCGCAGTCCGCCGACATCGGCTCGCAACTGCTCGCGCAGAAGATCAACGTGGTCGCCGGCCGGGCCGAACTGATCGATGACGTTCCCGGAATGGCGTCGCACCGGGTGCGGGTGACCACCACGACCGGTGGCGGCGGCGTGCTCAAGGCCGACGTGGTGCTGATCGCCACGGGCGCCAGCCCGCGGGTGCTGCCCGGTGCCGAGCCGGACGGGGAGCGGATTCTCAACTGGCGGCAGCTGTACGACCTCACCGAACTGCCCGACCGCCTGGTCATCGTCGGCTCCGGTGTGACCGGCGCGGAGTTCTGCAATGCCTACACCGAATTGGGCGTGCCGGTGACCGTGGTGGCCAGCCGGGACCAGATCCTGCCCCACGAGGACCGCGACGCCGCCGCCGTTCTGGAGGAGGTCTTCGCCGAGCGCGGCGTGACGCTGGTCAAGAACGCCCGCGCCGACTCGGTCACCCGGACCGGCTCGGGGGTTCGGGTGACCATGGCCGACGGGCGTGTCGTCGAGGGCAGTCACGCCCTGATGACCGTCGGCTCGGTGCCCAACACCGGCGGTCTCGGACTGGAGCGGGTCGGGATCACCCTCGGGCCCGGTGGCTACATCCCCGTCGACCGGGTGTCGCGTACCTCCGCGGCCGGAATCTACGCCGCCGGGGACTGCACCGGCCTGCTGCCGTTGGCCTCGGTGGCCGCGATGCAGGGCCGGATCGCGATGTACCACGCGCTCGGTGAGGGGGTGACCCCGATTCGGCTGCGCACCGTCGCCTCGGCGACCTTCACCCGCCCGGAGATCGCCGCCGTCGGCGTCCCACAGACCGCCATCGACAGCGGCGCCGTCCCGGCGCGCACCATCATGCTGCCGCTGACCACAAACCCCCGGGCGAAGATGTCGCTGCTGCGCCGCGGCTTCGTCAAGATCTTCTGCCGCCCGGCGACCGGCGTGGTGATCGGCGGGGTGGTGGTCGCCCCGATCGCCTCCGAACTGATCCTGCCGATCGCATTGGCCGTGCAGACCCGGATCTCGGTCACCGAACTGGCCCAGACCCTTTCGGTGTACCCGTCGTTGTCGGGTTCGGTGGTGGAGGCGGCGCGCCGGTTGATGGCGCGCGACGATCTCGACTAACCGGACTTGACTATCCGGATTTGACTACCCGGACTTGACTACCCGGACGGCGATGTCGACTAACCTGTCGGCCATGAGTGACCCGATCCTGCAGCCGGGAACCAGCCAGACGTTCCTCGGGCCGGCCCAACGTGAGGAGTCCTGGCAGCGGCTGGGCAGCGATCAGTACGACATCGTGGTGGTCGGCGGCGGTGTGGTGGGCGCGGGCGCGGCCCTGGACGCCGCCACCCGCGGACTGCGCGTCGCACTGGTGGAGGCCCGCGATTTCGCGTCGGGAACCTCGAGTCGCAGTTCGAAGATGTTCCACGGCGGACTTCGCTACCTCGAGCAGTTGGAGTTCGGCCTGGTCCGCGAGGCACTGCACGAGCGGGAGTTGTCCCTGACCACCCTGGCCCCGCACCTGGTCAAGCCCCTTCCCTTCCTGTTCCCGCTGACCAAGCGCTGGTGGGAACGGCCCTACATCGCCGCCGGCATCTTCCTCTACGACCAGTTGGGCGGGGCGAAATCCGTTCCCGCGCAGCGGCATCTGACGAAGTCCGGTGCGCTGCGACTGGCGCCCAGCCTCAAGCGCAACTCGCTGGTCGGCGGAATCCGCTACTACGACACCGTCGTCGACGACGCCCGCCACACCATGATGGTGGCCCGGACGGCCGCCCACTACGGCGCGGTGGTGCGCACCTCGACCCAGGTGGTCGGAATGCTCACCGAGGGTGACCGGGTGGTCGGGGTGACGGTCCGCGACTCCGAGGACGGCCGCACCACGGACGTCCGGGGCCACGTCGTGATCAACGCCACCGGGGTGTGGACCGACGAGATCCAGGCGCTGTCCAAACAGCGCGGCAGGTTCCGGGTCCGGGCGTCCAAGGGCGTGCACATCGTGGTGCCGCGCGACCGCATCGTCAGCGAGGTGGCCATCATCCTGCGCACCGAGAAATCGGTGCTGTTCATCATCCCGTGGGGCACGCACTGGATCATCGGCACCACCGACACCGACTGGAATCTCGACCTGGCCCACCCGGCGGCCACCAAGGCCGATATCGACTACATCCTCGGCCACGTCAACACCGTGCTGGCCACCCCGCTGACCCACGACGACATCGACGGTGTCTACGCCGGTCTGCGTCCGCTGCTGGCGGGGGAGAGCGAGGAGACCTCGAAGCTGTCGCGTGAGCACGCCGTCGCCTCGCCCACCCCCGGACTGGTGGCCATCGCCGGCGGGAAGTACACCACCTACCGGGTGATGGGCGCCGACGCGGTGGATGCCGCCGCGGAGTTCGTGCCGTCCCGGGTGGCCCCGTCGGTCACCGAGAAGGTTCCGCTGATGGGGGCCGACGGCTACTTCGCGCTGATCAACCAGACCGACCATGTCGGGGCCCAGTACGGTCTGCATCCCTATCGGGTGCGCCACCTGCTGGACCGGTACGGCTCGCTGATCGGCGAGGTGCTCGACCTGGCCGTCGAGAAGCCCGACCTCCTGGAACCGATCGCCGACGCGCCGGTCTACCTGCGGGTGGAGGCCGCCTACGCCGCGGCCGCCGAGGGTGCCCTGCACCTCGAGGACATCCTGGCCCGCCGGATGCGGATCTCGATCGAGTACCCGCACCGCGGGGTGGACTGCGCACGGGAGGTGGCCGAGATCGTGGCCCCGATCCTGGGGTGGAGCCCCGAGGACGTCGACCGCGAGGTGGCCACCTACATCGCGCGGGTGGAGGCCGAGGTGCTGTCACAGGCCCAGCCCGATGACGAATCCGCTGACGCACTACGGGTCGCCGCTCCGGAGGCGCGCTCGGAGATTCTTGAACCGGTGCCGCTCGACTAGGCGGGCCGACCGGCCGCTTCCGGTCCGCGACGGGTTAGGGCCGGCGCGGTTGCGCCTGCACGGCGGCAATGTCGCCGACGAGTTCGACCGGCGGTTCGGTGCCCGCGACAAGGTGCTGAGCGGGGAGGTCGTCGACGCCCGGGGGGTGGTACTCGACGCCGCCACGGATCTGCCGCCGGGGGCCGTCGTCTACCTCTACCCGGACCTGCCCGACGAGGTGGCGGTGCCGTTCGACATCCCGGTGCTGTATCGCGATGACGCGATCCTCGTGGTGGACAAACCGCCGTTCCTGGCCACCATGCCGCGGGGGACGCACGTCGCCCAGACCGCGCTGGTGCGACTGCGCCGGGAGCTGGACCTGCCCGACCTCAGCCCCGCCCACCGCCTGGACCGGCTGACCTCCGGGGTGCTGATGTTCACCCTACGGCCCGACGTCCGGGGTCGCTATCAGCGGCTGTTCGCCGACGGTCTGGTCGCCAAGACGTATCTGGCGTGGTCCTCGACACAGCCCGGATTGTCCGAGCCGCAACGGGTGACGAATCGGATCGTCAAGCATCGCGGCGTATTGCAGGCAACCGTGGAACCCGGGGAGGCGAACGCGGAGACGCTGGTCGAGCCGTTGGGGGAGGGCAGGTACCGGCTGACGCCACGGACCGGGCGCACCCACCAGTTGCGCGTGCACATGGCCGGACTGGAGGTGCCGATCGACAACGACCCGCTGTACCCGCGGATCCTGGGGGTCGATCCCACGGACTTCACCCGGCCGCTGCGACTGGTGGCCCACCGTCTGGAGTTCGACGACCCGCTGACCGGGGAGCGCCACTGTTTCGTAAGCTCGCGCGCATGATCGAGACCCGGAGGATCACCGTCGAAGGCATCACCACGTCGGTTCTGGTCGGCGGGCCCCGCCCCGTCTCCTCGGGCGGCACGCCCGGCAGGGGCCTCGGTGAAGCGGTGGTGTTCGTCCACGGCAACCCCGACAGCGGGTCGGACTGGATGCCGCTGCTGACCCGGGTGGCAGGGTTCGCCCCCGTCGTCGCCCCCGACATGCCGGGCTTCGGCGCCGCCGACGCGCGACCCGACGACGACTACACCATCTACAGCTACGGGCGGTTCCTGCACGGGGTGATCGAGAGCCTCGGTATCGACCGGGTACACCTGGTGGCCCATGACTTCGGCGGCCCGTTCGCGGCGGCGTGGGCGGCCGACCACCCGGAACGGGTGGCCAGCGTGACCTTCGTGAACACCGGGGTGCTGGTGGGTTACCGCTGGCACCGGATGGCCAGGATCTGGCGCACGCCGGTGCTCGGCGAGCTGTCGATGCGGCTGCTCGACCCGCGGACGACGGCGAAGGTGCTGGCCCGGGAGAACCCCGGCCTGCCTCGGGAGTGGGTGCAGGTGATCGCCGGCCACCTGATGCCGGAGAGGACCCGCCGGGTTGTGCTCCGGTTGTACCGGTCCACCCGGCCTGGCGATATGGACCAGTTGGCCGCCCGGCTGCGAGAGCACGACCACGATGCGCTGGTGCTGTTCGGCGACGCCGATGCTTACATCCCGGTCGAGCAGGCCGGTCGGCAGGTCGCCATCTTCCCCCGCGCGGCCATCCGGATTCTGCCCGGACTCGGGCACTGGTGCTGGCTGGAGCGAACCGACCTCGTCGCGGGCCACCTTGAGGAGTTTTTGCGCGCTAGGTTGGAGTGATGGACGCCGGGAAAATCGACGATGACCATCAACTGATCCTGGTCGCGGCTTACGGGGATCTGGACGCTGCGCGCACCGATTTCGGTGAACTCGAGCGGCGGCTCAAACACGGGATGGAACTTCGTTCGGCCGCCCTGGTCACCCGCGACGACCAGGGACACGCGGAGGTGGTGGAGGCGGCCAACCGGCACGGCCGGTCCGGTGCGCTGATCGGCGCGGGAATCGGGGCGCTGTTCGGGTTGGTGTTCGAACCACTGTTGCTGGCACTGGTGGTCGGGGGCGCCGGCGGTGCGGTGGCGGCCGCGGTCGCCGAGCACGAACTGCGGTCCGGACTCCGTCACGAGGTCGGTGCGGCGCTCGACAACGGCACCGCGGTGGTGCTGGCCCTGGCCTATCCCAACGGTCGCTCGGACGTGGAGAACACGCTGTACCGGGCACACTCCGTCACCGCACTGCCCCTGGACCGCGCCACGGTGAAGAGCCTCGACGACACGGTGGCCGCCGAGATCGCCAGACTTCGCACTAGCGCTGACACGCCGGACACCAGTACCTGACCCGTTCGGCGGAGTTCCAGCCGTCGGGCCGAGACCGTGAGGTCCCGTCCGGCCGAGACCGTGAGGTCCAGTCCGGCCACGACTGCGAAATCCGCGTTCCGCAGCGCCGGCAGGGCAGCCCGGCGCGGCCGTAGACCCACAGTTCCTGACCCTTCCGGGTGTTGCCGGTGGTGGTGCGTTCCCATCGGATTCGGTTGGCCCACAACATGTCCCGGGCCCGGCCGACCACCCTAGCGGGATCGTCGAGGGTCGCGACCGGACTGGTCGGTAACCGCCCGAAGATAAAGCACAGTTCGTTGCAGTACACGTTGCCGATACCGGCCAGTACCCGCTGGTCCAGCAGTGCGTCGGCGATCGGCCGGTCCGGATCGGCGGTGAGGTTCGCGGCCGCGCGGTCGGCGTCCCAGTCCGGGCCGAGAAGATCCGGCCCGAGGTGGGCCACCGATTCCTGGTCGCGGTCCCGTTCCAGAATCTCCAGGAAACCAAGGTCGACACCGGCCGCCGCGATGTCACCGGCCTCCAGCAGGATCCGGACCTTATAGGCCGGCCGCGGCGGGCGGGTGCGCGGCGTGATCCGCCACGCGCCGTCCATCTTCAGGTGAGAGTGGATGCTGGCCCGACCCGCCCTGATGAAGAGGTGCTTGCCCCGGCTGACCACCTCGTCGACGGTGCTGCCGGTCAGGTCGACGGTGGCATAGCGGGGAACCCGCACGTCGCAGCGGGTCAGGGTTCTGCCGACCAGAGCTTCCCGCAGGGCGGCAGCGGTGCGGAAGACGGTGTCACCCTCGGGCATCAGCGCAGCCGCAACCCGCGTGGAGTACGGGCGAAGCCCACCGCCTGCAACGCATCGGCGGTCATCCGGCGGTTGCCGACGGCGCCTGGCTCGGACGAAGCGGCCTCCAGCACGCCGATACCGTCGATCTTCTCCACCAGGACACCGGCCAGCCGTCGGCTGCCCACCAGATCGGCCAGCGCGGCGGCCGCCGCCCGTTGGGCATCTGCATCGGCGCCGAAGGTCAGCAGCGAGCGCCCGCCGCGCTCCAGGTACCAGACCAGCGCGCCATCGACCAGGACCACCAGGGCGCCGGCCTTGCGGCCGGGCCGGTGGCCGGTGTCGGCGTCCGGCCGGGCCGGCCAGGGCAGCGTCGTTCCGAACGGGTTGGCCGGGTCGGCCGCGGCCAGCACCACCGCATCGGGCACCGACTGTCCCGACTGAGGCGGGTCCAGCGCGTCGGCGTACCCGCGCAGCCGGTCCACCGTCGCGGCGACGGCGAACTGGGCTCCGCCGAGGGATTCCACGAAGTAGCCGCGCTGGCAGCGGCCGGCCTCCTCCAGTGCGGTGAGCACCTTGTAGAGGGTGGCGAATCCGCCGGGCACCCCCTCCGCGGCCGCGGCGCTTCGGGTGAGGACGCCGTAGCGGTTCATCAACAGTTCCGCGGTGAAGTGCGCGCGCGCCGTCGACTCGGGTTCGGCGGCGGGTAACGCCGACCATCGGCCGGCGACCGTCGGGTCGACGGTTCGGGCCAGGCGGGGGGCCCGGCGCTGCCGGTGCGCGGGCGCCCGCCGGCCGCCGCCGGTGAGCAGGGCGCGCACCGGGGCGAAGGTGTCCCCGGTGATCAGGCCGGCCCAGACCAGCCCCCACAGGCCAGCGGTGTCGGCCGGCAACTGGCGGTAGAAGAAGGCCCCGCGGCCCTCACCCGGCCGACCGAGCACCTCCAGGATCGCCCGTTGGGTGTCGGTCAGGTCGATCTCGGCGGGCGCCGCCAGGGTGTAGCCGGCCGTCTCGGCGGGGTGGAAGGCCACCCAGCCGTCGTTACCCGGCAGTGCGCCCACGCCCGACCAGATGACCTCGCCGGCGGCGAGAAGTTCGTCGAGCATCGCCGGTTCGTAGTCCCGCACCCGGGATGCCAGCACCAGGTGCTCGACGGCGGAGGCGGGGATCGGGGTGCCGGCCAACTGTTCGATCACCCCGAACAGGCCGTCCACCCCGGTGGTTCCGGTGGATGCGGTCGATCCGTTTCGCGAGGCGGTGCGCACCTGCTGCCAGGCCGGCAGGAACCTGGCGAAGGCTGCGGTGCTGACCGGTTCCACCTGTGCCCGCAGCGCCGCCAGTGAGCGCCGGCGCAGAATGCGCAGCACCTCGGCGTCACACCACTGGGCGTCGCGGCCGTCGGCACCGGCAAACTCCCCGCGAACCAGGCGGTGGGACAGACCCAGCCGCGACAGCGCATCGTCGGCAACGCGCAGCCCGAGGCCGAACCGGGCGGCCGCGTCGGCGGTGTCGAACGGACCTCGAGTGCGGGCGTAGCGAGCCAGCAGTTCGCCGAGCGGATCGGCGATCGTCTCGGTGAAGGCGGCCGGTACCCCGGGTGGCACGGCGACCCCGACGGCGTCCCGGAGTCGACCGATGTCCTCGATGGCCACCCACCACTGCTGCCCGGCGTAGGACACCGGCAGGATCCGGCGGGAGGAGTAGAGGCCGTCGAGCCAGGGCCCCAGGGTGGTGGCGTTCGAGCGGTCGGCGATCTCGGCCTCGGTGAGCGGGCCGAGCAGCCGAAGCAGATCGGCGACGCCTTCGGGGTCGCGGGCGCGGCGGTCCTCGGCGAGGTGCTGCAGTTGGCGCTCGGTGGTGGCCACCACCTCGGGATCGAGGAGCTCGCGCAATTCCACCCGGCCCATCAGCTCGGCCAGCAGGGCGGTGTCGAGGGACAGCGCGGCGGCCCGTCGTTCGGCGAGCGGGCTGTCGCCTTCGTACATGAACGCCCCCACATAACCGAACAGCAGCGAGGCGGCGAACGGCGACGGGGTCGGGGTCTGCACCTCCAGCAGCCGGACCTGGCGCTGAGCGATCCGGGACATCAGCCGGGTCAGCGCCGGGACGTCGTAGACGTCCTGCAGGCACTCCCGCACCGCCTCCAGCACGATCGGGAAGTCGGGGTATCTCTTGGCCACGTCGAGCAGTTGGGCGGCCCGCTGCCGCTGATGCCACAGCGGTGACCGCTTCCCAGGGTGCCGGCGCGGCAGCAGCAGCGCGCGGGCGGCGCACTCCCGGAACCGGGAGGCGAACAGTGCCGACCCGCCCACCTCGGCCGTCACCAGGGGCTCGATCTCCTCGGCGTCGAAGACGAACAGGTCCGCCCCGGGCGGGGGGCCGTCGGTGTCGGGCAACCGCAGCACGATGCCGTCGTCGCTGGCCGTCGGCTTCTCGTCGATGCCGTACCGTTCGGCCAGCCGCCGTCCGACCGCCAGAGCCAGCGGACCGTGCACCTTCAGGCCGTACGGGGAGTGCAGGATCACCCGCCAGTCGCCCAGTTCGTCGCGGAACCGCTCCACCACCAGGGTGGCCGCACCGGGTACCACCGAGGTGGCCTGCCGTTGCTCGTCGAGCAGGCGCCACAGATTCTCGGTCGCGTACGAATCGAAACCGATTGCCGCACAACGCTTGTCGAACTCGCGGCGATCCAGCCCGGCCAGTTCTGCCGTGAACTGCCCGATCGCCTCACCCAGTTCGGCCGACCGGCCGGCGTCGTCGCCGCGCCAGAACGGCAGCCGGGCCGGCTGGCCGGGGGCGGGGACCACCAGCACCCGGTCGTGGGTGATCTCGACGATTCGCCAACTGGTCGCGCCCAGGGCGATCACATCGCCCGGTCGGGACTCGTAGACCATCTCTTCATCGAGTTCGCCGACCCGGGAGGGTTTCTCGGCCTCGCTGGCCAGGTACACGGCGAACAAGCCCCGGTCGGGGATCGCCCCGCCGGAGGTGACGGCAAGACGCTGGGCTCCGGGCCGGGCGGTCAGGGTTCCGGAGTCCCGGTCGTAGACCAGCCGGGGGCGCAGTTCGGCGAAGTCGGTGGACGGGTACTTACCGGACAGCAGATCCAGGGTGGCCTCGAATGCGCTGCGCGGGAGGGTGGCGAACACCGCACTGCGGCGCACGGTGTCGAACCACACATCGGCGTTGAGCGGCTCCAGCGCGCAGGCCGCGACCGTGTGTTGGGCGAGCACGTCCAACGGGTTGGCCAGCACGGCGATGCTCTCGATCTGCCCGTCGAGCATCCGGCGCACGCTGACCGCGCAGCCGATCAGATCGGTGCGGTGCTTGGGCAGCAGCACCCCGCGGGAGATCTCGCCCACCTGGTGGCCGGCACGGCCGACCCGTTGCAGCCCGCTGGCCACCGAGGGTGGTGCCTCTACCTGGACCACCAGATCGACGGCACCCATGTCGATTCCCAGTTCCAGGCTGGAGGTGGCCACCACCGCCCGCAGCCGGCCCGCCTTGAGCGCCTCCTCCACGTCGGCCCGCTGTTCCTTGGACATCGATCCGTGGTGTGCCCGCGCGATCTGCTCGGGGCCGGTCTGTTCGGTGTCGGTGTCGGTGCGTTCGGCGTGAATCTCGTTGAGCCGGGCGGTGAGTCGTTCGGCCAGCCGTCGGGAGTTGGCGAACACGATGGTGGAGGTGTGCGCCTCGATCAGGTCGGCGATCCGGTTCTCCACGTCGGGCCAGATGGTGTTCTCGGCCAGGTCGGTCATGTCCGGCACCGGAACCTGAACGCTGAGATCGAAGGTCTTGGCGGCGGGGGGACTGACGATCCGGGCCGGCCTGCGCCGGCCGCCGGTGAGGAACCGGGCCACCTCTTCAGCGGGGCGGACGGTGGCGGACAAGCCGATCCGCTGGGCGGGGTGCGCCAACAGGGTGTCGAGCCGTTCCAGCGAGACCGCCAGGTGCGCACCTCGTTTGGTCGCGGCGACCGCGTGCACCTCGTCGACGATCACCGTGCTCACTCCGGTAAGGGTCTCCCGCGCCGCCGAGGTGAGCATCAGGAACAGCGACTCGGGGGTGGTGATGAGAATGTCCGGCGGGTGGGCGATCAGTTCCCGGCGCCGTGCCGGTGGGGTGTCGCCGGAACGCACCCCGAGGGAGATGTCCGGGATGGCCGACCCGTCCTGCGCGGCGATCCGTGCGATCCCGGCCAGGGGAGTGCGCAGATTCCGTTCGACGTCGATGGCCAGCGCCTTCAACGGGGAGACGTAGAGCACCCGGGTGCCGGAACCGGGCTCGGCGGTCAGCCGGTCGATGGCCCACAGGAAGGCCGCGAGCGTTTTACCGGACCCGGTCGGCGCGACGACGAGGGTGTGCTCACCGGCGGCGATCGCCGCCCAGGCCTGGGCCTGGGCCGGGGTGGGTTCGGCGAAGGTGCCGGCAAACCAACGCCGGGTCGGCTCGCTGAACTCGGCCAGCGGGTCGATGGTGCTCACCCGACCAGCCTGCCAGGTGCGTGGCTAGTCGGTCTCGGCGCGAGCCCTAGTCAATTTCGGCCTAGTCAATTTCAGCGAAGTCCACCCAGAGATGCCGCGGCCCGCGGAACACCTGGTTGTGCCGGTAGGGCGGCGGGTCGACCACCAGACGCGGAGACTTCACCCGGCGTAGGAAGATCTCCAGGGCGACGTTGATCTCCAGCCGGGCCAACGGCCCGCCGAAGCAGGTGTGGATGCCGCTGCCGAAACCGAGGTGCTCGTTGTCCTCGCGGGTCGGGTCGAAGCGGTCCGGGTGCGGGAACCGCCGGGGGTCCCGGTTGGCCGCCCCCCAGACCAGGAACACCGCTGAGCCCGCGGGGATTCGGGTTCCGCCGATCTCGATATCGGCGGTGGCCCAGCGGCTGGGGAAGAACTGCACCGCGGACTGCAGCCGGGCGACCTCCTCGATGGTGCCCGGGATGAGGTCGGGGTTGTCGCGCACCAGATCCCAGGAGCCGGGGTTGCGCAGCAGAGTCATCACGCAGTTACTGAGGGTGTTGACCGTCGAGTCGTGCCCGGCGATCAGGAGCAGCATTGCGTTGCTGGCCGCCACCTCGATCGAGACCGGACCATCCGGCCCGTCGGTGTCGTGCAATGCCGCCGAGATGACACCCGGTCCCGGTTCGCGGGCGAGGCGTTGGACCAGCGACTGCACGTAGGCGCCCAACTCCTCGGTGCTCCGGGCGGCCTTCTGCAGCGCAGCCTGACCCTCGGGGGTGTCGCGCTCCGGCCCGACGTCCGCTCCTTGCATGAAGTCGGTCACCCAGGCGTGGAATTGCGGCTCGTCCTCGATAGGGGCACCGAGCACCCGGAAGATCACCGACACCGGGATCGGGTAGGAGAAGTCCTCCACGACGTCCATCCGAGAGCTGCCGCGGGCGCGGGCCCTTTCCGCGACCTTGTCGAGCATGCCGTTGGCGATGTCGGCCACGTAGCCGGCCATGCTGGGAATCAGGTCGGGGGTGTGCGGCGGGCCGAAATGCCGCATGAACTGACGGCGCATGATGTCGTGCTGGGGCGGATCGTTGACGAGCATGCTGGCGTCGCGGGATTGCTCCGCCTCCCCGGCTTCCAGCTTGGCCGGGGTCTCCCCGAACAACCCCGACGGGCTACGGCTGATGTCGGAGCTGATCCGTGGATCATGGGCCAGCGCAAGGGCTTCCGGATATCCGGTGACGACGTAGGTGTGCGCGGAGACCTTCGCGACCGGGGTCTTGCGCAGTTCCTCGTAGTACGGATACGGGTTCGGGCGGTTTTCGTACTTCATCGCCTCGGCCCAGGCGGTTGCGGCGTCCATCGTCGGCTCCTGCTTGGTGGGAAGGGTCTAGTGGCTGCGAGGCCGGTATTCGGCGGTGCGGTCGGTGGGGTCGTGTCCGGTCAGGACGACGTCCGGGTTGCCGGACGGCTCCCGCGGATCGGGGAAACGGGCCGGCATCACGTCGGCGTTCTCCGGTTGGTCGTAACCGGGCGGGGGTGGGGGGAACGGGGCCGAGCGTTCGATCAGTTCGGCGTAGTACGGCAACCACTTGCCGTGGTTGAAGGTGACCGCGCCGACGATGCGGCCGTTCTTGCCGTAGGCGGCGGCGAAGCGGCGGTCCTCGGGCGATCCCTGGGTGAACACGATCTCGTCGCCGAACGAGCACACCCCGACGCTCTTGATGTTCACCCCGAACTGGCCCGACCAGAACGACGGCAGGGGTAGGTGCGCGCGGCGGCCCACTTCCAGATGGAGCATGTTGTTGGCCGCCACCTCGGCGCCCAGAACCGCGTTATCCCAATGCTCAAGGGCGAGGAACTCGTATCCGTAGAGGACGTGCGGCGCGCGGGCGACGTCGCCGGCGACGAAGATGTGGTCGGTCACCACACCGTTGATGTCGAAAGCCCGACACCCGGCGTCGCAGCCCACGCCCCACTGCCCGGCCGCCAGACCGGAGCCCTCGAGCCATTCCACATTGCGGATCGACCCGAGGGAGGGGATCACGACGTCCACGTCGAGAACGGTGCCGTCGGACAGTGTCGCGGACCGGACGTGGCCGGAAGAGTCGCCGTGTAGAGCGGACACAGAGGTACCGGTCCGCAGGTCCACCCCGGCATCGCGCATCATGTCGGCGGCGATATCGCTGATCACCCCGCCCAGTGCGCCCTTGAGCGGACCGCTGCCCCGTTCGGTCACCGTCACCGGCAGGTCCAGATCGCGGCACACCGAGGCGATCTCGGATCCCACGAAGCCCGACCCGATGATCAGCACCCGACGCGGCCGGGCCTGCAGCGCGGCGGAGAGGCCGGCGGCGTCCTCCACGGTGCGCACCGTGAACACCCCCTGCAGGGCGCCCTCCTCGGGGTTCGGCCAGGGCCGGGCGCGGGTGCCGGTGGCGATCAGCAGCCGGTCGTACTCGACCTCCTCGCCGTTGCCCAGTTTGACCACATGGTTGATCCGGTCCAGACCCACCGCCGCGACGCCCAGCTTCCAGTTCGCGTCCACCCGGCGCAGCCGCGGCAGCTTGGTGTGGTCGGCCGGAACCCAGCCTTTGAGCACCTGCTTGGAGAGCGGCGGCCGGTCGTAGGGCTCATGGGGTTCGTCGCCGATGATGGTCAGCGAACCCTCGAACCCCTTCTCCCGCAACGCCTCCGCGGCACGCAGCCCGGCCAGCGATGCGCCGACGATGACGATGCTGCCCTCGGCGCGGAACTTCTTGACGATCTCGTCCATCGAGTAGGTGCGCCGCTTTGCGGTGCTCATTCGGTGTCCCGATCGGCCGGCGGGTCGAGTTCGAGGATGATCGCCTGCACCGGGCACGAGGCCACCGCCCGCAGCACCTGCTGACGTTGCGAGGGGTCCGGGTTGGGGTCGTAGGCCAGAGCCTCCTCACCGACCAGTTTGAGGACGTCCGGGGCCAGTGGCACGCACTGGGCGTACCCCTGGCACTTGTTCAGATCGACAACCAAGCGCATGACCCGAGAGACTAACGGGCGGTGTGCCCATAATCAGCGGCATGGGCAATCCCGCAATCCGATCGTTTCGCATCGCCGTGCCGGACCGGGATCTCATCGATCTGCGGGAGCGCCTGCGCCGAACGCGCTGGCCGGAGCGGGAGTGCGTGACGGACTGGAGTCAGGGCATACCGCTGGACTACACACGGGAACTGGCCGCGTACTGGGCGGACGGCTACGACTGGCGGGCCAGGGAGGCCGCTCTGAACGGATTCGACCAGTTCGTCACCGAGATCGATGGTCTGGATATTCATTTCATCCATCAGCGCAGCACCGATCCCGATGCTCCCGCTCTGCTGATCACCCACGGCTGGCCCGGTTCGGTCGTCGAGTTCGCCAAGGTGATCGGTCCGCTGAGCCGAGACTTCCACCTGGTCTGCCCGACGCTGCCGGGCTATGGGTTCTCCGGCAAGCCGAGTTCCGCGGGCTGGACGGTGCAGCGGATCGCCGGGGCGTGGGACGTGCTGATGCGCCGGTTGGGGTACCACCGCTACGGTGCCCAGGGCGGGGACTGGGGAGCGGCGGTGACCACCGAGATCGGCCGACAGGCCGCGGCGGAGCGGCCCCGGGGCGCCGGTTGCGTCGGAATCCACACCAACATGCCGATCGCCGCGCCCGTCGGCGACCTGACCAACCCGACCCCGGAGGAAGCCGAGGCGCTGACCGCTCTGGCGCACTACCGGAAGTGGGAGGCGGGTTACTCCACCCAGCAGTCCACCCGGCCGCAGACCCTGGGTTACGGTCTGGCCGATTCCCCGGTGGGCCAACTGGCCTGGATCGTGGAGAAGTTCCAGGCGTGGAGTGACTGCGACGGTCACCCCGAGAACGTGTTCACGCGGGACGAATTGCTGGACAACGTGATGCTGTACTGGGCCACCAACTCCGCGACATCGTCCGCGCGGCTGTACTGGGAGAGCTTCGGCACGATGGGAGGCGCGGGTCGCCGTCCGGCGAAGGTGCCGGTGCCCACCGGGGTGGCGCGCTTTCCCAAGGAGATCCTCAAGGTGCCGCGCAGTTGGTGCGAGACGGCCTACACCCTGGTGCACTGGACGGAGATGCCGCGCGGCGGGCATTTCGCCGCCTTCGAGCAACCCGAGGTGTTCGTCGCCGACGTCCGGGCTTTCTTTACGACAGCAGTTCCCTGGTGAAGGCGGTCTGGGGGTAGCGGGAGATCACCTCGTAGCCGCGCTGCTGGCACTCCAGGCGGGCCACCTCGTCGTTGACCAGTCGCTCGCACTCGTCGGCCAGCGATTCGTAGGGCACGCCGACGACGGCTTCGGAGTAGAAGTCCGACACCGACGTCGACGGGTTCACCTCGCTCACCACGGCGACGGAATTGCTCAGCAGGTAGTGCACCCGCACCACCTCGAAGATCTCCGCGGCGTGGTTGTGCATGTTGAGCACCACCTTGGACCGCGCGATGTAGGCGTCGCGTTCCTCGCCGTAGACGGCGAACAGGGTGATCAGGTTCAGCCCGCGGCGGCGGATCTCCTCGAAGACCGCCGTCCGCCGGTCGGTGACCGACCCGTAGAACAGCACGTCGATGTCGGGATTCGGCGACTTCTCGATGCGGGTCAGTTGCGGCTGGTGGCCGATCTTGAGGAGCTTGACGTCCGGAAGTCCGCGCTGGGCGAATGCCGCCACATTGCGGGGGCTGTAGTCCCAGGTCTCGAACCTGCCGGCCCAGGCGAAGATGTTCCGGTTCCAGTCGAACGGATCCTGGTCGTAGATCTGCTCGCTGTTGACCACGATCGTCGACTCCGGCACGTGCTGGATCAGGTTCGTGTCGACCAGGTGGCAGCCGACGATGATGTTGCGCCGGCCGGTGTCGATGTCGTTGATCCGGAAGGTGGTGTCGTAACCGAGATCCTGGAGCGAATAGGTGATGAGCTCGGCCAGTTCCAACAGGCAGAAGGAGTGTGCATAGCCCTCCGGTCGGGGAAGGCAGACGTTGTATGCGGGCTCGCTGGTCATCTCGGCGGTGACGGTATCAGGGTGCGGTTAGCATCGGAGCCCATGCGGTGGTCGGCGGTGCTGTGGGCTCCGGTCGCCGTGGCGCTCGCCGGGTGCGCGCACACCGTTTCCGGCGCGGCGGTGTTCAACCCCGCCGAGTCGATCACCCCGCTTCGGGCCGGGGACACCGGCCAGGTTCTGCTCAGCGTGTCGCAGGTGTCCGACATCGTCGGCAGCCGTCTGCAAACCGACGCCGACCGCACCCGGCCGGTCGCCGGTACCTCGGCTGCGCCGGCCTGCTCGGCCCTGGACTCGGTCGGGATGGCAGCGTTCGTCGGCGACGACTGGTCGGGAATCCGGGTGCTGCTGTTCACCGACGGCGACCAGCATGACCGGGTGGTGTCCGAGGCGGTCGCGGTCTACCCCGACGCACAATCCGCGGCCACGGCGTTCTCGGCGGGCACCTCGGGGGTCCGGGCCTGTGACGGGCAGCGGGCGCTGAGCACCGGCAGCGAGGCCGCGTGGAAGTTCAGCGTGGACGCGGGCGGTGCCGACACGGTGCGCTGGACCAAACAGCAGATCGCCATCCCGATGACGTGGATCTGTCACGGCGAGGCCCGGTTGCGCAACAACGCCGTGCTGCAGGCGATGGCCTGTCAGGGTGATGACGGCGGACGGACCGTGGTGACGACGTTGACCGACCGGATGTCGGCCAGTGTGTGGGAACTGTCCGGCCGCTGATCGTTGCTCAGAGGCTTCGGATCAGGGCGATGAGCTGGTCTTTGTTCAGGCCGGAGTAGCCCGTCGCGCCGAGTTGCCTTGCCCGTTTCTTGAGCTCGACGACGGTCCAGCCCTCGTAGGCGCATGACCGGCTGGGGCGGAAGTTCCGCACATCGTCTGCAATTTCCTGCACCAACACCCCATACCCCGCGACCCTGGTGTGCCAAACCTGAACAGTCGGAGGGGTTTGGCGACGCAGACCGACGGTGTCCGGGGACAGATGAGGAATCCAGCAGGTGTATAGAGAAGGCGGGGGATGAGAGTGCCGGGAGGCGAGATGACCGAAAAGCGTGGACCGGACGCCGTCGAGCTGAGGGTGGCGGCCAGGCTGGAGAACCTCGCCGTTCTGCGTACCCTGGTGGGCGCGGTCGGCACCTTCGCCGATCTGGACCTCGACAGTGTCGCGGATCTGCGGCTCGCGGTCGATGAGGCCTGCACCCTGCTGATCCGTTCGGCCTCGCCGGGTGCCGCGCTCGCCGTCGTCGTCGACCCCGCGGCCAGGACGTGGTCGTGGAGGCGTCGGCGGTGTGCGACACCGATGACGTGGTCGCGCCGGGCAGCCTGAGTTGGATGGTGATGAGCTCGCTGACCGACGAGGTTCAGATCTTTCACGACGGTGTCCAGCCCGGCGGCGAGTCCGATGCGGCCGGCCGGTTGTTCGGCATCACCCTGACCACCAGGCGGGCGGGCGCATCGCGGTGACCGATCCGGCCGAAGCCCCGGCGTCGTCGGCCCGGTCGAGTGGGCGGTCTTCGCGGTCGGCGTCCGAATACGCCGACGTTCCCGATATGTTCCGGCGACTCGCCGCCCTGGATCCGGACTCCGAACAGTTCCGCAGGGCGCGGGACCGGATCGTCGAGCGGTGTCTGCCGCTGGCCGACCACATCGCCCGCAGATTCGAAGGGCGCGGGGAACCGCGCGATGACCTGATCCAGGTCGCGCGGGTGGGGTTGGTCAACGCCGTCATCCGTTACGACGTCGAAACCGGTTCGGACTTCGTCTCTTTCGCGGTGCCCACGATCATGGGGGAAGTGCGCCGGTACTTCCGGGACAACAGCTGGTCGGTGAAGGTCCCACGCCGGCTCAAGGAGCTGCACCTGCGGCTGGGGGCGGCGACCTCCGAGCTGTCCCAACGGCTGGGCCGGGCGCCGACCGCGTCGGAACTGGCCGACGAGCTGGGGATGGACCGCCAGGAGGTGGTCGAGGGTCTGGTGGCGGGCAGTTCGTACAACGCGTTGTCGATCGACGCCGGCCGGACCGGCGACGATGCTCCGACGATCGTCGACACCCTCGGCGCGGCGGATCTGAACCTCGATCAGATCGAGAACCGCGAAGCGCTGCGTCCGCTGTTGGCCGCCCTGCCGGAGCGGGAACGCACGGTGCTGTTGCTGCGCTTCTTCGACTCGCTGACCCAGACCCAGATCGCCGAGCGGGTCGGGGTGTCGCAGATGCACGTCTCCCGGTTGCTGGCCAAGTCGCTGGCGCGGCTGCGGGACGAGCTCGACTAACTCCCGAGGATCTCCTCGGCCGCCCGCAGGCCGGACCGGTACGCGCCGTGCACGGTGCCGAAGGACTGCGGGTCGGTGGCCTCGCCGGCGAAGTGGACGCGGCCGTCGACGGTGGCGGCGAGGTCGTCGCGCATCGTGGGTACCGAGCCGACCTTGGCGTAGGAGTACGAACCGAGGGCGTGCGGGTCCGATGCCCAGCGGGTGATCTGGGTAGCGACGGGATTCGGGATCGCGGGGCCGTAGATGGTGCGCAGCGTCGCCATGGCGCTGTCGACTACGGCGGTGTCACTCCATGTCTCGATCTCGCGGCCGAAGTCGGCGGCGTTGAAGCCGAGCAGGATCGGCTGCCCGGTGGGGCGGGCCACGTTGATCCACTGCGACCACTGTCCGGGCCGGTCGCTCGGAGGGACGTAGCCGATCCAGTCGGTGTCCGCCCAGAAGGGATGTGGGAAACGCAGGTAGCACTTGTTGAGCACACCGAACCCCAGTGCCGAGATCGCCTCCGCCGTGGCCTGAGGGAGGCCGGGAACGAACGTGACCGACCCGCTCTGCAGAACGCCCAACGGCAGGGTGACGATCACCCTGGCCGCCGTGAACGGACCCTGGTCGGTGGTGACGGTCACCGTGTCCCGGCTCCAGTCCACCCGCGTCACGGTGTGCCCGAGGAGGGTGCGCAGGCCGGTGGCGAGGCGGTCGGTGAGCTGTCGGTAGCCGCAGGGGAAGAGCACGTCGTCACCCTCGACCGGGGCGTCACTGTCGAAGTAGAGGGCCGAGATGTCGTCGACGCTGCCGGCGTACTCCTGCTCGTACTCGTTGAGCTGGTAGGACAGGAACGCCGCGTCGAGGCCGGACGGCGGGTCGGTGGCGACCGCAGCCTGCACCGCCGCCCTGATCGAGGTGTCGGTGTCCTCCTCGTCCTGGTAGCGGGTCACCGCGCCGGCGGCCCTGGTGCCCCAGGATTCGAGCCGCCGGCTCTGCTGCCCGTTCGTCTCCCGGCCATCCGGCAGGTAGTAGGTGATGCTGTCGCCGTCGGTGACGACGGTCTGCACGCCCGACTGCTGGGCCAGTCGATAGATCGGGTTGCCGTCGATGCCGTGGATCCACGAGGCACCCAGATCCAGGGGTGCGCCGGCCCATGTCGTGCTGGTCCAGATCCGTCCGCCGATGCGGTCTCTGGATTCCAGGATCAGCACGTTCCGGCCGCGGTCGGTCAGGTGCCGTGCGGCGGCCAGACCGGCGATCCCGGCACCGATGACGATGACATCGGGATCGGAGCCGTCCGTGCCGCCGGAGGACCGGCTCGCCGGGGCGGGCGGTTCGTCCCCGCACCCGGATAGGGCGGCGACACCCGCCGCTCCCGACAGGCCAAGGAAGATCCGACGTCGCATCGTCATGGGACCGGGACCGGGGCCGGGGCCGGCGGCGGGGAATCCACGTTTCCTACCCGGTGCCGATACCCATGCCGGCCGCGAATCGGCGCACCGCCTCGGCCGCCGTCGCCGCAGCGTCGTCGTGGCCGTGACGCGCCCGGGTCGCCACCGCTGCGGTTCGCGGGTCGAGTGTCACCTCGGCCACCAGTTCCCCGGTCGTCGGCTCGCACACCGCCCATGAGTAGCTGCTGTCCGCCGCCCACCCGGCAAGGGAGTCCGAGACATAGCTCTTATCGCTCTCACCGAGATCGGCCAGCGCGGGCCGGTCGTCGATGCGCTCGTCCGCCCGCAACGCCCGCAGGTACCACCGGCCGGCGTTGATCTCGACGGGTTCCACGCCGGTGGCCGAACCGGGCTACGTGATCTCGCAGAGCACGGTGCCCTGGGTGATCGCCGCGCCGGCCTCGGCGGACAACCCGGTGATCACCCCGTCCTTGTGGGCGGTGACCGGGTTCTCCATCTTCATGGCTTCCAGCACCACGACCAGGTCTCCGGCGGCGACGGTCTGGCCCTCCTCGACGGCGACCTTGACGACGGTGCCCTGCATGGGTGCGGTGACGGCGTCGCCGGATGCCGCGGCACCGGCGGCGGCGCCGCGCTTGCGGGCCTTGGGCTTCTTGCGGATGACACCGGGTTCACCGCCGCCGTTGCCCAGTGCCAGATCACCGGGCAGGGAGACCTCCAGGCGGCGGCCGTCGACCTCGACGACCACCTTCTGCCGGGGCTGGGGCTCTTCCTCGTCGACCGCGCCGCCACCGGTGAACGGCTCGATGGTGTTGTCCCACTCGGTCTCGATCCAGCGGGTGTGCACGGTGAAGCCGCTCTCGTCGCCGACGAAGGCCGGGTCGCGCAGCACCGCCCGGTGGAACGGGATGACGGTCGCCAGACCTTCGACCTGGAACTCGTCGAGGGCGCGGCGGGCGCGCTGGATCGCCTCGGCCCGGGTGGCCGCGGTGACGATCAGCTTGGCCAGCATCGAGTCGAACTGCCCGCCGATCACCGAACCGGTCTCCACCCCGGAGTCCAGCCGAACGCCGGGACCGGTGGGCGGATCGAACCGGTTGACCGGTCCGGGCGCGGGCAGGAAGCCGCGCCCGGCATCCTCGCCGTTGATCCGGAACTCGATCGAGTGTCCGCGCGGTGCCGGGTCCTCGGTGATGTCCAGTTTCTCGCCGTTGGCGATCCGGAACTGCTCGCGGACCAGGTCGATCCCCGAGGTCTCCTCGGTGACCGGGTGCTCGACCTGCAGGCGGGTGTTGACCTCCAGGAAGGAGATCAGGCCGTCCTGGCCGACCAGGTACTCGACGGTGCCCGCGCCGTAGTAGCCGGCCTCCTTGCAGATCCGCTTGGCGGACTCGTGGATCTCGGCGCGCTGGGCGTCGGTGAGGAACGGCGCCGGCGCCTCCTCGACGAGCTTCTGGAAGCGGCGCTGCAGCGAGCAGTCCCGGGTGCCGGCGACGACGACGTTGCCGTGCTGGTCGGCGATCACCTGGGCCTCGACGTGGCGGGGCTTGTCCAGGTAGCGCTCCACGAAGCACTCGCCGCGGCCGAAGGCGGCGATGGCCTCCCGGGTGGCCGACTCGAACAGTTCGGGGATCTCCTCGAGGGTGCGGGCCACCTTCATACCGCGGCCACCGCCACCAAAGGCGGCCTTGATCGCGACGGGAACGCCGTACTCCTTGGCGAAGGCCACCACCTCATCGGCGTCCTTCACCGGGTCCGGGGTGCCCGGGACCAGCGGTGCCTTGGCGCGTGCGGCGATGTGCCGGGCGGTGACCTTGTCGCCCAGGTCACGGATGGACTGCGGGCTCGGGCCGATCCAGATCAGCCCGGCGTCGATGACGGCCTGGGCGAAATCGGCGTTCTCCGAGAGGAACCCGTAGCCGGGGTGGATCGCGTTCGCGCCGGACTTGGCCGCGGCGTCGAGGATCTTGCCGAAGTCGAGGTAGGACTCCGCGGACGTCTGCCCGCCCAGCGCGAAGGCCTCGTCGGCGAGCCGGACGTGCGGCGCGTCGGCGTCGGGTTCGGCGTAGACGGCCACACTTCCCAGACCGGCATCCCGGGCTGCCCGGATCACCCGGACCGCGATCTCGCCGCGGTTGGCGACGAGGACCTTGGAGATGGTCTGACTGGGCACGCGCGCCTCCTGGACTTTAAGGACTGGTTAAAAGAATAAGGTTCGCAGCGAGTCTAGAGCCCGGTTATGGCGCCCGATGTGGGGGTCGGGGGCTTGAGCCGCCGTTTGATCCTGGTCAGCATCGCCGACATGCCGCGTAACCGCAGCGGGCTGATCAGTGTGGCGAGTCCCAGCTGGGCGTAGAAGTCGTCGGGCACGGCCAGGATGTCGGCCGCCGGCTGCCCATCCAGTCCGGCGTGCAGGATGGCCGCGAACCCCCGGGTGGTGGGCGCCTCGGCCGGCGCGCTGAAGTACAGCCGCACTCGCTGCGGGTCGTCGGCGTCGACATGCAGGAACAGCGGGGACTGGCATTCGGGCACCGGTTCCATCGCCGCCTCCTCCAGGTCGGCGGGCAGCGCCGGCAGCTCCTGGGCGAGCTCGAGCAGCAGGGCGAGCTTGTCCTGGCCGGACACCTCGGCGAACTCGCCGACCACCTCGGCCAGCGGTTCCGGCATGCTCACGCCGGCAGCCACATCACTGCGGGGATCCCGGCTTGTCGCCGTCCACGATCGGCGCCCGAACGGTGTTGCCCCACTCGGTCCACGAGCCGTCGTAGTTGCGCACTCCCTCGATGCCCAGCAAATGGGTGAGGACGAACCAGGTGTGGCTGGAACGCTCCCCGATGCGGCAGTACGCGATGGTCTCCCGTCCGGCTCCGTCGCCCGGCGTCACGAAGCGGTAGATCTCGTCGAGTTCGGCCCGGCTGCGGAACCGACCGCGCTCGTCGGCGGCCTTGGACCACGGCACCGACACCGCGGTCGGAATGTGCCCGCCGCGCAGCGCGCCCTCCTCCGGGTAGTCGGGCATGTGAGTGCGTTCGCCGGTGTACTCCTGCGGTGAGCGGACGTCGATCAGGGTCGCCGCGCGGTCGGGGGAGCGCAGCGCGGCCAGGACGTCGTCGCGGTAGGCGCGGATCGGCCCGTCGTTGCGGGCGACGACGGGATAGCCGGAGGTGCGCCGGGTGGGCACCTCCAGGGTGGTGTCGCGGCCCTCGGCCAGCCATACGTCCCGGCCGCCGTCGAGCAACCGCACATCCGGATGGCCGAACAGGGTGAACACCCACAGCGCGTAGGCCGCCCACCAGTTGCTCTTGTCGCCGTAGATCACCACGGTGTCGGTGCGGGCGATGCCCTTGCGGTCCATCAGCGCGGCGAACTGCGCGCCGTCGATGTAGTCGCGCACCAGCGGATCGTTGAGGTCGGTGTGCCAGTCGACCTTGACTGCGCCCGGGATGTGGCCGACGTCGTAGAGCAGCACGTCCTCATCGGACTCGACGACGGCCAGTCCGGGGGAGCCGAGGTGCTCGGCCAGCCAGTCGGAGGTGACCAGGCGTTCGGGGTGGGCGTAGTCCTGCAGCGCGGGGCTGGGATCGGGTGGCAGCGGCACGTCGCAAGACTAAGGGGATCGGCGGTTCGCCGCCCACAGTTCGCCGATGGCCATCCCGGCCGATTCGAACAGCCGTCGCATCACCGCCAGGCCCAGGCCGACCACCGCCGACGGGTCGCCGTCGACGCCGTCGAGGAACCAGCCGCCGAGGCCGTCGATGGTGAACGCGCCGGCCACCCCGAGCGGTTCACCGCTGGCGATGTAGGCGTCCAGTTCGTCGGCGGTCGGGGTGCCGAAGCGCACCGTCGTGACCGAGGTCTCGGTGCGGGTGAGCACCGGCGCGCCGTCGCGCATCCGGACGATGCAGTGCCCGGTGTGCAGTTCCCCGGACCGCCCCGCCATCGACTCCCATTGCCGGCGGGCGTTCTCCGGAGTGCCGGGCTTACCGCGCAACTCGCCGTTGACGAACAGCATGGAGTCGGCGCCGATGACGACGCAGTCCGCGGCCGTTGCGGGGTGCCGGGCCGCCACGTCCCGGCTGACCGCCTCCGCCTTGGCCTGCGCCAGCGCGCCGACCACGGTGTCCGGAGCGGCCTGCGCGCCGAGCGCGGCGGCCACCGCGTCCTCGTCCACCCCGGAGACGACGACCACCGGGTCGATACCCGCGTTGCGCAGCACCGTGAGCCGGCCGGTGGAGGCGGACCCCAGCACGACGCGGGTCATGAACCCCGCCTAGCGCCGCACGTGGGTGCGGTCGCGCAGCGTCACGGACTGCCAGCTGGCGAACGGATACCGCAGCTTGTCCACCGGGTGGCCCCAGCGGTTGAGTTCCTGCGGCCCGGGGGGGGACCCGGCCCCAGCGGCGGCCAGCACGGTGACCACCGCGGCCAGTTCGGCATCGGTGGGCCGGCCCTTGACTACCCGGATCTCCGGGGCGGCGTGCGCCGGTTCGTCGAGCGTCAGCTGATGCGGGTCGCTGACCTCGGTGATGTCCTCGTGTCTCACGTCCACGTCTCCTAGAGGGGGGATCTAGAGGGGATCTAGAGGGGGATGTTGCCGTGCTTCTTGGGCGGCGTCTGGACGATTTTGCGCTCCAGCAGCCGCAGCGCGCCGGCGATGTAGCCGCGGGTGTGCGACGGCGGGATGACCGCGTCGACATAGCCGCGTTCGGCGGCGATGTACGGGTTGACCAGGGTGTCCTCGTAGTCCTGCTGCAGCGACACCCGCAGCGCCTCGACATCCTCGCCGTTTCCGGCCGCATCCTTGAGCTGCTTGCGGTACACGAACTGCACCGCGCCGGACGCGCCCATCACCGCGATCTGGGCGGTCGGCCAGGCCAGATTGACATCGCACCCCATGTCCTTCGAACCCATCACGCAGTAGGCGCCGCCGTAGGCCTTGCGGGTGATGACGGTGATCTTGGCGACGGTGGCCTCGCCGTAGGCGTACAGCAGCTTCGCGCCGCGGCGGATGATGCCGTTGTACTCCTGTTCGGTACCGGGCAGGAAGCCGGGAACGTCGACCAGCATCACGATCGGGATGTTGAAGCAGTCGCAGGTCCGGACGAACCGCGCCGCCTTCTCCGAGGCGTTGATGTCCAGGCAGCCGGCGAACTGGGTGGGCTGGTTGGCCACGATGCCCACGGCGCGGCCGTCCACCCGGCCGAAGCCGACGATGATGTTCTGCGCGTAGCCGGCCTGCACCTCGAGGAACTCGTCGTCGTCGAGGATCCGGGTGATCACCTCGTGCATGTCGTACGGCTGGTTCGGCGAGTCCGGGATCAGGGTGTCCAGTTCGAGGTCCTCCGCGGTGAGGTTGTCCTCGATGGCGCCCGGATGCGGCGGCGCGGGATACCGGGGCGGCTCGGCGTAGTTGTTGGGCGGCAGATAGCTCAGCAGGTCGCGGACGTAGTCGAAGGCGTCCTGCTCGCCGGAGGCGACGTAGTGCAGGGTGCCGGACTTGGCCATGTGGGTGTGTGCCCCGCCGAGTTCCTCCATGGTGACGTCCTCGCCGGTGACGGTTTTGATGACGTCGGGGCCGGTGATGAACATCTGGCTGGTCTGGTCGACCATGATGACGAAGTCGGTCAGCGCGGGGGAGTAGACGTGCCCACCGGCGGCGGCGCCCATGATCAGCGAGATCTGCGGGATCACGCCGGAGGCCTTGATGTTGTTGTGGAAGATCCGGCTGTAGAGACCGAGCGAGACCACACCCTCCTGGATGCGGGCGCCGGCGCCGTCGTTGATGCCGATCAGCGGACGGCCGGTCTTGATGGCAAGCTCCTGGACCTTGACGATCTTCTCGCCGTAGACCTCGCCGAGGCTGCCGCCGAACACGGTGGCGTCCTGGCTGAAGATGCACACCTCGCGGCCGTCGATGGTGCCGTAGCCGGTCACCACGCCGTCGCCGACCGGGCGGTTCTCCTGCAGGTTGAAGTTCGTCGAGCGGTGCCGGGCGAGGGCGTCGAGTTCGACGAACGAGTCCTCGTCGAGCAGCGCCAGGATCCGCTCGCGGGCGGTGAGCTTGCCCTTGGCGTGCGTCTTCTCGACGGCGTCCTCACCGACGGGGTGCAGTGTCTCCTCGGTCCGCTTGCGCAGATCGGCGAGCTTTCCGGCCGTCGTGTGGATATCCGCGTGGGTGTCGGACTCGGTCGTCGTCATGGGTGACGATGGTAGCCGTCGTCGCCGCTGGACTGCCCGGCCCGTCCGATCGTCAGGCCGGCCGTCGCCGGAGGCCCTATAGTTCGATCACTGATCGGACGGGCGAGTGGGCTGACAAGGAGGGTGAGGCCGTGACTCTCTGGCTCCTGGCCATAGCGTTCCTGCTGATGAGCGGGTGCCTGGCCGCGGCACTGCGGCGGGTCGGCGGCACCTGGATCGCTGCGGTCTGCTGCGTTGCCCTCACTCTGCTCATCTATGTTCTGCTCTCCGATGTGGCGATCGGGGTGAGTCTGTGACCGCCGTGCGCGGCCCGGTCGTCGCCGCCCGCGTTCTCAACATCCTGGGGATTCTGGGCGTCGCCGCCGTTCTGGGTGCCTCGCTCTACTACCAGTTCGTCGAGCACGATTCCCCGTGCAAGCTGTGCCAACTGCAACGGGTCTGCATGATCGGGGTGACCCTCGGCGCCGTGCTGAACCTGACCCTGGGCATGCGGGTCCGGCACTATGCGGTGTCGATCATGTTCGCAGTGTCGGGCGCACTGGCCGCGTTCCGGCACATCCTGATCAACGCCTGCCCGGTTCCGGGGGAGCCGTCCGGCTTCGGCCCGGCCATCGCCGGTCTGCACACCTACACCTGGGCCTTCACCGTGTTCGGGGTGGCCATCTTCGCCTCGGCCGCCATGCTGATGTGGTCCGCGGCCCTGGATGACAGCGACCCGGGCTGCCTGGACGGGCGGCACTGGACGAAGCCGGCGGCGATCGTCGCGGTCGTGCTGGTTCTGCTCATCTGCGTGGTGATGACGATCTCCTCGTTCGGGATCGCGGCCACGGCCGGGCACTGATCGCTGGGAGGGACTGGGAGGGAGAAGGATCATGGGCTATCCCGACAACGTGCTGGCCGAGGGTGAAGAGGTGGTGCTGCACCGGCACCCGCACTGGAAGCGCCTCATCGGCCCGGTGCTGGCGCTGCTGGCACTGACTGCGCTGGCCGCGTTCGGGGCGGCGGTGGTCAGCCGGACCGGCTGGGACCCGACCGCGAGGCGGGTGGTCACGGCGGTGATCGGCGGACTGTGGCTGCTGTTGGTGGGCTGGTTGACGGTGCGGCCGTTCCTGGCCTGGCGGTCGACCCATTTCGTCATCACCGACCGGCGGGTGATGTACCGGCACGGGGTGCTGACCCGGGCCGGGATCGACATTCCGCTCGCGCGTATCAACAGTGTGGAGTTCCGGCACGGACTGGTCGACCGGATGACGCGCACCGGCACCCTGATCATCGAGTCGGCATCGCAGGACCCGCTGGAGTTCGACGACATCCCGCAGGTCGAGCAGGTGCACTCACTGCTCTACCACGAGGTGTTCGACACCACCGAGCAGGAGCGCTAGCCGAGGGCGACGCCGCGGCCGGCTGTCAGCGGGCGGTCAGGCGGCGGGCTTGGTGCGGCGACGCCGGCGCCGGATCGCCACTTCATCGTGTACGTGGCTGTCTTTTACGCGGCTGTCGTGCACGTGGTTCTCCGCGAAATCCTCGAATACCTCGGCGATACCGCCCGCGGTCAGCGTCGACTCGAGAGCCTTATCGCCACCGAGCTGGTCCGGGAAGACCCAGCGCCGCATGGCCCAGAACCGGAACGCCATCTGCAGCAGGTTGCCGATGATGTAGGCGGAGATGAAGTCGGCGACGTTCTCCACGGTGAGCGACACTTCGGGCACCCGCAGTCCCAGAACGTAACTGGAGAACCACAGCGGTGCCATGCTGAGCACCACACCCACCCCGCTGAAGGCGAAAAACAGCAAAGCCTCGTGGTGACGCTCGCGGCCACCCCGGTCGCGGAAGCTCCATTCCCGGTTGAGGATGTAGGAGGCGATCACCGCGACGATCCCGGCGATCACCTTGGCCGTCACCGGCTTGGGTTCCAGAATGGTGAGCTTGAGGGTGTAGAAAATCGCCGAGTCGATAATGAATGTGGTCGCACCGACGATCGCGAACTTGATCAGCTCATGATGCCGCTCAGCAAACGGCCGCAGCGGCTGCGGCAGCCGGTCGATGGTGGCATCAGCAAAAGACACAAGGGCAGAGTCTACGGAAAAACCAGGCAGGTTGCGTAGCTGCGCTGGTCACCCCCGGTCCGCCGACCACGTGAGCGGGGTGGTCATGACACCATAGGCGCCGTGCCGGGATCACCTGTGGTGGCGATGGTGGGCGGTGGGCAGCTGGCCCGCATGACCCACCAGTCCGCAATTGCGCTGGGTATGAGTCTGCGAGTGCTGGCCGTCAGCCCCGAGGACCCGGCGGCGCAGGTGAGTCCGGACGTTGTTCTCGGTGCGCACACCGATCTGGAGGCGTTGCGAACGGCGGCGAACGGGGCGGCCGCGCTGACCTTCGACCATGAACACGTCCCGGGTGAGCTGCTGGAGACTCTGGTGGACGAGGGTGTGCCGGTGCTGCCGGGGCCGCAGGCCCTGCGCTACGCGCAGGACAAGCTGGCGATGCGCCGGCGGCTGGCCGAACTGGGCGCCCCGGTGCCGAGGTTCACCGCGGTGCAGTCCGTCGAGGATGTGGACGCCTTCGCGGATCTGATCGGCGGGCCGGTCGTGGTCAAGACCGTCCGTGGCGGTTACGACGGTCGGGGAGTGGTGCTGGCCGACGATGTGGCCGGCGCTCGCGACGCGGTCGCCGGGTACCTGCGTGACGGTGTTGCGGTGCTGCTCGAGGAGCGGGTCGCCATGCGACGTGAGCTCGCGGCGCTGGTGGCGCGCTCCCCGCTCGGACAGGGGGCGGCCTGGCCGGTGGTGGAAACCGTGCAGCGCGACGGGATCTGTGTCACCGCGCTGGCGCCCGCCCCGGGCCTCTCCGACGAGGTTGCCGCCCAGGCCGAACAGTTGGCGCTGCGTATCGCCGATGAACTCGGGGTGGTCGGCGTGCTGGCCGTCGAGTTGTTCGAGACCACCGGGGGTGCGCTGGTGGTCAACGAGCTGGCCATGCGGCCGCACAACTCCGGGCACTGGACCATGAACGGCGCGGTGACCAGCCAGTTCGAACAACACCTGCGGGCCGTGCTCGACTACCCGCTGGGGGATACCCGGCCGCTGGCCCCGGTGACGGTGATGGCCAATGTTTTGGGCGCCCCGCACACCCCGGCGATGAGCATGGACGAGCGGGTGCACCACTTGTTCGGCCGGATTCCCGACGCGCACGTCCACCTGTACGGCAAGGGCGAGCGGCCGGGCCGCAAGATCGGGCACGTCAACGTGCTCGGCGACGATGTCGCGGTGGTTCGGGAGCGTGCCGAGCGGGCGGCGCACTGGTTGTCGCACGCGCAGTGGAGTGACGGATGGGACGGAGGAGCCGGGTCTGATGCCCACTGAACCCCGGGTTGGCCTGATCATGGGTAGCGACAGCGACTGGCCGGTGATGCAGGACGCCGCCGAGGCGCTGGCCGAGTTCGAGATTCCCTTCGAGGTCGGCGTGGTGTCCGCGCACCGCACCCCGGCCCGGATGCTGGACTACGCCCAGTCGGCGGCCGGCCGCGGGATCGAGGTGATCATCGCCGGCGCGGGCGGGGCCGCGCACCTGCCCGGGATGGTGGCCGCCGCCACCGCACTGCCGGTGATCGGGGTGCCGGTTCCGCTGGCTCGCCTGGACGGACTGGATTCCCTGCTGTCGATCGTCCAGATGCCCGCCGGGGTGCCGGTGGCGACCGTCTCGATCGGCGGTGCCCGCAACGCCGGATTGCTGGCGGTGCGGATACTGGGTTCGTCGGACCCGGCGCTGCGCGCGCGGATGGAGACGTTCCAGGCCGACCTGGAGCGGCTGGTTCTGGACAAAGACCGGGCGCTGCAGGAGCGGTTACTCGGCGAATGAGGAAGCGGGTAAAGTTACCCGTGAGTAGCTCCAACGAGGGAGAAGAGGCTGTCATGGCTGGTTGGGCCGGTGATTCGTCGTTCGATGTGTTCGCATTGCCGGAGGAGCACGAGGAACTCCGCGCCGCGATTCGCGCGCTCGCCGAGAAGGAGATCGCCCCGTACGCCGCGGCCGTCGACGAGGAGGTGCGTTTCCCCGACGAGGCCCTCGAGGCGCTCAACGCCTCGGGTTTCAACGCCGTCCACGTTCCGGAGGAGTTCGGCGGGCAGGGCGCGGACTCTGTCGCGGCCTGCATCGTGATCGAGGAGGTCGCCCGGGTGGACGCTTCGGCGTCGCTGATTCCCGCGGTGAACAAGCTGGGCACCATGGGCCTGATCCTGCGCGGCTCCGAGGACCTCAAGAAGAAGGTGCTGCCGGACATCGCGAACGGGAAGATGGCCTCCTACGCGCTCTCCGAGCGGGAGGCCGGCAGTGACGCCGCCGCGATGCGTACCCGGGCCAAGGCCGACGGCGACGACTGGATCATCAACGGGTCCAAGTGCTGGATCACCAACGGCGGCAAGTCCACCTGGTACACCGTGATGGCGGTCACCGACCCGGACAAGGGAGCCAACGGGATCTCGGCGTTCATGGTCCACGAGGACGACGAGGGCTTCACCGTCGGGCCCAAGGAGCGCAAGCTCGGCATCAAGGGCTCACCGACCACCGAGCTGTACTTCGAGAACTGCCGCGTCCCCGGGGACCGGATCATCGGCGAGCCCGGCACCGGGTTCAAGACCGCGCTGGCCACCCTGGACCACACCCGGCCCACCATCGGCGCGCAGGCCGTCGGAATCGCCCAGGGCGCACTGGACGCCGCGATCGCCTACGCCAAGGACCGCAAGCAGTTCGGCCGCCCGATCGCCGACAACCAGGGCCTGCAGTTCATGCTCGCCGATATGGCGATGAAGGTTGAGGCTGCCCGCCTGATGGTCTACTCCGCCGCCGCCCGCGCCGAACGGGGCGAGGGCAACCTGGGCTTCATCTCGGCGGCGTCGAAGTGCTTCGCCTCCGATGTGGCGATGGAGGTCACCACCGACGCGGTGCAGATCTTCGGCGGTGCCGGTTACACGGTCGACTTCCCGGTCGAGCGGATGATGCGGGACGCCAAGATCACCCAGATCTACGAGGGCACCAACCAGATTCAGCGCGTGGTGATGTCGCGGGCGCTGCTGCGCTAGCAGCCCGGGGGAGTTTCCCCGCCTGCGCTCGGAGGGCCAGGGGTCGTATAGGTTATCGCGCTATGACTATTTCCCGTTCCCTCAGCGGAGCCACTCTTGCCGGCGCGATGCTGATCGGATCTCTCGGCACTGCGGCGGTCGCGGCGGCGGACAACACGGTTCCGCCGTCGATGCTGAACACCACCTGCTCCCTCGACCAGATCATGGCGGCCACCAAGGTCGTCGACCCGATCACCTACGGCGAGCTGGTCGAGAAGTTCAACTCCGAGCCCCGGTGGTTGCAGGGCGGCATCGTTTATCACATGAATCTGCTGTTGCAGAAGCCGCCACAGGAGCGGCAGGCCGAGGTCAACACGCTGACGGGTATCTTCCCCGAGTACGTCGGGCTGTTCACCGCCGCCGAGCCGGAGGCCAATGCGATCGCGGCCAAGTGCCCGACCTTCCCGGCCGAGGATCCAGCGGTGTGGGATCCCACCGCACCGGTGCCCGCTCCAGTCGGCTAGTCGCACGGTAACGGGTTGCGGTCAGCGCAGGTGGGTGATGTCCCCGGCCGACACCCAGACGTTCTCCGTGCCGGTGTCGATCTGCAGCTGTCCGAGGTCGTCGAGATCGGTTGCGGTGCCGACGATCTCGCGATCGCCGGGTAACAGCGCACGGACTCGGGTGCCGAGGGTGACACTGCGGGAGCGGTAGTCCGCGACGAGTCCGGGATCCGGGCCGCCGACGGTGTTCCACCGGTCGATCCGCGCGGTGAGTTCGGCCAGGATGCTGCCGAGAAGAGCGCTGCGGTCCAGCATCGTCGAGCCCAGCATCAGCAGCGAGGTGGCTCGGGGATCGGGCGCCTCCGCGACGGTCAGCGTGACATTGAGGCCGACGCCGATCACGATCACCGGATCCGGTGTGGCCACCTCGGCCAGGATGCCGCCCAGCTTCCTGTCTCCCTGTCGGGGGTCGCCCACCATGATGTCGTTGGGCCACTTCAACCCGGGGGAGATCCCGGTGGTGGCCGTCACCGCGTCGGCGACGGCCACCCCGGTCAACAGCGACAGCCAGCCCCATGCCGCCCGCGGTGGGCCGGAGGCGTCCACTCCGAGGGAGAAGGTGACCTGCGAACGGGCGGGTGTCGACCAGCTGCGGCCGTGCCGGCCTCGCCCGGCACTCTGATGCTCGGCCACCAGCACCAGCCCGGCGATGTCTTCCCCGCCGGCGTGCCGGGCCAGCAGGTCCGCATTGGTCGAGCCGGTGGTCTCCACCAGTTCGATCCCGCGCAGCGGCCGGCCGGGGCCGACGAGATCGTGACGTATCCCGGTGAGGTCGAGTGGAGGCCGGTTCCGGGCGGTCATGCGGGTTAGGTTAGCGGTGTCTCGGCCGTTCTTCGCTCACTGCGCCGCCCTGGTCACCTTCTCGGTTTCCCGCCGGCGCTCCAGCGCCGACGGATCCGGGTTGGCCAGCTGGACGAGCGACGCCCCGGCCGCCCAGACCGCGAGCAGATTGTGGACGATCTCCTCCGCGGTGCCCCACGGTCGGGCGGACATCACCCGGTCGGCCGGTCCGAGCCGCTGATCCGACGCCTCGGCCCGGGCTGCGGCCAGCACGTCGTCGGCACTGCGCCCGGGCAGGGCCGGACCGGGGTTCGGCTCGGGCGTGATCTGGTCAGCGTGCACCCGCACCGCGGTGGCGAAGTCGGTGACTCCGATCGGCAGGTCGTCGGCGGCCCGGCCGAACGGATCCAGCGACAGCACCGCGACGTCACCGCCCGTCGCCACCGCATCGGCGTCGTCGAGGCGGTCGCGCGTGCACAGCGCGATATCGGCCGGCGCCGCATGTTCGGGCCCGTCAGTCGGCCCGGCGCCGACCGGGACCACCTCGGCGCCGATCCACCAGACGCCCAGCAGCACCGCGGCGGTCTGCCAGTGCGCGGGCAGCAGCACCGCCACCCGGCTGCCCGGTCCCGCACCGAACTCGTCACGCAGCAGGTTGGCGGTCTTGGCCGCCCAGTTGGCCAGCGTCACCGTCGACAGTTCGGTGCGCTCACCGGAGGCGTCGTCGTAGTAGGTGATGCGCGGCCCCATCCGCTGCGCCGGTGAACCGTCCACCAGCAGCGGGTCCAGCAGGGCGCTGGTGAGGTTCATCAGTTGACGCATCGG
>JAKOYE010000210.1 GCA_029780675.1 Actinomycetes bacterium
GCCAAGGACTTCACCCGCGCGGTGTGCTCCTTCGCCGCGCGCCATCAGCGGACCAGGCCCTACACGCCCCGCCACAACGGCAAGGTGGAGCGATACCAGCGGATCCTGGCCAACGAACTGCTTTACGCCCGCCCCTGGCTCAGCGAAGACCACCGCCGCGACGCGATCGCGACCTGGAACCTGCACTACAACTACCATCGACCCCACAGCGCCGCCGGCGACCAGCCCCCGGCCTCACGCTTGCGGACCGGCGTCACCAACGTCATGAGCAACTACAGCTAGGGCCTGTTACGAAAGTGACGGATGTGTTGTTCGGTATGTCGCCGAGCGTGAGGTGAGGCCTCCGCAGTAGAGGAAGTGGTGTCGAATCACCCGCTACTGCCGGAGGCCTCATGCTCACCGTATCCGCCGCAGCCCGTCACGATCTCAGCGACGCACAGTGGGCGCTGTTGGAGCCGCTGCTTGCGCCGACTGCTCCGTGTGGTCGTCCGCGGCGATGGCCGAGCCGGGGGCTGGTCGACGGGGTCCGTCATCGGGCTCGGGCCGGCTGTCCGTGGCGGGACGTCCCGGTCCGGTACGGCCCGTGGTGGCGGGTGTACGCCCTGTTCGCGTGCTGGTAACTGCTCGGGGTGTGGGCGCGGGTTGAGGCCGCGCTGCGCCAGGCTGCCGACCGCAACGGCCGGTCGTCGTGGCAGGTGTCGGTCGACTCCACCACCGCACGCGCCCACATCCACGCCGCCGGCGCCCGCCGCGACAGCGTGAATCGGGTTGCGGGAGAACCCAATCACCACGCGCTGGGCCGCTCCCGCGGCGGCTGGGGCACCAAGACCCACGCCGCGATCGACCAGCACCGCGGTCTGCTGTCGTTCCTGCTCACCCCGGGCCAGGACGGCGACAGCCCGCAGTTCATCCCCGTGCTCGAGCAGATCCGGATCGCCCGACCCGGGTCCGGCCGACCACGGCAACGACCCGACCGTGTCCTGGCGGACAAGGCCTACTCCTCCCGCGCGAACCGGGCCTGGCTGCGCCAGCGCAAATCGCAGCGACGATCCCGGTCCCGGCCGACCAGCAAGGTCACCGGCAGCGCCGCGGATCCTCCGGCGGGCGTCCACCCGCGTTCGACGCCGAGCGGTACAAGGACCGCCACGCCGTCGAGGCCGGGTTCAACCACCTCAAGCACCATCGCGCGTTCGCCACCCGGTACGACAAGCTCGCCGTCCGCTACGCCGCCACCGTTCACGTCGCCAGCATCGACCACTGGCTCAGACGACTTTCGTAACAGGCCCTAGATCCCGCGCCGACGTCAGTCGGCCTCACCGGTCATGGCCGGCGGACAGGCCCTCGAGGGTCTCGACGTTCGGGCGGGGCAGGTGCGGCATCAGGTTTGCACGAATGCCGGGTAGGTCGCGGCGAGGAGCCGTTGGGATTCGGCGGCGATGGTGTCGAAGGCCAAGGAGGACTTGCCGGACCCTGAGACGCCGCTGACGACGGCCAGCAGCTTCTTGGGGATGTCGACGTCGATGTTGCGCAGGTTGTGGGTGCGGGCACCGCGCACCCGGATCACGTCGCTGGTCATAGTGGAGGTTGCATTCGGTGGCGGTGTCATCGGGTCAGCCTTGGTGTGCTGCGGCGGCCTTGGGCAGCGCGAGCATCGCGAAGGCGGCCACGAGGTAGGTGGCGACCTGCCAGGGCATCACGTGCGCCAAGGCTTGGCCGAAGACGTGGGCGTGGGTGCCGGGCGCGCCTGCCGATGCGGTGGCCGGGAGTGCGCTGAAGAAGACGGTGGCCAAGATCGCGATCCCGATCGCGCCACCGATCTGGTTGACGGTGGACAGCGCCCCGCCGGCGGCGCCGGCCTGTCGGCCGGGGACACCGGCGAGGACGACGTTGACCAGGATCGGTGCGCCAAGGCCCAGTCCGAGGCCGCCGAGGAACATCACGCCGGCCAGGGCCCAGTAGCCGGGCGTGGCGCCGTCGCGGACCAGCCACCACAGCAGCGCTTGAGAGACAGCCAGGGTCAGCGAGCCGGTGATCAGGAGAGCGCGGCCGGCTTTGGCGGCCAAGGCCACCCCGGCGCCGGAGGTGATGATCGAGCCGAGCGCGTACGGCAGGATCACCAGCCCGGTCTCCCACGCCGTGCGCCCAGTGCCGAGCTGGAGGTAGATAGACAGTACGAGGAAGAGCGATGCGAGACCGCCGAAGAAGAACACCGCAGCCGCCAGGCCGGCGCTGAATGGTCGGATCGACAGCAGGGAAGGATCGAGGACGGGTTGGCCACCGGCTCGGGCCAGCCGCTGCTCGTAGGCGAGGAAACCGGCGAGCACGACCAGGCCGAGGACCAGCAGGCCCCATCCCCAACCGGGCCATCCCCAGTCCCGACCCTG
>JAKOYE010000215.1 GCA_029780675.1 Actinomycetes bacterium
GCGAACGACCAGCTGAAGGACAGATGCTGGGCCAGCACCCCCACCCCCAACGACCCGACGATCGAACCGAAGTCCGACATCATCTGAAAGGTCGCGATGGCGGTGCCGCCGCGGGCCTTCCCGATGACATCGGCGACGGCGGCCTGCTGCGGCGCGTTGAAGATGCCGGAGGCCGCGCCGGCGAAGACCGCCTCCGCCAAAAACCACGGCAGCGAGGGCGCCAGCCCTAGCGCGGCCGTGGACAGACCGGCCAGGGCGAGGCCGGCGATCATCAACGGCCGGCGGCCGATCCGATCCGACAACCGCCCGCTGGGGATGACGGCGATCACGTTGCCGACGGCGAAGGCGGTCAGAGCGAGGCCGGCGACTCCCGGGCTCTGTCGCAGCCCCTCCGCCACGAACAACGGCACCAGTGCGAACCGCAGTCCGAACATGGACCATCCGGTGGCGAAATTGGACAGCAAAGCCGCACGGTAGGCGCGATGACGCAGGGCAACCCGCACCGTGACGGTCAACTCCTCCTTACCTGCGGGCGCGGCCACCGGCGATGTGCGCAGGCTCACCACCACCACCACCGCAGCGATCAATAGCAGCACCCCGTAGATGACGAACGGCGCGCTCAAACCGAGTCCGGCGGTCAGCGCCCCGACAATCGGGCCGGCGACCGAGCCGACCAGAAACGCCCCGGAGAACATGCCGGCCACCCGTCCGCGGGCGTCATGCGGGCTCATCCGGATCATCAGTCCGAGCGCGGAGACGAAGAACATCGTCGAACCGATGCCACCGATCGCGCGGTAGACGAGCAGTTGCCAGTAGGTGTGCGCGAAGGCGCAGGCGGCCGTCGACACCGCCACGATGAGCACTCCGGCGACGTAGACCTGCCGCTCACCCAGTCGCTGGATCAGCAGGCCGGTGGGCGGGGCGGCGCACAGTCGCATCACCGCGAAGGCCGTGATCACGAAGGTCGCCGCACTGAGGCTCACCCCGAAGTGGCGGGCCAATTGCGGCAGTACGGGCGCCACCACCCCGTAGCCGAGCGCGATGACCGCATTCGCGCCGATGAGCGCCCACACCTCGTGCGGAAGCCGATGTCCTGCCTGCTGATCGGCTCCCCGGGCGATTGAGCTCACCCGATGACTGTATTCACCAGCTCCCGGGCGGCTGCCTGGACCTCGGCCAGATGCTCGGCGCCCTTGAAGGACTCCGCGTAGATCTTGTAGACGTCCTCGGTTCCGGACGGCCGGGCGGCGAACCAGCCGTTGGCGGTGGTCACTTTCAACCCGCCGAGCGAAGCACCGTTGCCCGGGGCTGCGGTGAGCTTGGCGGTGATCGGTTCGCCGGCCAACTCGGTGGCGGTGACCTGCTCGGCCGACAACTTGGCCAGCCGGGCCTTCTGTTCGCGGTCGGCCGGCGCATCGACCCGGGCGTACACCGGGGCCCCGTAGCGGCCGGCCAGTTCGGCATAACGCTGCGACGGTGTCTGCCCGGTGGCGGCCAGCATCTCCGAGGCCAGCAGGGCCAGGATGATGCCGTCCTTGTCGGTGGTCCACACCGACCCGTCGCGGCGCAGGAACGACGCCCCGGCGGACTCCTCCCCACCGAAGCCGATCGTGCCGCCGATCAAGCCGTCGACGAACCACTTGAAGCCGACCGGCACCTCGATCAGCTGCCGGCCCAGTCCGGCCACCACCCGGTCGATGATCGAGGAACTGACCGCGGTCTTGCCGACGGCCACACCGGACGGCCAGTCCGGGCGGTGCGAGAAGAGGTAGTCGATGGCGGCGGCCAGGTAGTGGTTGGGGTTGAGCAACCCGCCGTCGGGCGTGACGATGCCGTGGCGGTCTGCGTCGGCGTCATTGCCGGTGGCGATCTGATAGCGGTCCCGGTTGGCGATCAACGACGCCATCGCGTTGGGCGAACTGCAGTCCATCCGGATCTTGCCGTCGGTATCGAGGGTCATGAACCGCCACGTCGCGTCCACCAACGGATTGACCACCGTCAGCTCCAGTCCGTGGCGTTCGGCGATGGCCGCCCAGTAGTCCACGCTGGCCCCACCCAGTGGGTCGGCACCGATCCGGATGCCCTCGGCGCGGATGGCGTGGATGTCGACCACGTTCGGCAGGTCGGCGACGTAGGCGTCGAGGTAGTCATGGCGGGTCGCATGGGTCAGCGCCCGGGCCAGCGACACCCGCTTCACATCAGCCAGCCCGTTTCGCAGAATCTCGTTGGCGCGCTTGGCAATCACCGATGTGGCATCGGTGTCCGCCGGACCACCGTTGGGTGGGTTGTACTTGAAGCCGCCGTCGCGTGGCGGGTTGTGCGACGGGGTGACGACGATTCCGTCGGCCAGGTGAGTGTCGCGACCCCGGTTGTAGGTGAGGATGGCGTGGCTGACCGCCGGGGTCGGGGTGTAGCGATCCGCCGCGTCGATCAGCACCGCGACGTCATTGGCGGCCAGCACCTCCAGCGCCGTAGCCCAGGCCGGCTCGGACAGACCGTGGGTATCGCGGCCGAGGAACAGCGGCCCGGTGGTGCCCTGCGCGGTGCGGTATTCGGCGATGGCCTGGGTGGTGGCCAGGATGTGCGTCTCATTGAACGCCGCGTCCAGGCTGGAGCCCCGGTGCCCGGACGTCCCGAAGGCAACCTGCTGAGCGACGTCATCGGGGTCGGGGGTCACCGTGTAATACGCGCTCACCAGATGGGGCACGTCGATCAGGTCCTCGGGCTGCGCCGGCTGTCCGGCGCGGGGATTGGCCGCCATGGGCGCCATTCTGCACCGCCAGAGGCCATACTTACTGCCTGTTGGCCTCATGAGGGGAACGTCGTTGTTCGGTCACGACAATCGTGAGCTGGCGGCGGTGTTCGCCGGCGGCGCGATCGGCACGCTTGCCCGCGCGGTCCTGGCGACACTGATGCCCGTGCACCCCGGGCACTGGCCGTGGGCCACCTTCACGGTCAACATCGTCGGCGCGTTCATCCTCGGATTCGTGACAACCCGGTTGCTGGAACGTCTCCCGCTGTCGGCCTACCGGCGCCCACTGCTGGGCACCGGACTGTGCGGCGGGTTGACCACGTTCTCCACGATGCAGGTGGAGACGTTGCAGATGATCGAGCGCCAGGAGTACCGGCTCGCCGCCGGATACACCGTGGTCAGCATCGTCGCCGGGTTGCTGGCCGTGTATGCGGCGACAGCGCTGGTGCGCAAGGTCAGTGTGCGGTCATGAAAACTTCCGCGAGGAGCACCGAGGCATGACGAACACCCTGATGTGGGCCGGGGTGATGATCCTGGGCGGGCTGGGTTCGGTCGCCCGCTTCGTCGTCGACCGCGCCGTCGCGCGCCGGGCCGCCCGGTCCTTCCCCTTCGGCACCCTGACCGTCAACGTCACCGGCGCCGTGCTGCTCGGCTTCATCACCGGGCTCGCCCTGAGTCATCCGATCGCGCTGCTTCTCGGCACCGGCTTCGTCGGCGCCTTCACCACCTTCTCCACCTGGATGTTCGAGACCCAGCGACTCACCGAGGAGCGCCAGCTGCGGCCCGCGCTGGCCAATATCGTGGTTTCCGTCGTGTTCGGGATTGCCGCAGCCGCAGCCGGGCAGGCGATCGCGGTCCGGCTATGAGCGACGTCGCACTGAAACTGACCGCGTACTTCGCCGAACGGGAGCGCAGCGGCTCCCGGTTCCTGGCCGAGGCGATGTTCGAACTGTTCGCCGATCGGCGGGTGACGACGAGTGTCATGCTGCGCGGGATTTCGGGCTTCGGTCAGCAGCACATCCTGCGCAGCGACCAGTCACTGACCCTGTCCGAGGATCCGTCGGTGGCGGTCGCCGCGGTCGACCGCGCCGAGACCATCGGCTCGCTTGTCGGTGACGTCGCCGGTATGACCACCTCCGGACTCATCACCCTGGAGCGCGCGCACCTGCTCGACGGCGACGTGGCGTCTATGCCACTCCCGGCCGGCTCGGTCAGCGGCGACGCCGTGAAACTGACGATCTACGTCGGCCGGAATCGCCGGACGAACGGGATGCCGACCTACAAGGCGGTATGCGACGTTCTGCACCGCCATCGGTTCGCGGGCGCATCGGTGTTCCTCGGGGTTGACGGCACCGTACGCGGAGAGCGCCGGCGTGCGCATTTCATCGGCCGCAACGTTGACATCCCGATGATGATCATCGCCATCGGCGACGCAACGCAGGTTCAGCGGTGTGCGTCCGATCTGGCCGCGCTGTTGACCCAACCGCTCGTCACCACCGAACGGGTCCGGCTGTGCAAACGCTATGGGCGATTGCTGGCCACGCCGCCCGCCATGCCCGATGTCGACGGCAACGGCCGGCCACTGTGGCAGAAGCTGATGATCTTCACCTCCGAGCATGACCGCAGCAACGGCGCACCGTTACACCGCGCGCTCGTTCGAAGGCTCTGGCAGTCGGGTGCGGCCAGCGGAGCGACGGTGCTGCGCGGCGTCTGGGGCTTTTCCGGTGACCACAAACCCCACGGCGACACGCTGATTCAACTGGGCCGTCGGGTACCGGTGATGACGGTGGTGGTCGGCAGCCCGGGCAGTATGGCCCGCAGCTTCGACATCGTCGATGAACTCACCCCCGAGCACGGCCTGGTCACCTGCGAAATGGTGCCCGCACTACTCGCCGTCCACGGCGGTCGGCGTCACGGCAGCACCGATCTCACCGACTACCGCTACTGACCGGCGCCGGGGACGGTCTGGACGGGGACTGCGCGGCTAGTGCGCGGCGCGGCTGTCGGCCAGCACCGTCAGCAACACCACCGCATCCTCGTCGGCGTGTAGTCCGTGCCGTTCGGCGGGCAGGACCAGCAGGTCACCGACCGCCCCGCACCATTCCTCGGTAGCGGTGTTGACCCGAACCCGGCCACGCAACACCTGAAGGGTGGCCTGGCCCGGACTCTCGTGGTCGGCGAGGCCTTGGCCCGCGACGAGAGCGATGACGGTCTGCCGCAGCATGTGGTCGTGACCACCGTGCACCGTGTGGGCGGCCCGGCCGCTTTTCGCGGCGTGCGCCGCCACGAGCTGTTCGTCGGCCAACTCGGTTAGCGACACTGACTCCATAACGCCTCCTTCGGCTCAGGCCAGCAGCAGGATGCCGCCCACCAACAGTCCCAACACTTTCACCAACTCGAACCCGACATACACGAAATGGGCGTGCGAGCGCCCGGACTGCGCGACGGCCGGATCTGCCAGGGCGGCATCGGAACGCCGCGTCAGGGCCGGCCGCACGCCCACGACCTGCGCACCCAGGGCCGCCACCGCCACCACAATGGCGATCAGCGCACCGGTTCGGGCATGGCCCAGCACCAGCGCGCCGAGCGCGGCGGCCGCCAGCACCACCTCGCAGATGTTCAGGGCCCGGAACACCAACCGTCCGATCCCCAGACCAAGCTGAATGGTCACGCCGGGAGCCCGGAACTTCAGCGGCGCTTCCAGAAACGAGATCGCCAGCACCATCCCAAGCCAGACGAAGACAGCGGCGACCGCCACTGCGAGATAGCCGTTCACCCCTCGATCCTCTCACCCGTACTCAGATACCGGAACAGGGTCGGGCGCGCCGCGTATGTGACGCGGACACGGCACTGCCGCCATTGCCTCCCCGAATCCCCCCAACATGGCCGCCTGGAGACAGCACCGCTGTCCGACGGCACGAAGGAGACCCATGGCTGCGATTCACTTCATCTCGGGTCTGCCCCGATCGGGATCCACCTTGCTGGCGGCGTTGTAACGAGTTTTCGGTCTTCATCGACGACGCCAAGCGCGAGCGCATCCTGCACGGATTGTTCGACAACTACTACGCCGACTGCCCCGCCGAGGTCATCTTCGACACCAGCAGGGCCTGGTGCGGGTGGATGCCGGCCATCGCCCGACTGTTCCCCGAAGCCAAGGTCATCGCCTGCGTCCGCGACGTGTCCTGGGTCGTCGGCAGCATCGAAAAGCTGGCCCAGCGCAACGTTTTCAGCCCCTCGTCGATCTTCAACTATTCGGCCGGCGGGACGGTCTACACCCGCGCCAACGCCATCGTCGCCGCCGACGGACTGGTCGGCGGCCCGTATGACGCCCTCAAGCAGGCCTGCTACGGCGCACAGCGTGATCGCCTGCTGTTGGTGCAGTACGAGTCCTTGACCGCCGACCCGGGCATGACCCTGCGTGCCATCTACGACTTCCTCGGCGAACCGTGGTTCGAGCACGATTTCAAACCGGATCGACTACGACGTCTCCGAATTCGACGAGTGCGCCGGTACGCCTGGACTGCATACGGTTCGCGGCCAGGTCAAGGCCGAGTCTCGCGAAACCTTGCTGCCGCCAGAGCTTTTCAATCGGTTCATCCACGACGCATTCTGGCGTGACCCGACGCGGACGCCCGCCGGTCTGCGGGTGGTGTAGGCCCGGCGGAATGCGCCGCGATCGCGGTCAGATGTTCCGAGACCTCTGTCCGGTAAACCAGGCCAGTCGGCGGCGGACCAGGATCGTGTAGGGCCTGCCGTCCGCCATGACGCGCGGAAAGCCACGGTGCACAAGGGTGTAGCCGGCTTTCCCCAGTACCCGGACCTCGTCATCGAAAATCCCCCTTGGGATCACAGCCTCCACGCCGCCGGCTTTCGATCTGACGGTGATCTTTCCGATCTCGATCCGGGCGTGCAGAATCTCCGTCTGTCGTCTCAGCTGACTGAACACCTAAGCTAAGTCCCCCATTCGATCCCACAGTCCCAGGGGATCCGGCCGACCCCGGATCAGCCGGATGCTTCTACCCCGGCTGCGGGCTGAAGCTCGCATAGAACCGCCGACCCTGCGGATCGAGGTAGGCGTTGATCTGTCGTCCGGTTACGACGTCCTCCACCGCGAGTCCCAGCAGAGTTCCGACGGGTTGTCCGGTGACCGGGTTTCGCTGCACCGAACCGTCCACTTCGACGAACGTGACCACCTGGCCGCCGTCGAGGTCATTGGTGACGGCGACGCTGTGATCGCTGCTCGGCACCGTGAACGGTCCGGGAGCCGCGCCGGGGGCTGTCGGATCGTTGCCGGGACCCCCGGGGTTGTACACCGGCGAATACCCGCCGGACGACGGCATCCGCACGCTCGTCAGCCTCGCGACAGCTGCCGGATCCCCGGCGAGAATGACGTCGTAGTAGTTGTCGTGGTCCTCGACGTAGGCGGCGTTCTCGGGAACTCCGGCCTGGGCCAGGTCCGCCAGTCCGATGACGGTGATCGTGCCGAAACTCCCGACGGTCACCGGGACGTTCGCCTCGGTGATCAGGACGGTCTGCCCGTCGTCGGCGGCGGCCTCCAGGATGAAGTGTACCGGGAGAACTCGCTGGGCATCAGACTGGCGATCCCGTCCGGGGAGAATCCCGCGCTGGTGTACAGCCGCAACCGGTACTGGGCCTGGTCCCCGTACAGATCCGATCCGCTCTTGTCCTGCGATGCCAGGCTGACGCCGATCGGCCCACCCTCGCCGAGGTTGCTGAAGTAGTTGAGTTTGGCCGCCACCAGGCGCGGCCCGTTGCCGGTGACGTACGGGTTGGAACCGGCCTGGCTGAGTCCGACCGCGGACCCAGAACCGATAACCACCCCGCCGATCCACCGTCGCCGCCGGCGCCACCCGCCTGGCCATATGCCGTCCCTGCGCCGCCGGCACCACCACTGCCGCCGTTGCCGATGAACAGGCCGCCGCGCCCGCCGGCACCGCCGTCACCACCGTCGGTTCCGTCACCCCCGTCGCCACCGTTCCCGATCCAGCCGGCTGTGCCACCGTTTCCGCCGTTGAAGCCGTTGCCGCCGTCGCCCAGCAGCCCGCCGTTACCGCCGTCGCACGGACCCGTCGGACATGTCTCGGCGGTCCAGGAGTAGCCACTGCCGATCAACAGTCCGGCGTTGGGATGCGCCGCCGTTCCATTCCCGAAGAAGATCCGGACGACCGACGTGAACGGATCCGATGCGGCGTGGGCTGTCTTATTGCTCTGCAGCGCAGCCGGATTCGTGAGGGGAGCCGATTCGGCGGCGACCGGTACAGCCCTCCCCGGCGATACCGGCGACACGTCGCGGCGGACACTCACCCGAGATCCGCGGCCACCGCATTCAGTCCCGGCGGCGCCGACAGGGTTCCGTGTACGGCGGCGCTTCGCCGGGTCTGCGTCACGGCGGGGTTGCCATTGCCCCCTCTCGCCAGTCGGACGTCGGACGCCGGACCGGCCGTGCGGCGAGTGGCGGGCGTGCTGCCCGGCCGGCCCGCAGGCCTGGCCGCTGACGCCGATCGTCCCGGGTCCGCCGATGCCGACGGCGGTCCGGAGGTATCGCCATCCGCGGCCGCGGCCGGCACCCACGCCGTCAGCGATCCCACGCCGAGGAAAAAAGCCAACGCGCCTATCCGACCGACCGATCCGCCGTGCGTCATCACTACCCCTCAGCCGCCGAGCACCATAGGTCTCGGAGCCTAGCGAGGTCATGACCCAAAGGCTGACGTATCAGGCGTAGATCTGCCCGCGTGCGGGGACAGTGCCGCCGACGGCTATCCGCCCGCGAAGCCGTGGCTGACGAGTGTCCAGCGGTTGCCGGTCTCGGCCCGCTGATACGAGAACTCAGCGAGGGCCGCGCGGGCCAGCGCGAGGCCACGCCCGTTTTCGGCCATCACGTCGGGCATGCGCACCGCCGTGAGGTCCAAATCCAGCGAAACGGGGAGCCCGTCGTCGGTGAACTCGATCCGAACGTGGTCGCCGGGCACCCACACCTCCATGCAGATCCGCAGATCGCGTCCGCGCCCCGCATGTTCGAGGATGTTGTTACCGACTTCCGCGGCCGCGATTTCGACCTCCCTGCGAATGGATGCCGGCACCTCCGCGTGATCGGCCCACGCGACATCGAGAGTTTTCTGGATCTCCGCGGGAAAGTCCGGGGCGGCCGCAGCCTCCAACTCCGCCGTACTGGGGTTGGCGAGCATCCAGAACGGCTTACCCACAGAGGTTCCCACCGAACGGAGACGGCTGGCGAGCGCCTTGTACCGCCGACCGTCAAGCCTGTCCCTCAGGATGGTCCAGAGCACCCGGAAGCCGTCCCGGATCGCGTTGAGGTTCGTCTCGCCGTGGTACCGGTCGTACTCGTAGCTCGGCACCTCGATGATGATGGCCTTGGCGATGGCGAACCGGCCGATGATCATGGCCTCGATCTCGAAACCATCGCCGACCTGCGGAAGTTCCGCGGCCGGGTCGGGCAGGCAGAGCACCGGAAGCTGATCGGCCCAGAACGCGTTGAAGCCGTAACACAGATCGCTGAAGCGGGTGCCGAGCACCCCGGACGCCACGACGTTGAGCCCATAGTTGCCCAGCGAACGGAACTGAGTGATGTCCTGGCTGCCGCCGCCGGGGCAGAAGCGGCTGCCCTTGGCCAGGTCGGCGCCCTTGGTCAGGGCTTCGACGAACCGGGGAATCTCGTGGGGGTCAGCCGATCCGTCGATGTCGAACGTGACGATCACGTCGCCGTTGACGTTCGCGAACCCGCACACCAGGGCGTTGCCCTTGCCTTTGCGGGTCTGGTAAACGACGCGGGCCGAGGGCAGTGCCTCCTTGGCGGCCTGAGCCGACTCGTGGTCGTCCTCGCTGACGACGACGATGACCTCGAAAAACCGTCCGAGGTACGGGAGGATCTCGCGGATGTTCTTGGCTTCATCCTTGGCGGGGACGACGACGCTGACCCGCGGGTGTGACGGCCGAAGACCACGCCGACCCAGCGCGCGGTCGCCGGCGTAGGAGAAATCGAGGGTGGCGGTCGCGGGACCGAGTTCAGGGCGATCGGTGGTCATGTCTGCGGTTCCTCCGGATGGGTGTGCCCCGGCGCGATGCGCCTCCTGCGGCGTCGTAATGGGCCTGATCCTCTCTCGACCAATTGGTAGAACCTGATCCGCCCCCGCTCCTCAATGTTAGGCGTCCGGAAACCCGCGGCAATACTGACGCCCGGTGAACGGCCGATGCGTGTGGGGCCGAGGGTTCGATCGGTGTTGCCGTCGTGCGCTACGTGATCACCCCGCTGGGACCCGGCTGGCCGGAGGCCCCGTTAGCCGCGGAACCTCCGGTGCCGCCGGAACCGGGAACCGCCACCCCGGAGCTTCCGCTGATGCCGGCGTTGCCGCCCGTGCCGCCGGCGCCTCCGTCACCGGAGTTCCCGCCGGCGAAGCCACCCTGACCGCCCCTCCCGCCGAATGCGTTTGCGGTGCCGCCGCCCGTCACCGAAACGGTGGCCACGCCACCCCTGCCCCCGGCTCCACCGTTCCCGCCCGCTGTGGACGCACCACCGCGGCCGCCCTGGCCGCCGGTACCGGTTGCCGATGCCCCGGCTCCACCCGAAACGGTGGTGTTCCCAACGGATCCCCCGGCGCCGCCGTTGCCACTACCACCCGTTCCCCCGTTGCCACCGGCACCGGAGGCAACGGACGCACCAGCGGAGGAGTTCACCGAGCCGCCGGCACCGCCGGCACCACCGTTGCGACCACCACTGCCGCCCGCACCGCCGTTTCCGGCCTGCACGGTCTGGCCGAACGCGCCGCCATAGGACCGCGCGGATCCGGTGCCGCCGGTACCACCGCCGCCGCCACTGCCCCATACCGACAGTGCACCGACATTCCCGCCCGCGCCGCCATCGCCGCCGTTGTATCCGCTGCCACCGTTGCCGATGAATCCCCCGTTGCCGCCGGTGCAGGCAGTCACGCCCGCGCCGGTGTCAGCCGTCCAGCTGTATCCACTGCCGATCAGCAGACCGCCGTTGGGGTTAGACGCCGTGCCGTCCCCGATGAAGATCCGAATGAAATCGGTCACCGGATTGGCGACCAGCGAACCGGTGGCCGATGCCACCACTCCGAGTGCCCTCGGATTGTCCTCGGCCGCAGCGTCTTTCAGCCATGTCCGTACCCGAGTATTGACCTGCGGTCCAGGAAGGTTGGGGTGGCAGACGTGCGCAGCAGCTGTCGGCGATGTGGTGTCCGGCGTAACGGCCTCCAACGCGAGTCCGGCACGCGCGGGCAAGCCGAGTGGGCTTTCGCCCCGGGTAGCGGCTGTGGCCGCCGCGCCTCAGGGCAGCCGCGGGTTCTGAACCCGCGCTTCCGTCGATGTCGATTCAGCTGTGCGATCGGCACCGCGCGGGGCCGGGGTGCCGGAGCGCCCACCTCGCGATGGACGCGAGCCGGAGCTGGGTGCGTCACCGGCGGATTCGGTGACCGCCGATCCGCTTGACCCGGCGTCCCCGGCAGTGTCGGCGCCGGCGGCCTGCATCGCGGCGACCGCCGAACCGACTCCGAGCGCAACGGCCAGGGCCCCCACCCGGCCGACCACTGTTCCTGTACCTGCCTCACTGCCGTAACCCTTGAACTCATAGGGGCAACACAGCGCGGCCCGCCGAAACAGCACTATGCCGCACCTGAGCGGTCGTCGCCTGCCAACTTACGCAGATGTCAGGTCCGGGCGATCGAGGGTGGGGCGAAGTGGGCATCGGTGGGAGCAGCCCAACCGGCGATCAGGACTGCGCCGCCGCCATGTCCTCCCGTTTGGCCAGCGCCAACTCCCGGATCGTGGCGAGATCCTGATCGGTGTAGACCCCGTTGACGCCGGAGATCGCGGCGAGCTTCATCCCGTGCTTGAGCCCGAGCCGGTAGATCTCCTTGACCTTCTCCCACTCGATATTGCGGCCGACGGTGAACGTCTCGTAGCGGCCCTCGAGCGCCAGGACGATGGTCTCCGCCAGGCAGGCGTAGGCGACTCCCTTCGGCAGGCCGATTCCCCTCATCTGCGGATCGCCGGGCAGTTCGATCTCCCCGGACTCGATGACCAGCACATCGGGCCGCTTGGCGACGTCTTCTGCCGACAGGTCCAGCGGCCGCGCGACGTCGGTGATGACCGCACCCGGTTTCACCTTCATGATGTCGAGCACCTTCTTGCCGGCCCCCGAGGTGGCGGTGACGATGACGTCCATGTCGGCGATGTGCTCGTCGGCGTCGGCGCCCACATGGATCGTCGCCCGCGGGTTCTCCCGCTCGATATCGGCCTTCAGCGCCAACAGCTTGGCCGGTTCGATGGAGATCAGCCACAGCTCATCTGCGGCCATCGCCAACAGCCGCGCACACACCGAGCCGATGGCGCCCGTGGCGCCGACCACCATCGCCTTGCCCTTGATGTGTCCTTTCTCGTCCACCTCAGCAATACCGAGCCGGCGCACGGCGTCATGGGCGGCCCACAGCGCACCCGAGGCGCTGTAGGAGTTGCCGGTGGTGATGGGAAGCGGTGCGCGCTTGGCCACCGTGACACCGGCGTCGCCGACGACCTTGGTGAACGCGCCGAGGCCCATGATCTGGGCGCCCAACTTCTGAGCCATGTCGGCCGCCGCGAGCAGGCGCGAGTAGGTGAACTCCGGATCGTGCGCCATCAGCTCCTTGGGAGTTCCGCCGACGGTGATGAGCCAGCCCTCGACCTCCGCGCCCGTCGGCGATGTGATCCCGGTGACATGGCTGTAGACGAATGGCGGCGAGTGCGCCATCAGTTTCTCCACGCCGTCCATGAAGATCCCCGGCGCCACGTCGGCGACGGCATCGAGGGCCTTCACATTGCGGAAGTACTCCTGGGACAGCGGGTGGATCACGAACGCGAACCGGGATTTCCGCTTGAATCCGCTCGGGTAGAGGATCCTCGGCTGCAGTTCGGCTGCCTGGATCATCTCGAGCAGATCGTCGTCGGACAGGCGTGACTCCTCGGCCTGGCCCGCCACCAGCATCAGCGCCTCGAGCGTCGGCTCGTTGACCATCACCCCGTCGAAGGGCTGCGGCACATCGTCGAGGACGAGGTCGATTCCACGCTCCCGCAGGCTGTTCAGCCGTTCGGGGCCGATGGACGTCGAGATGAGCGTCTTGCCCTTGAGGTCGTCGAGTTCGAACTGCGCGAGCTCGGGGAAGGTGGCCACCACGACGTCGCAGTCCTGCAGTGCCTTGCGGACCCTGGACTCGATGAACTTCCGGCTCGGGGCGGTGGCGGCCGATACCACCGCCGAAGGGATTCTCTCCACCATCCAGCCCGAGGCGGACACGACGCGCTCGAAAACCTCGAACGGGGTGTGGATGTCATCTAGGCCGTACTCCACCGCGGGATCGGCGAAGCGCAGATTCTGTGTGCTCTCCGAGAGCACCCGGGTGGAGCGGTAGTGGTTCCGTCCGCCGAGCACGACCACCCGCGCGTTGTTGAAGTAGCCCGGCATCTCACCGGCCAGGTGACGAATGGTCCACTCCTGCAACACGTTACGGAGCCGATGGCCGTCGGTGACGAACACCCCGGCGGCCTCGCCGGTGGCCACGTTCACGGCCTTCCGAAGCTTGCCGGGATTGCCTTTCAGGGTGCCGGCGACCTGAGCGTCGTGGACCCCGCTGATCCCGATGGCCGCGGCTTCACCGGACCACTTGCGCAACTCTTCTCTCGCCCGCTTGACGCTGCCGCCGGTGCCCACTCTGACGATGCGGAAGGATCTGCCCAGGAACTCCACGGTCTGGTCGTAGTCCCGACCGGGGCCGCTCAGGCTGATGTTGACGACCAGCTTTTGCTCCGCCATGGGGATCAGACCATCGCCTTCGAGTCGAACTCCGGATGGGCCGCCATGAAGTCGAGCAACGTGTCGGCGTAATCACGGAAACGGGGGCAGGAAACGCCGGTGCCCTCGAGGTCGGCCACGGCATGCGCCGTGCCGTAGGTGGTGGGGAACGCGAAGTAGTCCAGGGTCTCGGCGGGGAGACCGGTGAGCAGTTCCATCCCGGGGACCGTGTCGAGCAGTCCGCGCACGACCGATACCGGGATGGGCAGCCAGACCAGCCTCTTGCCGAGGTGTTTGCCGAAGATCTCGGCCACCTCGCGGGCCGATGGCGGATTCGGGTCGGTCAACTGGTAGGTCTTGCCCTCGGATTTGTCCAGGACGCTCAGTGCGTCCATCGCGGCGATGACGTAGTCCCGCGGAACCAACGATGCCATGACGTTCTTGTCGACGTTCGGCAGGAACGTCGCGCCGGGGAGGCGCTTCATGTAGGAGGCGACGAAGTAGGGCCCGTCGTACTTCTGGGTCTCGCCGGTGCGTGAGTCGCCCACCACGATGCCCGGACGATAGATGGTCGCCGGCAGCCCGTCGGCCATTGCCGCGCGCACCAGTCGCTCGGCCTCGTATTTGGTTTCCTCGTAGTGGTTTTGGAACTCCTGGCCCTCCTCGAGCATGTCCTCGGTGAACTCGCCGTCGTAGCGGCCGGAGACATAGCAGGTGCTCACGTACTGCAGTCGGCGGAAGTTCGAGCGCTCCCGGCAGAACTGCAGGACGTTGTCGGTGCCGACGATGTTGACCAGCTTGGCGATGTCCTCAGGTACGGAAAGGTCGTACACCGCGGCCAGGTGCCAGACCTCGTCGACGTCATCCAGGGCGACGGAATCGGCGAGCCCGAGTCCGCGCAGCGTGATGTCGCCCTCGACGAGGTGGACCCGGTCCACGGTGTGGGGATGGGCTGCCTGAATCTCGGCCAGCTTCGCCTTCGCGGTGTCCAGGTGCCTCGCCTGCACGACGCAGATGACGTTCGCCCCCTCCCGCTTGGCGAGGATTCCGGGAAGGAGGGCCGACCCGAGGAATCCCGGGAAGCCCGTCATCAACACTGCGCTCATGTTTCTCCTCGCGTTCGCCCGCCCGGTCACCATTCTTGCAGCGCACGTAAGCCATGACGAGATGCACCTATCAACCCTTCAGGCTCCCCGCACAGCAGCCACCCGGCAGTCCGGGTCGGGTCGTTAGCCTGAAATCGTCCACCCCTCTGCGCGACGGCGCCCATGCGAACAGGAAGTCTTGTGACCCGACAGTCCCGATTCGAAGGCGTCATCGGCCGAACGCTGGCCGACTCCCAACCCTGGTTCGACGAGGCGCCTCACCCCCCGGCCGGTGCCCCCAACGTGGTGGTCGTCCTGCTGGATGACACCGGCTTCGCGCAACTGGGCTGCTACGGCTCCGATATCGACACCCGGCACATCGACGCGCTGGCCGCGAACGGATTGCAGTTCAGCAATTTCCACGTGACACCGCTGTGCTCCCCGACCCGGGCGGCGCTGCTGACCGGCCGATCCCAGCATGCGGCCGGCATGCGGACGGTGTCGAATTTCCGCACCGGCTTTCCCCACCAGCTCGGCCATATCGCCAACGAGGCGTCCACCGTCGCCGAGGTGCTCCGCGAGCAGGGATACACCACGTTCTGCGTCGGGAAGTGGCACCTCGCGCCAATGGAGCAGTGCTCGGCGGCCGGCCCATTCGATCAGTGGCCGCTGGCGCGCGGCTTCGACCGTTTCTACGGGTTCCTCGACGGGGAGACCGACCAGTTCCATCCCCAGCTGGTCTGCGACAACCATCCCATCGAACCGCCCGGCCGGCCGGAGGACGGCTACCACCTGTCGGAGGATCTCGTCGATCAGGCGCTGACGATGGTGTCGGACTCCCGCGGCGTCCGACCCGATCGCCCGTTCTTCCTCTACCTGCCCTTCGGCGCCACCCACGCCCCGCATCAGGCACCGGCCAGCTATCTGGCGAAGTACCGGGGCGCATTCGACGAAGGATGGGACGTCGCCCGGCAACGGTGGTTCGAGCGGCAAATCGAGCGCGGGGTGATCCCGGCGGGCACCGAACTGGCACCGCGCAATCCGGGCGTGGAAGCCTGGGATGCCCTCGGGGACAACCAGCGTCGGCTGGCCTGCCGGTTGCAGGAAGCCTTCGCCGCGTTCCTCGACCACACCGACGACCAGATCGGCAGACTCGTCGACGGCCTGCGCGATATGGGCCAACTCGACAACACGATCCTGCTGGTGCTCGCCGACAACGGTGCCTCCCAGGAGGGCGGGCCGTTCGGGGTGTTGCACGAGATGAAGTTCTTCAACGGACTGCTCGACATGCCCGATGACGTGGTGGACCGCCTCGACGACATCGGCGGCCCGCACAGCCATACCAACTATCCGTGGGGCTGGGCGCAGTGCGGTAATGCCCCGTTCAAGTGGTATAAGCAGAACACCCACGAGGGTGGCGTGCACGTGCCGATGATCGTGCACTATCCCGAGCGGATCGCCGCCGATCAGCGCGGCACCACCCGTGATCAGTTCGTCTACGTCTCCGACGTGGTGCCGACGATCTACGACCTGCTCGGGGTGACACCGCCGCCGACCTACCGCGGCGTCGAACAACTGCCCGTGACGGGTCACTCGTTCGCCGGAGTTCTCGACGACCCGGGTGCCCCCGCGGCGAACACCGTCCAGTATTTCGAGATGATGGGCAGCCGGGCCATCGTCGCCGGCGAATGGAAAGCCGTCTGTAAGCATCTGCCGGGCAACGATTTCCAGACCGAGCAGTGGGAGCTGTACCACCTGGCCACCGACTGGTCGGAGTGCAACGATCTGGCCGGCCAGCAGCCGGAACGACTCGACGCGATGATCGCCCTGTGGTGGACCGAAGCCGAGAAGAACGGCGTACTTCCGCTCGATGACCGCACCGTGGAACTCTTCGGGGCCAGGTTCCGGCCGAACTCCCCGCACCCGGTGGATCGGCGCTACGTCTACCGGCCGCCGATGTCGCCGCTGCCCGGGCAGGCCACGGCCGCGATCGGCGGGAGCGACTTCGATCTGACCGCGCGGATCTCCCGGACCACCGGCCAGGAGGGCGTGCTGTTCGCGACCGGAACCGAGAATTCCGGTATCGCGGTCTTCCTGCAGGACAACAGGTTCGTCGTCGACTACAACGCGTTCAACGAGCACAGCGTCGTCGAATCGAGCGTCTCGGTGCCCGCCGGGGACTGCACCCTAGTCGCCCGTCTGCGCCGGGGCGCCGGACGCACCGGGTCGATCAGCCTCGAGGTCAACGGCGAGCCGGCCGGAACCGTCGAGTTGCCCTTGGTGATGATGATGATCTCCTCGGTCGGCGCCAGCGTCGGCTACAACCACGGCTCGGCGGTGTCCACCCGCTACCAGGCGCCGTTCCCGTTCGAGGGCACCCTGCACAGTCTCGAAATCCAGCTTCTCGACGACGATCCCGCCGCGCGGCAGGCACAGGCGGCATCCGAGATGAGCCGGCAGTGACCGCGGAGCGGGACATCTTCCGGCTTCCGGCCACGGTGCTGTTCGTTCTGGGCATCCTGGACCTGATCCGCGGAATCATGCACACCTTCCTGCTGCGCTGGGCCAGCGTACACGTCGCCGGCTTCGACCCCGCCGGCACACCGTCGGATCAGTTCTTCATGCTGGGCGCCTTCGGTATCTCGAACTTCCTGACCGGGTTTCTCTATCTGCTGATCAGCCGGCGGGCACGCGAGTTGTCCCCCTACGTGCTGGCCATCATCCCGGCGACCTACCTGCTCGGCATGATCGGCATCGGGGTGGCGGGCGTGCACGCGCAGGCCGTCTTCGGCGGAAAATACTTCATGATGGTCTATCTCGCCGCGTGCGTGGTGACGGTCGCAGTGTTCCTGATCAGACGACGCGCGTTCCAACGCATGTGACCCGGGTGTCGCGCCACGCTCAGCCGCCCGCCGATGCCCCGGCCGTGCCAGGGCGCGCGTCGACGCTATCGCGCCACATTCAGCGAGGTCGAGGGATTGAGGTCGCCGCGGGGGTCTTGCAGGATCCCTTCGGCGGCACTCACCCGGCTGGCCGGCGACTCGGTGTCAAGACACAGCCGCTCGTAGTTGTCGTTGTCGCCGACGTCGCCCAGAGCGATCGGCGTCACCGCGCCGGTCTTCGTGGTCACCGAGTACATCTCGCGGTGGTTCTCCGGCGTCTGCCCCGGTCCGGGAACGACCCCACCGGACCAGACCACCTCGACGATCTGGCGCGTTCCCTCCGGGCAGCCGCCCTCGCGGCCGCCGGCGGGGTAACCCATGGCCAGCACGATCGACGGTCCGGCCTCAAGCGGAGTGACGTCGACGGTCAGACCGCGGCCGTCCGCGCCGCCTTCGAGGGGAAGGTGGCCGGTGACCGCAACCTGGACCGGGGGATCGTCGAGGGGATCGCCGAAGTCTCCGACGAGTAGGACCGTGTGCCGCTCGCCGGGCCCGTCGGCCGGCCGCAGGCTGGCGCAGACCGGCGTCTTCTGTTGCCCGGAGCGGGTCACGACCGTGAACGCCGCCGCATCGACCCGCGCGCCCCTAATGCCGCTGCCGGCCACCCGCCGGGAGAAGGTCACCGGCAGTCCGTCCTTGCCCGGCGCCTCGGGGCAGATGGCGATGGACTGGGCAGGCAGCGAATCGTCCAGGCCGAAGAAGGCGCTCACCAGGTGTGGGGGCTGCTGGTCCAGTGCGGTGGGCGGCGGCGGGCTCGCGGTGCAGCCCGTGAGGGCACCGGCGAGGGCCAGCGCTGCGGCCTTCGCGCTGACCGAACTATCCATCCAAGGACCGCTTGACGCATCGAAAGCCGATGTGGCTCATACCGGTATCGATCATCTGGGGCCGCCGGGCCGCGGGCCGGTAGCGCAGGCAGTAGGTGTCCGCACACAGAAATGAGCCGCCCTTGATGACCTTTCGCGGAACCGTGAACTGCGGCTGCGCGGGGTCGTAGCTGCCGGCCTCACAACACGGGTCGCCCGCACGGGTGTCGCCGTACCAGTCGGCGGTCCACTCCCAGACGTTGCCCGCCATGTCGAACAGGCCGTAGGAGTTTGGCGGATAGCTCCCGACTGGACTGGTCCGTCCGTAGCCCCGGTCGGGCCGCCAGGGAAATTCGCCGTGCCAGTAGTTGGCCAGCCGCTGGCCGGGCTGCTCCGGTTCGTCACCCCAGGTGAAGATCGCCTGATCGAGTCCACCGCGGGCGGCGGTCTCCCACTCCGCTTCGGTGGGCAGGGCGAGGCCGGCCCATGCCGCGTAGGCCTCGGCGTCCTCGTAGGCGACGTGGACGACGGGGTGCTCGGCGCGCTGGGAGATCGACGACAGCGGTCCTACCGGCCGCCGCCACGAGGCGCCCGGCGTCCAGGTCCACCATTGGCTGAGGTGGCGCAGATCGACCGGTCCGCTGGTGCGGTGGAACACCATCGACCCCGGTTGCAGATTCTCCGCCGGGGCATCGGGAAAGTCCGCGGGGTCGAGCGGGCGCTCGGCGACGGTGACATATCCGGTGGCATCGACGAACCGGGCGAAGTCGGCATTGGTCACCGGGTGTGCCTGGATCCGGAACCCTTCGACGGCGACCCGTCGGACCGGCGCTTCCTCCGGGTAGTGCCGATCGGATCCCAGCGCCGCCGTCTGCGCGGGGATCGGTACCAGGTCAGCCGTCACTCAGGGGATCCCCGGTCCGCCGGGAAGACGGTGGCCCACTCGTCGCGCATACTCGCCACCGCCCAGCCCGACTCCGCGGCCAGATCCAGGGCGCGTTCGGCCCCTGCGGTGTAGCCGAATTCGCGGGTTTCGTCGTCGTGGTGTACCAGCATGCTCATCGACGCACCGGGTGTGGCGTCGGTGAACTGCAGCATCTCGATGTCGCCGTTGGAGTTGCCCGCCGCGAAGATCGGCCGCCTACCGGTGCGTCCCCAGATACGCACCGCCTTGACCGGGCCGTCGTTGAGGAACTCCGGGCGCGCCGTGGTCACCAGGTGGCCGTCGGCGAAGTCCAGTCCGACTGAACTGCCGATCACCCGTTCCGGCGGTATGCCGTACATCTGGATCGTCACCGGCCGCATGAAGTCCCGGCCACCGCCGGAGGCGATATAGGTGGTGAACCCGTGCGCTTCCAGGTAGCGCAGCAACTCCACCATCGGCGTGTAACCGCATGCGGTGTAGGCGCGGTCCAGGCTCGGGTGCCGGGCTTCGTCGAAGAATGCCCGCACCTGCGACGCGTGCTGCTCGACCGTCAGGCCCTGGTAGGCCGACAGGATGCCACCCATCAGGACCTTCAGCATGGAGTCGTCGCCGTCGTAGTGCTGGGTGACCGCGTCGGCGAACCACCCGAGGTCCCCGGACGCAGCCGCGGCGTAGGGCTGCTGGTCCCCCAGTGACGGGTCGGCGGCGGCCTGGTCAGCCAGCCGTCGCACCAGGAAGTCCAGTTGGACGTAGGCCGGCTTCTCCACCCACAGCGTGCCGTCGTTGTCGAAGACCGCGATCCGGGCTTCGGGCTCAACGTAATCCGCGCCCGGCGTCGACACCCGCGCGACGAAGTCGACGATCGCCGACTTCGTCGGCCCGTCGTGCCAGGAGCTCAAATCCGCCAAGCTCAGCCGCCCGCCGATTCCATGGCCTTCTTCATCTTCTCCACCGCCGCGGTGATGGTGAACGACGCCGGCTCGGCACGCGGCGGGAACTCCTTGAACGTGTCCAGGAAACGCAGCACCAACGCGTTGCCGTAAAGAATGATGAAGACCCGCTCCAGGACCCAGTCCCAATAGGTGTTCGACGTGATGTCGGCACGCTCGAAGGGATCGGTGCGCAGATTGAACAGCTTCGGTGTCCGCAGTTCGGTGAACGGCTCGAACCAGATCTGCAGCGTGCCCTGGCAGCGCTGCTCGAGGAACACCAGCTTCCAGTTCTCGTACCTGATCCCGAGGACGTCGCAGTCGTCGGAGAAGTAGATCAGCCCGCGGCGGGGACTCTCGTCCTCGGCGCCGGTCAGATACGGCAGCAGGTTGTAGCCGTCGATGTGCACGTGGTAGGTCTTCGAGTCGATCGTATGACCCTGCTTGAGCTTGTCGACGATGGCTGGCTCGCCGGCGGCGGCCAGGAACGTCGGCAGCCAATCATGATGCTGCACAATCTCGTTGGAGACGACACCGGCCGGGATCCGTCCGGGCCAGCGGATCATCTCCGGAACCCGGAAGGCGCCCTCCCAGCCGGTGTTCTTCTCACTTCGGAACGGCGTGGTGGCGCCGTCTGGCCAGCTGTTGGCATGCGGGCCGTTGTCGGTGGAGTACATGACGATGGTGTCCTCGGCGATGCCGAGTTCGTCGAGGCAGTCCAGCAGCTGCCCGACATTCCGGTCGTGGTCGATCATCGTGTCGTGGTACTCGGACTGCCAGCGGCCTGCCTGCCCGACGCTCTCCGGCTTGGTGTGGGTGCGAAAGTGCATGTGCGTCATGTTCATCCACACGAAGAACGGCGTCTCCGAATCGACCTGGCGCTTGATGAAGTCGATACACGCGTCGGTGGTCTCGTCGTCGATGGTCTCCATCCGCTTGCGGGTCAGCGGTCCGGTGTCCTCGATACGCTGCTTGCCGGCCGGTCCGAACCTCTCGTCGACCTCGTCGGAGACCTCCTCGGTCGCCCAGGAGTGGATGACGCCGCGCGGCATCAGTTGCCTGCGCAGCAGCGGCGCCTCCTCCTCGGTCGGATAGTCCGGGTTCTCCGGTTCCTCCTCGGCGTTGAGGTGATAGAGGTTGCCGAAGAACTCGTCGAATCCGTGCGCGGTGGGCAGGTGCTTGTTCAGGTCCCCGAGGTGGTTCTTGCCGAACTGTCCGGTGGCGTAGCCCAGCGGTTTGAGCAGTTCGGCGATCGTCGGGTCCTCCGCGGACAGGCCCATGTCGACGCCGGGCATGCCGACCTTGCTCAATCCGGTGCGGTACACGCTTTGTCCGGTGATGAACGACGACCGGCCCGCGGTGCAACTCTGCTCACCGTAGGAGTCGGTGAACCGCATGCCCTCCTTGGCAACGCGGTCGATATTGGGGGTGCGGTAGCCCATCAGGCCGTCGCTGTAGCAACTCAGGTTGGTGATGCCGATGTCATCGCCCCAGATCACCAGGATGTTCGGCTTGCCTTCGGGCATCGACGGCCCCTCGCTTCCCGCGATTGGTGTGGCATGTCTTCACCGAACTCTAGGCGACGCCGGCAAAGCGGTCTACGGTCTCGAACGCCCCTATTCGTCCGCGTCATCGGATCGCGCTGGACGGTCAGTGATCGGCGCCGAACTGTCCGGAGAGCCGATCATGACGCTCGGCGGAATCCTGATTCAGTCCGACGATTTCAGCGCATTTGCCCTTCGCGCGGTACTTCGTCGTGACGGCATCGAGTGCGGCGACGGTCGAGGCGTCCCAGATATGGGCGCCGGCCAGGTCGATGACCACTGTCGATGGATCGCCGAGGTAGTCGAACTGGTAAACCAGGTCGTTGCTGGAGGCGAAGAACAACTCCCCGCTGACGAAGTAGACGACCCGGTCGGACTCCTCGATCCTCTGCACGGTCACCATGTGCGAGACCCTGCGGGCGAAGAGCACCATCGCGGTCAGCGATCCGACGATCACCCCGGCGGCCAGGTTGTGGCTGACGACGGTCACCACGACGGTCGCCGCCATCACCGTGGTCTCGCTGCGCGGCATTCGCCGCAGGGTGGCCGGTGCGATGCTGTGCCAGTCCATGGTGGCGAACGACACCATGATCATCACCGCCACCAGGGCGGCCATCGGAATCAGCCCGACGATGTCACCGAGTCCGACCACCAGGACAAGCAGGAACACGCCGGCCAGGAAGGTCGAGATTCGGGTACGCGCGCCGGACACCGTGACGTTGATCATGGTCTGGCCGATCATCGCGCAACCGCCCATGCCGCCGAAGAACCCCGTCACCACATTCGCCACCCCCTGGCCCCAGCCCTCCCGGGTCTTGTCGGAGTGGGTATCGGTGATGTCGTCGACGAGTTTGGCGGTCATCAGCGATTCGAGCAAACCCACCAGTGCCATGGCCAACGCATACGGGGCGATGATCGACAACGTCGCGAGGGTCAACGGAACATGGGGAAAGAACAGGCTCGGCGGGCTCGAGGGCAGCTCACCCTGGTCTGCGACCGTGGGCACATCCACACCGAAGACCACCGCGACGGCCGTCAGGACGAGGATGGCGACCAGCGGAGCCGGCACCGCGGTGGTGAGCTTCGGCAACAGCACCATGATCAGTAGACCGACCCCGACGAACGGGTCGACCAACCCGGGAACGCCGAGCAGATGCGACATCTGGGACATGAAGATCAGCACGGCCAGCGCGTTGACGAAGCCCACCATCACGCTGCGCGGGATGAACCGCATCAGCCGTGCGACACCGAGCAGGCTCAACGCAATCTGCAACACCCCGGCCAGGATCACCGTCGCGATGAAGTAGTCCACCCCGTGCTCACGCACCAGTGGTGCGATCACCAGTGCGACGGCTCCGGTCGCCGCCGAGATCATCGCCGGACGTCCACCGACGAAGGCGATCGTCACCGCCATCGTGAACGACGCGAACAGACCCACCCGCGGATCCACACCGGCGATGATTGAGAACGAAATCGCCTCGGGGATAAGGGCCAGCGCGACGACCAGCCCGGCCAGCACTTCGGTTCGAAGGCGCCGCGGCGACCGCAGCGCCGCCCACACCGATGTGCTGGGGTCACCGGCCTCCCGAATGGCGGGGCCGGCGGAATCCGCACGTGTGGTCACAGCACTCCGTTCAGGTGGCGCCACGACGGAGCCTGATGGGGACATCCGCCGGAATCGAATGGGGCAGGTGCGCAACGCGTTCCATCGGTGAGGGCGCGGGCGATACCGCGCCACACCCTACCCTCGGTACCGAGCGCTAGCGGCAGCCCGCAGGCGCACCCCCAGCGCTCAGACCCGCAGGGTTGGCGTCAACGCGGCGCCGAGGATGTCAGCGTCACGGGTGGCTATGGTGAGGGCGCAGCGGGCCGCCTTCGGACACCTGATCGGAGCGCTCAGCAACCAGAGCAATGACTGGGTGTCGCGGTCCGTGCCCATACGAGGTATGTCGAATCTGCAGCACCGGCGAGTACGGACGGGGAACAAGACAGGCCAGGGCTTTAGGCCCTGGCCTGCTGTTATTCCAGTGGAGCTGCCGGGAATCGAACCCGGGTCCTACGGCATTCCCTCAAGACTTCTCCGTGCGCAGTTCGCTAGGTCTCTACTTGGATCTCCCGGTCACGCGAACAAGCCGAGATGACGATCCCAGTCGCTGTGGATTGTCCCGTTCAGTCCCGCGACCGGACTGAGCGGTGGATCCCTCTAGCTGATGCCAGGGTCCGGGCCGAGGGCCTTCCCGGTCTGACAGACACACCGTCGCTTAGGCAGCGAGGGCGTAGTCGCGCTGATTGGAATCGGCGCTTAATTGGTTGCAACGACGCTTACGGTGGTCTCTTGCCTGCACCGGCACGCTTCCCTTGATTCGATGCGCGAAGTCGAAACCGTTCAGCCCCTCGCATCCTGGTCGATGGCTTCGACCAGATCTCTCATGGTACGCACCTATAACGACAAACTCCACGCCGTTTAATCCCGCTCAGATGACGAAGGCAAGATTCTCCACGATCCGCTGGCCGGCCTCGGTGTCGCCGCCGTAGTCGACGGCCTGCGGCAGGTCGCTGATCAGCGGACGGCCGCCGGCCAGCCGGGTGAATTGCAGTCCGTCCATCGTGACGACGACGGTGGGCTCGGCGCCCCCGAAGTCTTCGACCACCGCGGCCCGGCCGTCCACCGCCACCCGAATCTCCCGGGCCACCGGCCCGGTCAGTCGCAGGAGCACCCGGGATCCCTCCGGCGCACGGCCCTTCTTCCCCACCACGAAACCCATGCCGGAGGCCAGTTCGTCGAGTGCCAGGCGGGTGTCCGGGCCGTTCAGATCATCAGGTCCGGCCGTGCGACCCACCGCGTCGCGGATGTCATGCTCGTGGACCCAGCAGTCGAAGATGCGCACCCGCATGAACCGCCCGTAGCTGTCAGGCCCGACGGGGGTGAACGTGACGGTGTTCCACTCGTCGGCGGACATCGCCGACAGCGCAGCCTTACGCCGGGTGGTGATCTCGCGGAACTTGGCCATCATCGAGTCCGGCGACTCCGGACGGAGATGCTCCACCCAGGCCTCGTTCAGCGCCCCGATGTCGTTGTGGACGTAATCCGGACGCGGGCCGTCGGATTCCGGAGTGGGTGTCCCGGACAGCAGCGCCTCGGTGCCGACGATGTGAGCGACGACGTCATGCACCGTCCAACCCGGAAGCGACGTGGGCTTCTCCCACTGCTCCTCGTTCAGACCGGACAGCAGGGCCTCGAGGGCATCCCAGGAGGCGAACAGGCCGGTGAGGATGTCATTCTTGTCCAGGACGGTGCGAGGACGCTGGTCTGCAGACATATCGGCGATGCTAGCCCGAGTCGCTACATCCCCTTGGCGCGCCGTCCCAACTCGCGCACCACCTCGCGCTGAGCGTCGCGCCGGGCGATGTCCTGACGTTTGTCGTGCGCCTGCTTACCGCGGGCCAGGGCCAACTCCACCTTCACCTTGCCGTCGATGAAGTACATCGACAGCGGCACCAGGGTGAGATTGCCGTCGCGGATCTTGCCGACCAGCAGGTCGATCTGACGGCGGTGCAGCAGCAGCTTGCGGTTCCGGCGCGGAGCGTGGTTGGTCCACGTGCCGTGGTGGTATTCGGCGATGTGCAGGTTGCGCAACCAGATCTCACCGTCATCGACGGTCGCGAAGGCATCGGCGAGCGACGCGGCCCCCTCCCGGAGGCTCTTGACTTCGGTGCCGGTCAGCACCACCCCGCACTCGAACACCTCGAGCACCGAGTAGTTGTGCCGGGCTTTCCGATTGGTGGCGATGACCCGCTTGCCGGAGCCCTTCTCATCCCCCAGCTTCTTGGCCGCCTTCTTCGACACCGGCTAATCCCGCACGTACAGACGCAGTGTCACGTAGGCCGTGACGGCGGCCATCACGACACCGACCCCGAACATGATCGGCGATACGTACAGCACGTCGGCATAGTCGATCCGGGCGATGAGATTGGCCCGGTAGAACTGGTCGAGCGCTCTCTCCAGGAACAGCGCCCGCACCCCGATGAGGCCCACGATGGCCAGTATCACGCCGATGGCCGCCGCGATCACCGCCTCGGTGAGGAACGGCAACTGGGTATACCACCTGGTGGCACCCACCATCCGCATGATCCCGATCTCGGTGCGACGGGTGTAGGCCGCCACCTGGACCATGTTGGCGATCAGCAGGATCGCGCCTACCGCCTGCACGATCGCGATGGCGAACGCCGCACTGGACAGCCCGTCGAGCACCGCGAACAGCCGGTCGATCAGCTCCTTCTGGTTGAGGACGTTGAGCACACCCGGCTGCCCCTGCATGGCCTTGTCGAAGTCCGCGTGCTTCTCGGGATCCTCGAGTTTGACGATGAACGAGGCCGGGAAGGAGTCCTTGGAGGCGACGTCCTTGTACTCCGGGAACTTGGTGACGGCATCGGTGTAGGCGTCATCCCGGTTCAGGAACCGCACACTCTTGACGTCGTCGCGAGCCTCGATCTGCGAACGCAGCGCCTTGCAGGCCTCGGCATCGCATGTCGGGTCGTTGGCCGAGACCTCATTGGTGAGGAACACCTGGCTCTCGACCCGGTCGAGGTAGATGTCGCGGGACTGGTTGGCCAACTGCATCACCAGCAGGCCGCCGCCGAACAGGCCGATGGAGATCGCGGTCGTGAGGATCATCGCGATCGTCATGGTGACGTTGCGACGCAGGCCGTTGACGACCTCATTGACGAGGAACCCGAAGCGCACTTAACGATCCATTCCGTAGACGCCGCGCTGCTCGTCGCGCACCAGCCGGCCCAGTGAGAGCTCCACCACCCGTTGGCGCATGGAGTCGACGATGTGGTGGTCATGGGTTGCCATCAGCACCGTGGTGCCGGTCCGGTTGATCCGGTCCAGCAGGTCCATGATGTCGCGGCTGGTCTCCGGGTCGAGGTTGCCGGTGGGTTCGTCGGCCAGCAGCACCAGCGGCCGGTTGACGAAGGCCCTGGCGATGGCGACCCGCTGCTGCTCACCGCCGGACAGCTCGCCGGGCAACCGGTGTGCCTTACCCGACAGCCCGACCATGTCGAGCACCTCGGGCACCACTTTCTTGACCAGCTCGGGCTTCTTGCCGATCACCTCCAGCGCGAAGGCCACGTTCTCGAAGGCCGTCTTCTGCTGCAGCAGCCGGAAGTCCTGGAACACGCAGCCGATCACCTGACGCAGTTTCGGGATGTGCCGGCCAGGCAGTTTGTTGACGTGGAACTTCGAGACCTGCACCTCGCCGGATGTCGGCTTCTCCTCTGCCAGGAGCAACCGCATGAACGTGGATTTGCCGGACCCCGTCTGACCGATCAGGAAGACGAATTCACCCTTGTCGATCTTGAGGCTGACGTTGTCCAGCGCCGGCCGAGTAGACGTCTTGTACTGCTTGGTGACGTGGTCGAGGGTGATCATCACGGCTCGCCAGTCTAGCCGCAGGTCGCCGAACTAAGCCGTTGGCGTTGCCGGGGCCGACAGCGGGCCCTGGCGGGCGGCGCCGGTGCCACCCGCGCCCGGGGTGGCCGTGGGCGGAGCGGACGGCACCGGCGCACTGGTCGCGGCCCCACTCGGCGTCGGGGCGGCCGGTGTCGATGTGGCGGGCCCGGAGGCCGGGGTCGGCGGGGCTCCGCTCGTGGCGCCGCTCGTCGGCGTATCGGTGGCAGTGCCATCGGGACCCGGAGACGTCGGGGTCGTCGGCGTGGTCTCCGTCGTCGGGGTCGTCGTCGGGGTCGTCGGCGTGGTCTCGGTCGTCGTGGTGGAGTAGTCCGGACGTTGTACGTCGGTCCGCGGGACCCAGGTGTACGCGGGGTCGGGAATGAACCCGGGCGGCACCACATTGCTGGCGGGCACCTGACTGGGATCCGGGCCGGAGTCATAGGTCTCGTAGAGCCACCAGCAGCCGATGAAGACGATGATCAGCGCGACTGTGGATGTACGAACCCGCCCCCAGAGGATGTATCCAGGCCAGGTCCGACCCTCTTTGGGAGTGATCGTCTTCTTCATCAGCGCACCGGTCCCTGGGTCTGCTCGGCTCCACCGGCCGTCGCCGGGTGCACCAGCGCCCCGACCATCGGCGGGCTGTCGGCAGGGGTGACGACCCCGGCCCGCGTCAGTGCCGCGATGACCAGAAGGCGCAGCCCACGACCGACCTCGAACTGCTTGCCGGGCAGAGTTCGGGCGACCATCCGCAGGTTGACGGTGTCCAGGCCGATACTCTCCACACCCATCAACTGCGGCTTGTCCAGCAGCAGGTCGGCGAGTTCGGGGTCGTCGGCCGCGTTGTCGCACACCCGGTGCAGCACGTCGTTGACCACGTTGAGATCCGCCGAGGTCGGGATCGGAATGTCGATGACGGCCCGTGCCCAATCCTTGGACAGATTGAGCGATTTCATGATCTGGCCGTTGGGGATGGTGTACATCTCCCCTTCCGACGTGCGCAGCTTGGTCACCCGGAGCGTGACGTCCTCGACGGTGCCCATCGCGTCGTTGCTCGAGCCCAGAGTCAGCTGGACCAGGTCGCCGAACCCGTACTGCTTCTCGGTGATGATAAAGAACCCAGCCAGCAGGTCCTGCACGATCCGCTGCGCGCCGAAGCCGAGGGCGGCACCCAGCACCGCGGCGGGCGCCACCAGCGAACTCACCGGGACGGCAAGCACGTCGGTGATCTCCAGGGCCACCACGATGCACAGCAGGCCGATGGCGACGTAGGAGATCACCGAGGCGACCGCCTGGCGATGCTTGACGCTCTCGGACCGCACCAGTGCGTCGCTGTCCTGGAAGTTGGCGTCGATCCGCCGGGTGATGCGCTGCGCGGCCCAGTTGATGAAGCGGGCCGCCAACACTCCGCCGATCACCAGCAGACAGATCTTGAGGCCACGGGTCAGAATCCAGTTGCCGAACTCGCCGTGCCAGAAGTCGTACCAGCGTTGGGCGAACGGCAGGGCCAGAATGTCAGTCGGCAAAGTCAGTCATCTCGTCGGTTGCGCCACCGGATTCCCGCTTCGAGGAATCCGTCGATGTCCCCGTCCAGTACCGCCGCGGGATTGCCGACCTCGTACTCGGTCCGCAGATCCTTGACCATTTGGTAGGGGTGCAGAACGTAGGACCGCATCTGGTTACCCCACGAGCTGCCGCCGTCGCCCTTGAGGGCGTCAAGTTCAGCCCGCTCCTCGGAGCGCTTGCGTTCGAGCAGCTTCGCCTGGAGTACCCGCATGGCAGAAACCTTGTTCTGCAGTTGCGATTTCTCGTTCTGGCAAGTGACGACGATACCGGTCGGGATGTGGGTGAGTCGAACCGCGGAGTCGGTGGTGTTGACCGACTGACCACCCGGACCGCTGGACCGGTAGACGTCCACCCGCAGGTCGGTCTCGGGAATCTCGATGTGGTCGGTGGTCTCCACGACGGGCAGCACCTCGACCTCCGCAAAAGACGTCTGCCTGCGGCTTTGGTTGTCGAACGGGCTGATCCGCACCAGCCTGTGGGTGCCCTGCTCCACCGAGAGGGTGCCGTAGGCGAACGGGGTGTGCACCGCGAAGGTGGCACTCTTGATCCCGGCTTCCTCGGCATAGGAGGTGTCGAAGACCTCAACCGGGTAGCCGTGTTGCTCGGCCCACCGGATGTACATCCGCATCAGCATTTCGGCCCAGTCGGCGGCGTCCACCCCGCCGGCACCGGATCGAATGGTGACCAGCGCCTCACGCTCGTCGTACTCCCCGGACAGCAGCGTCCGGACCTCCATGGCCTCGATATCGGCCTGCAGCGCGGTCAGTTCGGCGTCGGCCTCCGCCAGCGCGGTCTCCCCTTCGCTGCCACCCTCCTCGGAGGCCAACTCGTAGAGAACCGGCAGGTCGTCGAGTCGGCTGCGAAGGGCCTCGACCCGGCGCAGTTCGCCCTGGGCGTGCGACAGCTCGCTGGTGACCCGCTGGGCGTTGGCCTGGTCGTCCCAGAGTTTCGGGTCCGCGGCCTCGTGTTCGAGTTTGGCGATCCGGGCGCGCAGTTCATCGATGTCGAGCACCCTCTCCACCGTGGTCAGGGTGGTGTCGAGGGCGGCGATCTGAGACTGACGATCCAGGTCCACGTGGTGCCACGTTACCGGCGGTCCCGACATGGCCGCGACCTCCCGCGGCTACCATCCCCAGGATGCGTCCCTTCTATATCGCGATCGTCGGCGCCGGCCCGTCCGGATTCTTCGCCGCCGCGTCGCTGCTGCGCGCCGCCGACTCCGCCGTCTCCGAGGGGGGTCGGGACATCCGCATCGACATGCTGGAGATGTTGCCCACCCCGTGGGGCCTGGTGCGCTCCGGAGTCGCCCCGGACCACCCCAAGATCAAGTCGGTGAGCCGGACGTTCGAGAAGGCGGCCGAGGACCCGCGATTCCGCTTCTTCGGCAATGTCGCCGTCGGAACCCACGTGTCGGCCGACGAACTCGCGCAGCGCTATGACGCCGTCGTCTACGCCGTCGGCGCCCAGTCCGACCGCCCGATGGGCATCCCCGGCGAGGACCTGCCGGGCAGCGTGGCGGCGGTGGACTTCGTCGGCTGGTACAACGCCCATCCGCACTTCGCCGAGATGGCGCCGGATATCTCCTCGGGCCGGGCGGTCGTGGTGGGCAACGGCAACGTGGCGATCGACGTCGCGCGCATCCTGGTCACCGACCCCGACGTGCTGGCCAAGACCGACATCGCCGATCACGCCCTGGACTCACTGCACGCCCGCGGTGTCTCCGAGGTGGTGATCGTCGGCCGGCGTGGACCGCTGCAGGGCGCGTTCACCACCCTTGAGTTGCGTGAACTCGGCGAGTTGGACGGCGTGGACGTGATCGTCGACCCCGTCGACCTGGCAGGGATCACCGACGCCGACGCCGAAGCCGCCGGCAAGACCACCACGGCCAATATCAAGGTGCTGCGCGGTTACGCCGAGAAGACCGCCGCCGGCGAGCAGACCGCCGGGAACCGTCGGATCGTGTTCCGTTTCTGCACCTCGCCGATCGAGATCCGCGGCGCCGGACGTGTCGAGGAGATCGTGCTCGGCCGCAATGAACTGGTCACCGATGACAGCGGGCGGACGGTGGCGCGTGACACAGGGCAGCGCGAGACGCTGCCCACCCAGTTGGTGGTGCGCGCGGTCGGATACCGCGGTGTGGCGATACCCGGCCTGCCGTTCGACCAGACCGCGGGAACCATCCCGCACGAGGAGGGCCGGATCGCCGGGCGCGCCCGCGACTACGTCGTCGGCTGGATCAAGCGCGGCCCCTCCGGGGTGATCGGCACCAATAAGAAGGACTCCCAGGACACCGTCGACACCCTGGTCGCCGACCTGGCCGGCGCCGCGGTGCGCGAGGTGGGCGACGACTACCCGGCGGAGTTGGCCGACTGGTTGGCGGAGCGTCAGCCCAAGCTGATCAGCGACGCGCACTGGCAGGCGATCGACGCGCACGAACGCTCAGCCGGTGAGCCGCACGGCCGGCCGCGAGTCAAGATCCCCAGCGTCGAACGTCTGCTGCACGTCGGGCACGGGTAACGAAGTCCTGTCGCGCGGTCTTGTCCCCGGGTGGATCTATCATCGAATGTATGTTCGATGACATGTTGGTGGTCGATCCTGAAGCCGGCGAATCCGCCCTGATCGCCCAGATCACGGCACTCGAACGACTGAAGTCCGCCGCGGCGGCTGCGCAGGCTCGCGCGGCCGCCGCGTTCGCCTCCGCGCGACGGGCCGCCGAGACTGCCGCCGGTATTCCCTCCCGGCGCCGTGGCCGCGGAGTTGCCGCCGAGATAGCGCTGGCCCGCCACGACTCCCCCGCCCGCGGGAGTCGGCATCTGGGGTTCGGGCAGGCGTTAGTTCACGAAATGCCGCACACCCTGGCCGCACTGGAACGAGGTGATCTGTCCGAATGGCGGGCCACCCTCATCGTCCGGGAGAGCGCCTGCCTCGACGTCGAGGACCGGCGCGCCCTCGACGCCGAATTGTGCGCCGACCCGAGTCGGCTGGCGGGGCTGGGCGACCGACGGATCGCGGCCGACGCCAGGGCCATCGCCTACCGCCTCGATCCGCACGCTGTGGTGGACCGGGCCGCGCGAGCGGAGAACGAGCGCTGTGTCACCGTGCGGCCCGCACCGGATTGCATGACCTACCTCACCGCACTCCTGCCGATGGCCCAGGGCGTGTCGGTGTACGCGGCACTGTCCCGGACGGCCGATCAATGCGGTGACGGTCGCAGCCGCGGGCAGGTGATGGCCGACACCCTCGTCGAGCGGGTGACGGGGCGGTCCGCGGCGGTCGTCACCCCTGTCGCGGTAAACCTGGTTCTCGCCGACGAGACCATGGTCGGCGGATCGACGGAGCCTGCGACCGTGGTCGGCTACGGTCCGATACCGGCGGGCGTGGCCCGCCGACTGATCTGTGCGGCAACCGCCGACCCGGAATCACACGCGACGTTGCGCCGGCTGTATCGCCATCCCCGTTCCGGAACGCTGGTTGCGATGGAGTCCAGGTCCCGAATCTTCCCCAAGGGGCTTGCCCGGTTCATCGCCCTGCGGGACGGCACCTGCCGTACCCCGTACTGCGACGCGCCCATCCGGCATACCGACCATGCGACGCCGGCTGCACGCGGTGGTCTGACGACCGCGTCGAACGGGGCCGGTTCATGCGAGGCCTGCAACTACACCAAGGAAGCCGACGGCTGGCGGGTGACCACCCACACCGGCGAAAACGGCTCGCACACAGCGTTATTCAGCACACCCACCGGGGCCCAGTACCGCTCGACCGCTCCCCCGTTAGCGGGTCCACCCCGGATCGACACCAGCGAGATGGAACTGGAGATCGGAGTCTCACTGGCTCGGCACGCCGCCTAGTTCTGGTGCGGCGGCGCCGGGGGAACCGGTGGAACAGGCGGCACCGGTGGGACGGGCGGGGCGAACCCCCACTTGTCCGGGTTCTTCGGCGAGTACACCACCGGGATCAACTGCCCCATGCTCGGCCAGTCGTTCACGTCGACGGCCATCCGCTGGTACACCACATGCTCGGCGACCGTCGGACCGTTGATCACCCCACTGATCGTGACGAACTGTTCTCCGGTGGCGTCCGGGCGCGGGCTCACGCCGGTGACCAGCAGGGTGCCCTGAGCCATGTCACCGCGCGGCCCGCGCTTGCCCATCAGCCGCGGTCCGAGCAGCAGGGCAAGAGATCCGACAATGAGCAACAGCACGGCGAACTCCATCATGGTGCCCATGGTAGGACTGCAGCCATGAGCGACCCCCGGCCCGACCTCGAGGCTGACCTCGACGTGGCATTGGCACTGGCCGACCGCGCTGACGCGATCACCTCGGCCCGCTTCGGCGCGCTGGACCTCCATGTCGAACACAAGCCGGACCTCACACCGGTGAGCGACGCCGATCTCGCGGTCGAGACCGCGCTGCGCGACATCCTCGCCGACCAGCTCCCCGACGACTCGATCTTCGGCGAAGAACACGGCGGCGAGCCCTCACACCAGGGACGGCAGTGGGTGATCGACCCGATCGACGGAACGAAGAACTTCGTTCGCGGTGTGCCGGTCTGGGCAAGCCTGATCGCACTGTTGCAGGACGGCATTCCGATCGTCGGCGTGGTGAGCGCGCCGGCCCTGAACCGGCGCTGGTGGGCCGGGTACGGCCTCGGCGCCTTCGCCTCCGTCGGCGACGGTGCGCCCCGGCGCCTGTCGGTCTCGGCCGTGGCGGAATTGGGATCGGCCAGCCTGTCGTTCTCCAGCCTGTCCGGATGGGCCGAACGCGGACTGCGGGACAGGTTCGTCGCTCTGACCGACGCCGTC
>JAKOYE010000224.1 GCA_029780675.1 Actinomycetes bacterium
AAGGACCTCGCTGCGCCAGGTCGGGCTGCAAGCTGGGGTGGACCCGATGCTGGTCACCCACTACTTCGGCGGCAAACGCGACTTGTTCCTGGCCGTGGTCGAACTCCCCTTTGATCCCGGCGCCGTGTTCGAGGCGGTCCTCACCGGTGATCACGACAGCGCAGGCACCCGGCTGGCCACCCTGGTGCTGAGCATCCTCGACGACGACGTCCGCCGACGACCCCTACTGGGCCTGGTGCGCGCCGCGACCGCAGAACCCGAAGCCGCCGCGCTCGTGCGCGACTTCCTGACCCGCAACATCGTCACCCCCATCGCCGCGCAACTCGGCGGCGAGGACGCCGACTACCGCGCCACCCTGGTGATGTCACAAATCATGGGCTTCACCCTGACCCGCTACGTCCTGCGCCTCCACCCCCTGGCCGACCACGACCGCCAGGCCCTCACCGCCGACCTCGGCGGAACCCTGCAGCGCTACCTGTTCGGCGAACTCACCCCATGACATTGACCCGTGCCGTGGCGGCTCCAGCTCAGCGCATCTCGCCGGTCAGGTACCGCTGCAGGGTGGGACCGACCGCGGCGATGATCGTCTCGTCGTCGGCCTCGGCCAGGGCTTCCACACCGATCATGAACCGCAACAGGGCGATTCCGGCGAGTTGGGAGCCGACCAGGGCGGCGCGCAGCCGCGCATCCGGGCGGTCGGTGAATTCGGCGAAGGCGTTCAACAACGTGGTGGAGAGCAAGTCGCGCAGCATGCCGGCAGCGTGGTCGTGGGAGATCCCGGCCCGCAGCAGGGCCTGGAACCCCTGCAGCACCGCCGGTTGGCGCCAGGCGGCCAGGGCGCGGCGGATGAGCTCCTCACCTTCGTGTCCGGGGTGCCCGCGCAGTGCCTCGGTGATGAACGCCGGGTCGATGGGCAGATCGATGGTGGCGGTAAGCAGGTCGTCCTTCGTGGGAAAGAAGTGATAGATCAGGGCCTGGTTCACCCCGGCGCGGGCGGCCACGCCGCGCAGTGTGGTGCGCTCAAAGCCGAGTTCGGCGAACAGGCCGCGGGCAGCGTCGAGAATCTCCCCGCGGGTCGTCGACGGACCGACCCGACGGCCGGCGTGCTGGGCACGCCCGTGATCACTCGCCGCGCTGCGGCGGCGGCCGCTCTGCGCAGACCCGCTGCCCGTCGGAGGTGGCACTCCCACACCGTACCGCCGCGGCGGCGCCGCACCCCGTCACCGGATCCGGTTTTTAAACGCTTGACTAATTGATTCCGGAAGACGAGAGTCGACATCGTCGACCGCAGCGAGCCAGGAGAAATGACCATGTCGATGTCAGTGCGGATCACCATCGCGGCGCTCGGGGCGGTCCTCGTCGGTGCCGTCATTCGCCGGCTGCGGATCGCGGCCGGAATGCGCCGCGGCGACCAGGCGGTGATCGAAGCAAAGCTGAAGCGCAACAAGCGCTTTGCCAACAAGATGGTCCGCCGGGTCGGCCGGGCCGGGCGCCCCCACAGCGTGTTCGCGATCATCGAGTGCACCGGCCGGCGCACCGGCCGGACCTACACCACCCCGATCCGCGTCGTCGAGCAGCCCGACGACTACATCGTCCCGCTCACCTACGGCCGCAAAACCAGTTGGTACGTCAACCTCAAGCACAACCCGGGCATCCTGCACTGGCAGGGCCAAGCCATCCCGGTGGGCCACCCCACCCTGGTCCCGTCGGCCACCGTCACCCACCTGCTGCCACCACCATCACGGTTCCTGCTCTGGCTCGACGGAACCGACGAATGCGTCCGCATCCCCAAACACACCGCCAATCCCCTGCCGTCGAACAGCGACACGCAGACCGGAAGACCCGGCGATGCCGCACTTTAGGGCGTCGAGGCACGCCCGGCCGGCCGGCGTGACTCCCGGCCACCGCCACGGAGGGTGGCCATGACGCACCGGATTCCCACCGCCGACACCGCGCGCCACGAGCCCCCGACCGGAGAGACCCCGGCGGCGACCCACCAATGGCTCATCCTGGCCGTCATCGGGGTGGCCCAGTTGATGGTGGTCCTCGACGCCACCATCGTGAACATCGCGCTGCCCTCGGCACAGGCCGATCTCGGGTTCAGCACCGAGAACCGGCCGTGGATCATCACCGCCTACTCCCTGGCCTTCGGCTCGCTGCTCCTGCTGGGGGGGCGGCTCTCGGACATGATCGGGCGCCGCCGCACCCTGCTGATGGGCCTGCTCGGCTTCGCGGCCGCCTCAGCACTCGGCGGTGCCGCCACCGGGTTCGGCCGACTCGTAGCCGCCCGCGGCCTACAGGGGGTGTTCGCCGCGATCCTGGCGCCGGCCGCCCTGTCCACGCTGAACGTCACCTTCGTCAACCCCAAGGACCGCTCCAAAGCGTTCGCCGTCTACGGGGCGATCGCGGCCAGTGGCGCCGTGGTGGGCCTGCTGCTCGGCGGTTTCCTCACCCAGTACCTGTCGTGGCGCTGGTGTCTGTACGTCAACCTGGCCTTCGCGCTGCCCGCGGCGGCCGGCGTGCTGGCCTTTGTGGCCGCCAAGGAGTACCACCGCAGCCACACCCTCGACATCCCCGGGGTGCTCAGCGCTTCGGGCGGGTTGTTCTGCCTGGTGTACGGCCTGTCCAATGCGCAGACTCACGGCTGGAGCGCACCGCTGACCGTCGGCATGCTCGTCGCCGGCGCGGTGCTGCTGATCGCCTTCGTCGGGATCGAGTCCCGGGTGAGCGAGCCGCTGCTGCCGCCGCGGATCCTGGCCGACCGCAACCGCGTCGGGTCCTACGTCGCGATCGCGATCGCCTTCTGCGCGATGTTCGCCGCGTTCCTGTTCCTGACCTTCTACCTGCAGCAAAACCTCGGCTACAGCCCGCTCAAGACCGGGCTAGCGTTCCTGCCACTCTCGGTCGGGATCGCAATGTCCGCGGGCCTGGCCAACGGCCTGCTGGTCCCGCGGGTGGGCCCGCGCCCCCTGGTCCCGGCCGGCATGCTGGCCGCCGCGGGGGCGATGTTCTGGTTGTCGCACCTGACCGTGTCGTCGACCTACACCGCCGATGTGCTGGCCCCCCTGTTCCTGCTCGGCGCGGGGGTCGGGATGACCTTCATTCCCGCCCTCGATGCCGCCACCGCCGGGGTGGCCACCGCCGATGCCGGTGTCGCCTCGGCGATGGTCAACACCAGCCAGCAGATCGGCGGCGCGGTCGGCACCGCCGCCCTGTCGACGATCTTCGTCTCCGCCCTCAAGCGCTACCTCACCAACCACGCACCGCCGGGCCCCGAGGTGGCTGCCGCCGCCGGGATCCACGGCTACACCGTCGCCTTCCAGGTCAGCTGCGCACTGTTCCTGGCCGGCATGGTCCTCACCGCAGCACTGCTGCGCAGCGGCCCGCTTCCCGAACACGCCGACCACCAAGACCCGCCGGTCGAACCGCCGGCCCCCGACACCGACCCCTTCGCGGTCCAGCAGGGTCGGCCGCGACCCACCATGCCCGCCACGACTGGCCTCGCAGGAACCAGGCCACCGTCGCGGGCCGCCGAGCTCCTCGCCCAGGGATTCAGCCGCGACGCCGTCTCGGTGATCCTCGACCTGGAGTACCGCAACACCCAACTCGAGGCGGCCAACCGGCGCCTCACCGAGAAACTCCACCTTGCCACCCTCCACGGGCCGCCAGGCCCGACAACGCCTCGTCCCGCACGAGTTCTTCGTGTCCGCGGCTGAAGTCGACGCCGACTAACGAACCAACTAGGCAGCGGCGAAGGAAAACCGGCAGCGCAAGTCCGTCCGGCCTAGAGCGTCTGTAAACCAATGGTGCTTGCTGATTGCTTCATTCGTGGCAGCTTCATTCGGTCGGTGAACAAACAACGTCGCCGACTAAATCGGCGCGTGCTGACATGTAGTGATGCTGCTCCGCTAGGCGCTAGCCGCAGTCGTCGTCGCTTGCTCATCACGGTCACCCCGACCCATTCAAATGCAAACGGCAGTCTCAAACTCATTGCACAAATGCAATGGGTGTGCAACCACTACTGAGAATATGCAATCAGATTTGAGAACCTACATTTGCGGCTACTTTTATTGTAGGTTCTCCAATTCCGCTTCATATCCCGGGTCTTCTGACCTGCGTCTCTCCTGTTTGTCTCACGCCGTTTCACAGGCGGTTTGTCTCATTCGCCGTTTCATTTCCTAGCTGGTGGTGTTAGGCGGAAGCGTGTGCCCGGAGAGCCCTGCGCTCGGCATGGCCTGCTTGTCCGCGCCAGTTCCTCGGGGTGACGCCGACCATGCGGGGCTGATCTGCCATGCGCATGGTTACCCATGAGCGTCGTATTCCGTTGTTTTGGAGCTGATTTGGTCAACTGCCGTTGCTGCCTGTGCGATGTCGGGAAGGTTGCTTTTCGTGGGTCGAGTTCGGTGACAAGGCGAGCTGTCACTTCAGACCCGGGGCGTACCTGATGATCTCAACCCCTGCCACGCCGGTTAGATCCCAGCGGTCGGGTCGGAACCGATCGACGGCCATTGCCCATAGCAGCGAACCGGCCACGAACATTCCTCCGTAGGCGGCCAGGATTCGGCTGGCTGCCGCAAAGCCGTACGCGCCCTAAGCAATCACACCAGCAACGATCCAGCCCCCAGGCGCGGTGCTCGCGCACGCCCTGCCGCACGATCCAAGCGCCGCCGATCTCAAACAACGCGGCCATCATCGACGGGGTGATCGGCTAGGCGACTGCCCTGGCGTGAGCCCTCCATCCGCTGTTCCCGGCAGCGTCCGGGGCTCTAGTGGTCGCGATCGTCTGGCGCTGGTGTGGCGGGATAGGCGTGGATGATTGCGGTGGAAAGCCGCGGAACCGCGTGGGTGAGGGTGTGTTCTGCGGTGTGCGCCAACCGGTGGGCCTCGCGCAGACTCATGTCGGGGTCGATGTCGAGTTCGGCGTCGGCGTGCAGGCGGTGGCCGATCCAGCGCATCCGTAGTCGTCGAACGCTGCGGACGCCGGGTTCGGCGGCCAGTGCCTGTTCGGCGGTGTCCACCAGATGCGGGTCGACGCCGTCGATCAGTCGGGCGAACACGTCGCGGGCGGCGGTGCGCAGCACCACCAGGATCGCCACGGTGATGAGCAGGCCCACGATCGGGTCGGCCAACGGGAATCCCAGCCACATCCCCACCGCCCCGAGGACGACGGCCAGAGAGGTGAATCCGTCTGTGCGGGCGTGCAATCCGTCGGCGACCAGTGCCGCCGACCCGATCCGGCGGCCGACACCGATGCGGTAGAGCGCGACGAGTTCGTTGCCGAGGAAGCCGATCACACCGGCGGCGGCCACCCAGCCGAGATGGTCGATCGCGATCGGGTGGATGAGCCGGCGCACAGCCTGATACCCGGCGACACCCGCCGAGAGCGCGATCATCAGCAGCACGAACAGTCCCGCGAGGTCTTCCACCCGCCCGAGTCCGTAGGTGTATCGCTTGGTCACCGCGCGGCGGCCGAGCGCGAAGGCGATCCACAGCGGGATGGCGGTCAGGGCGTCGGAGAAGTTGTGGATGGTGTCGGCGGCCAGGGCGACCGAACCGGACAGACCGACGATCACGAGTTGGAAGATCGCCGTCAGCCCCAGGGCGAGCAGGCTGATCTTGACTGCCCGGATTCCCTGCACGCTGGATTCCAGGGCGTCGTCGACGCTGTCGGTGTGGTCGTGGCTGTGCGGGGCGAACACCTCGCGGACCGTCCCGAGCAGCCCGCCGCGGTGCTGGTGGTGCTCGTGGTCATGGCCGTGGTCGCGCTCCGGGTGCCGGTCGGCGGGGCCGTGCGGGTGGTGGGCCCCGGAGGGATCGAGGGTGTGACTCACTGTGTCTTCTCCGCGGCCGTGCCGGACTCATGGAGGCGCGAGAGTTCCCCGTGGCCGCGGTGATGCCCGGGGATCCCCGGGCCCGCGTGCTCGGCGTTGAAGACCGCGTCGGTGACCAGCTGCCCGACGTGGGAATTCTCCAGGCTGTAGTAGATGGTGGTGGCCTCCCTGCGGGTGCGCACCAGTCTGGCCATCCGCAGCTTCGCCAGGTGCTGGGACACCGACGCCGCTGGCTTACCCACCGTCTCAGCCAGCTCACTGACCGACAACTCCCGGTCCACCAGAGCCCACAACAACCTCACCCGGGTGGCATCGGAGAGCATTCGGAACACCTCGACCACCAGGCCCACCTGATCGTCGTCCAGACGCCGCCGACACACCTCGCTATCTACGCGCATACGCAGATAATAGCGATCGTCTCGGCGGCTGCCCGCTGTCCCGGCTGGCGACATCATCAGCATCGACGAGTGCGGGGCCGACGCTCGAGCTGATGCAGTCGCTGAAATCAGCAACCGATAGCAGGCGCATTGCAGACCACAACCCAGCCCCGTAATCGGTCGCAGTTTCAGCGACGACCCCATGGCCACACTCCAGAGCCCGGTAATGGGGCTTCTCAGCGCCTTCACAGCGCCCGGAGCCAAGGATTCAAAGCACTGTCCATTTTGTCGAAAGGCGACCAATGCTGACCCCGCTACGAAGCGTGACGAATGCGATGGCAATCGCGGCAATTATCGCTGCTTCGAGCGCCTGCGGGGCGCACAGCGCGACGCCCCCCCGGCGCGGACGCCGCGGGTTCCGCGGCCGTGAGCTCCGCCGAGAACAACCCTCCAGGTGACATACCCGACGATCAGGCGTTCGTTGCCTACTCCCCGCCAGGAGGCGGCTTCTCCGTGTCGGTACCCGAAGGGTGGGCCCGGACTGAAGAAGGAGCCAGCACGGTCTTCACCGACAAGCTGAACACGGTGAGAATCCAGACGCAGCCGCGTCCCGCGCCCGCCACCATCGACTCGATCCGCACCACCGAGTTGCCCGGTATCAAGGCTGCTACCGACGGTTTCCAGCTCGGGACTGTCAGCGCGGCTCCGCGGAAGCCAGGCGAGGTGGTCGTGGTCACCTACCGGGGAAGCGCGCCGGCCAATCCGGTCACCGGCAAAACCTTCGACGCCGACTTCGAGCGTTATGCGTACTGGCACGCGGGGCAGGAGGTGATCCTGACACTGTCCGGCCCGGTCGGCGCCGACAATGTCGATCCCTGGCGGATCATCACCGATTCGCTGGCGTGGCAGTGATGGCAGGCGCACCCGCCTTCCCTGCTCTGGAAGCCCGGTCGCTGTACCGGTTCTACCGATCCGGAGATGAGGAGACCCTTGCGCTCCAGGGAGTTTCGCTCTCGGTAAAGGACGGTGAGTTCGTTGCCATCACCGGACCGTCAGGCTCCGGCAAGTCCACCCTGCTTAGTTGCCTGGCTGGTATGGATAATCCTGACGGCGGTAGTGTCCACATCGCAGGCCAACGGATCAGCCACCGCCCCGAGCCCGAACAAGCCGGCCTCCGGGCCCGCTACGTCGGCATGCTCTTTCAGCACTCGAACCTCTTCGAGCACCTGACCGTCGCGCAGAACCTTGACTTGGTGCGCTCGGTGCCGGGACGGCGACACACCGACAAGTCCGATGTACTGAGTCGGCTCGGGCTGGCCGAACGCGCCACTGCCTACCCCGGCCAACTCTCCGGGGGAGAACTTGCCCGCGCCGGTCTGGCGGTCGCGCTCGCCAACTCCCCTGCGGTTCTGCTGGCCGACGAGCCCACCGGTGAACTGGACAGCACGACCGAATCACGCGTACTGGCAATGCTTTCCGACGTGGCGGACCGCGGCACCGCGATCCTGGTGGCCAGCCATAGTCCGGCCGTCGCCGCTGCCGCGGAACGCGTCGTACGACTCGATGACGGGCGGCTGTCGTGACAGCGTCTGCGGTGGCCCAGTGTGTGGCGGTCAGTCGCACCTTCGGCTCGGGGGACACCGCCGTGCGCGCCGTGCGCGAGGTGAGCTGTCAGATCCCACCCCACGCACGAATCGCGCTGACCGGTTCGTCAGGGTCGGGCAAGTCCAGCCTTCTACACCTGATCGCCGGCCTGGACAAGCCGACAGCGGGATCGGTGAGCTGGCCCGGGCTCGGGAGACCCGGGACGGTCGCAGCGGGGTCGGGATTGTCTTCCAAGGCCCCAGTCTTCTGCCGAGCCTTGATGTCACCGAGAACGTCTCTTTGCCAATGCTTTTCGGCGGGCACGACGATGCCACCGCGATGGCCGAAGCGCGCGCGGCACTCGATCTGGTGGGGATCGGGGACCTGGCCGAGAAACTGCCCGACGAGCTCTCGGGCGGCCAGTCGCAGCGTGTGGCGATCGCCCGGGTGCTTGCCGCGCGACCCACGCTGATCCTTGCCGACGAGCCCACCGGAAAGCTCGACCATCACCACGCTCAACGAGTCATCAGCGTTCTGTTGGACACCGCGACCGTCATCGGTGCCGCTGTGCTCATCGCCACCCATGACCCCGCCGTCGCCGACCGGCTGACGGAGCACTGGACGATGCGCGACGGTCGACTCACCACGCCCACGACAGATCGGTACCCGACGTGATCCTCACCTGGACAAGTGGACTGCTTCGCCGGCGATGGGGCCGGCTAACTGCGGCCGCGGCCGGTATCGCCGCCGCGGTGGCGCTGGTGGCCTGTCTGGGCAGCTTCCTGGCAGCTGCGCAGGGGTCGATGACCGCTCGTGCTCTGCGGAGCGTGGCCGTCGACTGGCAGGTGGAGGTGCAGCCCGGCAGTCCGCCGGCAGCCATCCTCGACACGGTGCGGTCCTCGCCCGGCGTGGGGGCGGCGCTGCCGGTCGGCTTCGCGCATTCTGCCGGATTGGTGGCACAGACCACCGGAAGCACCCAAACAACGGGACCCGCAATGGTATTGGGTATCCCGACGGAGTACCGCACACACTTTCCCGGGGAACTGCGGACCTTGGTGGGCGCCGATGACGGTGTCCTCCTCGCCCAGCAGACCGCCGCCAACCTCCATGTGGTGCCCGGTGACACCGTCCGCATCGGCCGGGCTGGACTGACACCAGTCGAGGTGAGGGTCGACGGCGTGGTCGATCTACCCCAGGCGGACTCGCTGTTCCAGAAGGTCGGAGCACCTGTCGGCGCCGCGCCGGTGGCGCCGCCGGATAACGTGCTCATTCTCGGCGAAGCGCAGTGGCATCGGATATTCGACCCGCTGTCCGAGGTGCGCCCCGATCTGGTCAGCACACAGATTCACACCGCCGTCGACCATGCGTTGTCTGCCGATCCGGGCGCGGCCTATACCGCTGTCACCGCAGCGGCGCGCAACCTCGAGGCCCGCAGCGTCGGGGGCGCGCAGGTCGGTGACAATCTCGGGGCCGCGCTCGGTGCGGCTCGCAGCGATGCGGCCTACGCCCGGATGCTGTTCCTGTTTCTCGGTTTGCCCGCCGCTGTTCTCGCGGGGCTGCTGACCGCGGCGGTCGTCACCGCCGGCGCAGGGCAGCGCCGCAGGGATCAGGCTCTGCTGCGCGCTCGAGGCGCGACCCGGCGCCAGCTGGGCCGGATCGCCGTGGCCGAGGCCGCTGTTGTCGGCGTCGTCGGCAGCGTCGTCGGCCTCCCGGCCGCCGCGCTGATCGGCGTCGCGATGTTCGGCTCTGCTGGGTTGGGAGCCGGCGCCGCCACCACCGCGGCATGGGCCGCGGCCTCGGCTCTGGTCGGCTTCGGGATCTCCGCAGCGGCGGTACTGGCCCCGGCCTGGCGGGATCTGAACGACTCCACCGTCGTAGGCGCACGCGCTGAGGTGATCAGGTCGCGTGCCCCGAAGTGGACCAGATCCGGCATCGACGTGGCGGCGCTGGCGGTATCGGGGGCGCTCTTCTGGCAGGCCGGGCGCAACGGCTATCAGATAGTGCTTGCCCCCGAGGGGGTCCCGACCATCTCGGTGTCCTACTGGGCTTTCGTCGCTCCGGCCCTGCTGTGGATCGGTATGGCGCTGCTGGTGTGGCGGCTGTCCGACCTGCTTCTGGGTCGGGGCTGGACGGTCCTGGCCGTCGCTTTGCGTCCGATAGCCGGGAGGATGTCGCGCATCGTCGCCCGCTCGCTGTCGCGGCAGCGGGCTCCCCTGGCCCGGTCGGCTGTACTTGTTGCGCTGGCCCTGGCATTCGCCACATCCACCGCAACCTTCAACGCCACCTATCAGGCCCAGGTGGAAGTCGACGCCAAGCTCACCAACGGCGCCGATGTCACCGTCACCGAACCTCCCGGCAGTTCCATTCCGCCCAGTGCGGGCGCCGAACTGGCAGGCATCCCGGGGGTAAGGGCCGTGGAGCCCCTGCAGCACCGCTTCGCCTACGTCGGAACGGACCTACAGGATCTCTACGGAGTGGACCCGACCACGATTGGCAGCGTGACGGCTCTGCAGGACAACTACTTTCAGGGTGGAACTGCGGCAGAACTGATGCACACCCTGGCGAGACAGCCCGATTCCCTGCTGGTCAGCGCCGAGACGGTCAAGGACTTTCAGCTCATGCCCGGCGACAATGTCAACCTGCGAATCCAAGACGCCCGCACCCACCAGTTGATCTCCGTGCCATTCCGCTACGTCGGGATCGTCACCGAGTTCCCCACCGCGCCCAAGGACAGCTTCTTCGTCGCCAACGCCGGCTACATCGCCGAGCGCACCGGAAGTGACGCCGTCGGCGCATTTCTCGTCGACACCGGCGGGCATGCCAGCACCGCCGTCGCCGATCGGATCAGGACCGCCCTCGGGACCTCGGCGACAGTGAGCGACATAGCCACGACACGCGGCACCGTGGGATCAAGCCTCACCGCGGTCAGCCTGGCCGGGCTCACCCGAATCGAACTCGGATTCGGCCTGTTACTGGCCGCCGCGTCGGGCGCTCTGGTTCTGGGTCTCGGCCTGGCCGACAGAAGGCGGAGCTTTGCGATCGCCAACGCGCTCGGGGCGAACCGACGCCAGCTGCGGTCCTTCGTCGTGGCCGAGGCCGCGATTCTGATCACCTGTGGTCTGGCCGGCGGAGCTGCTCTGGGGTGGCTGCTGTCACGGATGTTGGTCAGCGTCCTCACCGGTGTCTTCGACCCGCCACCGGCGGCATTGTCGGTGCCGTGGGTCTATCTCGGAGCCGCCGGCGCCATGGCCGTCCTGGCCATCAGCGCGGTGTCGGCTGCCACCGTCGGCCTCGCGCGGCGATCGCCGCTCACAGTGCTCAGCGAACTGTGACCCCGGGTTGCGGCCCGCGGGAAACGGATCGCAACCCGGGCCCGGTATCGGCCAGCGCTTCGACGACGAAGCCGTGGCGGTCCCCTCAACCAGGACCTGCAGCGGGCCGCGAGCCACCGCGGCCAGCAGCCTGTGCAGCACCGGGCGGGCAACAAGGTATCCGCCCAAACCGACTGCAGCTCCGAGTGCGTACCCGGCCAGCACGTCCTGGGGGTAGTGGGCGCCGACGTAGACCCGGGCGAATCCCATGAGGATCGAGGCCAGTGCGGCGAGCAGCCCGAGGCGCCGGCTGACCAGCCACAAACCTGCGGTGGCCGCGCCCGCCATCACGGCGTGATCGCTGGGGAACCCGAAGTCGGTGTTGCAGTGCAGAACGACGATGTCGTGCAGGGCGTTGCACGGGCGCACCTCGGCGACGGCGTCGGCGATGGGCTGGTTGATCGCCAGGGCCGCCAGAACTCCCAGGGGTGTCCAGACCGCAGCAGTCATCCGGTGGAGATCGCCGGCCTGTCGGGCGGTCCACCACGCGGCCAGCATCAGCAGCGCGAACAGCAGGGTTCCGTAGTTGGCGTATCCGGACACGATGGGGTGCAGCCACGGTGTGTCACGGGCGAAGCCGTTGATGGCGTTGAAGATTCGGGTGTCGAGGTTCATGCTCAGCTTTCCGGGGTTCCGACGGCGCGCCCAGGTCCCGACGCCGCCCCCGCACTTCACAGTAGGGGCTGGCGCCGGGACGTTCCCATACCGACGGGGTGGCTCCGGATTGGCTACCGGGTTCCCGGTGCCGGCGGGGTGGAGGCAGGTGAGGCCGCAGGAGCCGGAGCCGTGGTCGCGGGTGTCTTTGCGGCGGGCTGGGATTCGTCGGTCTGGGATTCGTCGGTCTGGTGCTTCTCCGAGGCCGGCGCCGGGTCGGCCTCCTCGACCCCGTCGGATTCGTCATCCTCCCCGGGTGAGCCGTTCATGACGGACTGGCTCTGGCCGGCTTCGTGGTCGCGATACCACTCGGGATCTCCGCCGAATGTCTTCCCGGCCAGCAGACCGGCCACGAAGATCCCCGCGCCGAGCAGTAGCCCGGCGGCCGCGATGGCGACCACCGTCCACGGCCGGGACAGAATGCCGCGCCTGCGGGTGGGTGCGGTCGGTGTAGCGGCGGGGTCGGGCGACAGCGACCCGTTCGGCGCCGGCGCCTCGGGGGCGTCCTGGGGTTCGGGGGTGGTGGTGTCCATGTTCGGTGATGCTCCTCATTCGTGTCGTTGTGGGATTCGGTATCTGGTCGGGGTGAAGAGGTGGTGGCCCCGGTCCGGGGGTGGGCGGGGTCGGGTGAGCGCGGATCGCCTCGCGCTGTCGCCGGCCTTGGCCGGTGCGGTGTCGGGTGCTTGGTTGGATGACCGGTGATGGAACGCGACGTGGGGGTTGGGGCGGCGGGCTTGGGCCCGGTCGGTGTCGGGGTGCTCGCCGTGCTGGTGGTGGTGTCGGTGTTGGCGGTGTGGGTGGCCCGTCACCCACAGCTCGGCGGCCGGCTGGAACGGGTCGGCGAGATCCCAATGATCGGGCCGGTGCTGCGGTTGTGCGGGAGGTGCCTGGAGGTGCTGGTCGCCCCGGTGCAGGCCCGGTTGGGGTTGCGCGGTGTGGCCGTCGCGACTCTGGGGGCGGGCCTGGTCGTGGTGGGTGCGGCGGCGGTGGGGTTCACCGATCTGCTCGACGATGTGCTCGACGGTGAGGGTTTCGCGGCGTTCGACGAACCCGTCGCGGCGTGGCTGGCCGCCCACCGCGAGGTGTGGCTGACCAGGGTGCTGCTGGTCGCAACCCGCATGGGTGAGGTCGACGCGCAAACGGTGTGGCTGACGCTGGTGTGCGTGCTGGCCGCGGTGCGGGCTCGGTCCTGGCTGCCGGTGCTGGTCGGGGTGGCCGGCGGCGGCGGTGTCGGGTTGGTGATCGTGATCGCCAAGCATCTGGTCGGCCGGCCGCGACCGGGTCTGCCATACGCGCTGATTCCCGCGCCGGGTTTCTCCTTTCCCTCCGGTCACGCCACCGGCGCGGCCGCGGTCGGGATTCTGGGTGCGTGGATGTTGTGCCGGTGGGTGATCCGCCGGTGGGCGATCCAGGTGGCGGTGTGGGCGGCGACGGTCACCGCGATCGTCCTGATCGGATTCTCCCGGCCCTATCTGGGGGTGCATTTCCTGACCGATGTGCTGGCCGGGTGGCTGCTGGGAGCGGGTTGGGCGGTGACGGTGGTCCTGGCCGTGTCGTGGTGGTCGCGGGCCCGACCGGTTCCGCAGGAGGCTGTGGCGAGTCCCGGCGGCATGCGCTGATCCCGGCCGCTGCCGTCCGGCCGTCGCGGCGCCGCGGTAGCTCGACACCGTCGGTGCGGCGCGGGGATCGGGGAACATGGCGTCGTTGTTCTCAGCGCAGGGCGCCCGCCAGGGCGCCCAGTGCCTGCTGTTCGGTGGCCGGGTCGGGAGTGGCTGCCCGCACGGCCTTGAGGGCCTTGTCGATCTTGGAGTCCAGGAAGGTCCACGCGGTGGCGTTCATCGGCTCCAGCCGCGACTGCGCCTGGTCCCAGGCGGCTTCCAGGTCGGTGATGCGGGCCTGGGCGCCGGACTGATCGCCGGCGGAGACCTTGGCTGCGGTGTCGTCGATGATGGTGCGGAATTCCCTCAGATCGGCGCCCGGGAACGCCGCGGCGACCGAACCGGCCGGCAACTCCGCGGCAGCGGTCACGGGTGTTTCCTTTTCCAGCGCTGGGGACGCACCGTGGGGCTGCGCCGAGGCCCATCCGAGCAGTGCGGCGCTGCCTACCGCGAGCGCGGCGAAGTATCCGAGCATGACTTTCTCTCTGCCCGGATCCCGCTGCGGTGCAGCCGGATTCGTCTCAGGAGTGTCGATGACGTCGGCGCGGGTGATCGTCAGATACGCCACCGTGGCGGCGATCGCCAGCAGGAAGACGACGCTGGTTCCGGCGGTTCCCAGCCCGAGGCCGCCCTCGGCGCGGGTGCGGGCCAGCCAGTCACCGAGGTTGGCGCCCAGCGGGCGGGTCAGGATGTAGGCCAGCCAGAAGGCCAGCACCGGGTTGGCGCCCAGCCGCCAGCCCGCGGCGATCGCTGCGATGAGGCCCGCGGGTAGCAGCACCGCGGCGCCCGGCTGCCAGCCGGTCAGCTCCAGCACCCAGTCGCCGACAGCAGTGCCCAGCGCGAAGGTGACCAGGATCGCCAGCCAGTAGAAGCCTTCCCTCGGGGTGGTGGTGATGCTGTGGATCGACAGGGTGCGTTCGCGGGCGTACCAGATGCCGAACACCACCGCGAGGATCGCCGCGAACACCGCGCTGCTGACCGCCAGGGGCACTCCGAGGGCGTCGGTGAGGATGTCCGTGTACAGGGTGCCGGTGATGGACAGCACCACCACGGTCAGCCAGTACACGAACGGCACATAACGGCTCAGGCTCATCTGCCAGCCGAGCACCGCCACCAGCACGGCGGTGAAGATCGCCGCGGTGTTGTGAAGCCCCACGCCCAGCGTGGTGGCCACCCAGTCGGCGAAGCTCTCCCCGACCGTGGTGCACTGGATCTTGATCACCCAGAACCAGACGGTGACCTCGGGAACCTTGCTCAGCATCCGGCGATTCAGCATCACGCGGCCAGCCTGACGGCGCGGCGCTGAGGAAACGCTGAGGGCCGGTCACCGGCTCAGCGTTCTCACAGAGCAAGCCCCCCAACCTGGGATCAGCGCCACCCATCCGGTGGCCGATGTCAGAAAGGAACGCCCATGTCAGTCCGGACGAAAATCGGCGCCGTGATCGCCGGCGCCACAGTCGCACTCGGGGCGGCCGGCGCGGTGGCCCTGGTCCACCCGATCCAGATCCCGCACCTGTCCTTCGCCGCCGACCAGGGCACGCCGGCCGCCGGGGGTGCGGAAGGGCCCGAAGCACCGGACACTCCCGGTGTCACCGATGTGCCTGAAGCCGGTGACACACCGGATGCCGGCGACTAACGCCGCACTGCCTACCGCGACAAGGAGTTCACCCCTGTGAGAGTGCTTGTCGTCGAGGACGAACCGCGACTGGCCAAAACCCTGGAAGTGGGACTGGCCGCGGAGGGCTTCGTCGTCGTCACCGCCGACAACGGCACCGACGGGCTGTGGCTGGCCACCGAAGACCGATTCGACGTCGTGATCCTCGACATCATGCTGCCCGGGCTGAGCGGCTACGAGGTGCTGCGCCGCATGCGGGCCGCATCCGTGTGGACCCCGGTGTTGATGTTGACCGCCAAGGACGGCGACTACGAGCAGGCCGACGCCTTCGACCTCGGCGCCGATGACTACCTGACCAAACCGTTCTCGTTCGTCGTCCTGACCGCCCGACTGCGGGCACTGCTGCGCCGCGGCGCACCTGAGCGCCCCGCCATCCTCACCGCCGGTGAGCTGTCCCTGGACCCGGCACGACGATCCGTGCACCGCGGTGAGGTCCCGATCACGCTGACCCCCCGCGAGTTCGGGCTCCTGGAGTACCTGATCCGCAACAAAGACATCGCGGTCACCAAAACCCAGATCCTGCAGCATGTTTGGGACGCCCACTACCGCGGCCCCGACAACGTCGTCGAGGTATACATGGGATATCTGCGCCGCAAGATCGACACCCCGTTCGGCACGAACACCATTGAGACCGTGCGCGGGGTCGGCTACCGGCTCGGCTCGGAGTCCAGCGGCAGATAGACCGTCACGACCGTCCCGCCGTCGGGGCGGTCGTCGACAATGACCCGGCCGTGATGGGCGGCCACGATCTCGGCGACGATCGCCAACCCCAGCCCGCTGCCACCCGCGGCGCGGGAGCGGTCGGTGTCCAGGCGCACGAACCGCTCGAAGATCCGCTCGCGATCTTGCACCGCAATCCCCGGCCCGTCATCGGCGATCGACACGCACCCCGAACCGTCCTGAACCCACACCGCTACCTCGACGGTCGAACGGGCATGCCGCACAGCGTTGTCCACGAGATTGCGCAAAACCCGGCCCAACGCTGACCGATCCCCGATCACCCGTGTCGGCGACAGATCCGCCCGCACCGCCGGCACTCCCTCCCGTTCGACACGAGCTACCTCCTGTGCGGCCAGATCGTCGAGGTCGACATCCTCGCGGCGCAGCACGATCCCACGCTCATCAGAACGCGCCAACAACAACAGATCGTCGATCAATGCCTGCATCCGCTGCGCCTCGGGCAACACCATGTCGCGCGCCAACTGCGCCTGCGGCAGTTCCGGGTGGGCCAACCCCACCTCCACCGCCGAGATGATCGTGGCCAACGGGCTACGCAACTCATGGGAGGCGTCCCCGACGAACCGGCGCTGCGCAGCCTGGCCCGATTCGATACGGGCCAGCATGTCGTTCATCGTCGCCGCCAGCGCGGAGATCTCGTCCCGATGCGCGGGCACCGGAACACGCCCCGACAGATCGTGGGCGCTGATGTCGGCAACCTCCGCGCGAATGACTTCCACCGACCCTAACGAACGGCGCACCAGCACAAACGTCGCCGCGGCCGCGCCGGCCACCACGAACGGCATCGCCGCCGCCAGCAGCAGCGCCAGATCCTTCACTGTCGAGGCCGCAGCACCGCTGGCCGCGCCGACCAGCACCGTGTAATCGCGATCAGGGCCGGCGCCCGCCTCCTGGCTGACCCGCACACCCTCTTGGCCCTCGGCCTCGCCGGAGTCATCGGCATGGCGCGACCCGGTGCCCCACGCGGTCATCGGCGTCATCGGCGTCCCCGCCGATGCTCGAACCACCGCTCCCGAGGAGTCCAGGACCTGCACCGCCACGATCTGGGTGTCGGTGGTCAACAGACCGGCGTCCAGCTCCTGCGGCGGGTCCTGTTGCAGGCCCGCCACCACGTCACGCGCGCGGCGCTGCGCCGCGGCATCCACGTCGGCCAGCAACTGCCGGTACAACACTGCCGCCACCGCCGCCGCGACGATCCCGAAGGAGACCAGGACCACCAGGGCGGCCGCGAGCGCCGAACGCACCGGGATCCCCCAGGTCCGCGGATCAACCCACCACAGGTACCGCCGCCCCCATCGGCGACACCGTTCGATCACCAGTCGACCCCGTCCACCACGCAATAGTCCCAAGACCCACCATGGCCATCGTCGGGAATGCCGGCTGAAAGAACGCTGAGGCGACTGTTACCAATGAGACCCCATCGCCCAAAAAACCTCGCGCACGCTCGGCGCTGCGCTCAGCGGGCGGCCGCGGCCCGGCAGTCCGGCGAACCGGGCGGTGAGGTCCGCGCGAGACTGGGGCCGTGCACACTTCCCAACCCGTCCTTGGTCCGGCCCTCATCGTTGTCTGCGTCGTGATGGTCGCCGCGGCCGCGCTGGTGTATCGGCTCGCCGAGCTGGGATCGGTGTGGATCGTGCCCCGAGCCGCGCTTCGCGCAGTAGCGCAGCTCGCAGCGGTCGCCGGTGTACTGGCGGCGGCGATGAGCCGACTGTGGTCCTCGGTTCTGGTGTTGGCGGTCATGTTCGTCGTCGCAGCAGCCACCGCCGCGCGACGCAGCCAGGCCCAGCGAGGTTCGTGGTGGCTGGCCGGCGCGCTCGCGGCGGGGCTGTCATCGGTACTGCCCCTGCTTTTGCTCTCGGGGGTGGTGCCCCTCACCGGAGTCTCGATCGTGCCGCTGGTCGGCATCGTGTTGGGCGGGACGATGACCGCGGTGGCCGTCGCCGCGCGCCGAGCCCTCGACACCCTCGGGCTGCGGGCCGGCGAAGTCGAAGCCGCGTTGAGCCTGGGTCTGAGCGAACGCGACTCGCGGATGGAGGTCATCGGGCGATCCGCCGCTGACGCCTTGCTTCCCAACCTCGATCAAACCCGCACCGTCGGAGTCGTGACTCTTCCCGGAGCATTCGTCGGCGTCCTACTGAGCACCGGTTCGCCCCTGCAAGCCGGCGCCGTTCAAATCCTCATCCTGCTCGCCCTGCTGCTCTCACAGACCTGCGCTGTCGCGGCCACCATCGAGGTGATCGCCCGCGGCGCCATGACCCGATGAAAGACTAGGCAGCCGCAGAAGAACGGTGGATAACACTGACTGGCAACTCCATTCGTCGCAACGACGAGCCCCCCGCATCCTGCCAGCACCCGAGACTAGGCAAGGCCGCACGTCCCAGGGCAATCACGTCGGCACGGGCGACTGGCCCCGCTCCAGGAGCGGAGCCTCGCGGTGGCCATCAAACCCGATGCAGGCCTAAGGCGTCGAAGATCGGGACCTTGAGGTAGTCGGCGAGCAGGGCCGCCAGCCCGATCGCCGCCGCCGCGATCGCGGCGAGAACAGGAAGAAGCGGGGCCATCAGAGTTCCGGTCAGTGCGAGCGTGAGCGCGGCGGCGAAGTTGGCGGCGGTGGCGGCCAGCAGCCATCGACTGGGTCGGCTGGACCAGGCGTGGCCGCGGGTGCGCGCCAGGTAGATGGTGGCCTGGCTGCTGATGATCAAGGTGAGGAAGATCAGGGTTTGAAGACCGACGGCGTCCAGGCGCGGCCAGACGTTGCGAGTCCACCACAGCAGACTGATCGAGGCGGTCAGCAGGGGTGCGGCGATCAGGGCAGCGCCGAGGATGACGTGGCGGACGTTCCATTGTTCGGGCCGGCGCCCGTAGCCGGTGCGGTCGGTGGTGATGGCCATACTCACCACGTCGTTGCCCAACAGCAGCAACGCCATCAGCAACGGGGTGAACAGGAACTGCCGCCAGGCGAACACCCCAAACGTCAACAGCAGGGGGACTTCGAGCTTCTTGGCGCTGACGTTGAGTGCGTAGGTCAAGGAGCGCTGGTGGATGCGTCGGCTCTCCTGGACGAGTCCGATGATGTCGGTCAGCCCTTCGCGGGTCAGCACGATTCCGGCCGCGGATTTGGCGACGTCGGTGGCGCCGGCCACGGCGATACCGACGTCGGCCTGGCGCAGCGCGGGGGCGTCGTTGACGCCGTCACCGGTCATGCCGACGGTGTGGCCGGCGTTCTGTAACCGCTGGACGAGCGCGTATTTGTCTTCGGGTAGCACTTCGGCGATCACTGCCGCACCGAGCACGTCGGCGTCGGGATCATGCAGAGCCTCAGTGCGCAGGACGGGGCCGATCAGACCGATCCGGGCTGCCACAGTGGCCGCGGTGGCTGCGCTGTCGCCGCTGACCATGATGACCCGGATCCCCAGATCGGCCAGTTCGCCAACCAGAGCGGCTGCCTCCGGGCGCGGTGGATCGGCCAGCGCGACCAGGCCCAGGCGCTGCCACTGCTGACCGCTCTCCCGGCTGGCCACCGCCAGCACCCGCGCCCCGGTGGCCGCCAGCTCGGCAACCCGCGGGTCGGTGGGCTGGTGGGCCAGTGCGGCAATGACCTGCGGTGCGCCCTTGGTCACCGACACCGTGACCGAACCCCGCTGCAGCACCGCTTCGGCCCGCTTGGTGGCCGGGTCGAACGGCACGAAACTCGTTCGCACATCAGGGTTTACACCCCGCTGCGCTGCTGCGCGCAGGATCGCCAGATCAATGGGGTCCTGGGTGGCCTCGTCGCAGGCCCCGGCCGCCATCCGCAGCAACTCGGTCTCGCTGACACCCGGATCGGCGCTCAGGCTTTCCAAGGTCAGCCGGTTGGCGGTGATGGTGCCGGTCTTGTCTACGCACAACACGTCCATCTCCGCGGCGTCGGACACCGCGGCCAACCGTGCGGTCAAGATGCCCTGCCCGGCAAGTTGGCGTGCCCCTAACGCCCCGGCGAGCGCGAAGGCGGCCGGCAGCGCCACCGGTACCGAGGCCAGCAGCAGCACCACCGTAAACGAGACGATCTGCGCGCCGCTGACCCCGCTCGCGGCCATATAGATCGTTGCGGCCACCGCGAGAAGCACGTCGATCGCGATGAAGACCCGCACCATCCGCAGCACCACCGCCCCAAGGTGGTCGGCGGACTGCGCACCGCCCACCAGTTGCGCGGTGCGCCCGAAATAGGTGCGTGCCCCGGTGGCAGAGACGGTTGCGGTGGCCTCACCGCGCGCGATTGTCGATCCGGCAAAGACCTGCTGGTCGGGGCCGCGTTCCACCGGCACCGATTCACCGGTCAGCGTCGACTGATCCACCAGCACCCCGCCGGAGGTAATCCGCAGATCGGCCGGCGCCAGATCACCTACCCGAACATGCACCAGATCACCGTCGACCAGCTCAGCGGCAGGCACCTGCTGCCAGAGGCCGTCGCGGCACACCCGGGCGTTGACCTCCAAGCGGCGGCGCAACAACGCCAACGCCGCCGCGGCCCGCTGCTGCTGAACAAATCCCAGTCCGGCGTTGAACACCAAGACGACACCCACTATTGCGGCGTCGAGCCATTTGCCCAGCACCGCCTCCAGAAGGACGGTGACCTCCAGCATCCACGGCACCGGCGCCCACAACCCGCCCGCCAGCCGAGACAACACGCCAGGCCGCTGCTCGGGCACCGCATTGGGGCCTCGCTCAGCCAGCAGCGCCGCGGCACGGGCCGAGGTCAAACCGACATCAGCCGGGGAACCCACACCACCATCGTCCGCCTTCCGCATGCTCCTCCGCCAGAATTGCGGGCGGCGAAGACCCGCCGGTAGTGCGGAGGGGTCAGTCCTGTTCGGGGGGGGCGGGCGATGATCACCGGGACCCCGGCGTTATGCACGACCGCTGAGCAGACCGACCCGAGCAGCATTCCCGCGAAGCCGCCGCGGCCGTGGCTGCCCAGGACCACGAGATGGGCGCGTTCGGCTTGCTCGAGCAGTCTCAAACCCGGTCGGTCACACACCACGATCTTGTGGACCGGGACGTCGGGGTAACGCTCCCGCCACCCGGACAGCCGCTCGGCAAGGACTTCCTCTTCGGCGTCTTTGATGTTCCGCCACTCGATAGGGGCCCAGTTGGCGCTGGCGAACTCTATCGGGCCCATGTCGCTCCAGGCGTGCAGAGCAACAAGGTCCACCCCGCGCCGGGATGCTTCGTCGAACGCGATGCCGGTCGCCTCCTCGGAGGCCGGAGAACCGTCGATGCCGACCACGACGGGGGCGTCGGGTGCCGGCGTGCCATCCGGTGGGTGCTGGTGGATGATCGCCACCGGGCAGTGCGCGTGGTGGGCGATACCCGCGCTGACCGACCCCATCAGAGCCTGCTCGACCGCTCCCTGTCCACGGCAGCCGACGGCCACCATGAGGGCGCGGCGGGACAGTTCGACCATGGCAGGCACTGGCTGGGCGTGCAGGATCTCGGTGCTGATCTCGCCTTCGTGTGAGGGTGCGGCGGCCACGGCAACACGGTGGGCCTGCTCGATGATCGACTGCGCCGCCTCTTCCTGCAGCTGGCTGTAGTCAGGAGGAACGGCGTCCGGTGTACCGACGACGATGGGCGCCACCACATGGATCACCGAGAGCGGAACGTTGCGCATCGCGGCGTCGCGGGCCGCCCACTCGACCGCCGCCATCGAGGACGGCGATCCGTCCACACCGACAACAATCCCCAGTTCGTGGGTACTCGACATCAAAAGCTCCTCCCCTAGCGGCGGTGTGTGCTTCTCAGTCCACACCCGTCTGGGTTCTGTGGTCAACGGTTCGGATGCAGGCCGTTCGCTGTGGTCAGGTCTCGAGCAGGCTCCGGAGCATCCAGGCGGTCTTCTCGTGGATCTGCATGCGTTGGGTCAACAGATCCGCGGTGGGCTCGTCGTGGGCGTCCTCCACCGTGGGGAACAACGCCCGGGCGGTACGAACCACGGCTTCCTGACCGGCGACGAGGTCACCGATCATGTCGGTCGCAGTGGGGGCCGCCGGGCCTTCGGAGATGCTCGTGAGCCGGGCGAACTCGGCGTAGCTGCCGGGGGCTTTGGCTCCCAGGGCTCTGATGCGCTCGGCGATGAGGTCGACGGCCAGTGCCAGCTCGGTGTACTGGGTCTCGAACATCAGGTGCAGTGTCTGGAACATCGGGCCGGTGACGTTCCAGTGGTAGTTGTGCGTCTTCAGATACAGGGTGTAGGTGTCGGCGAGGAGGCCGGCCAGGCCCTCGGTGATGCGGGCGCGGGTCTCGGCGTCGATGCCGTTGTCGATGCTCATGTCGATCTCGGTGGTCATGTCCTCGGAATCCTTTTTCATTGAGGTTTCGAATGCCCCGGGCAGGCAGAGCGGTCAGGGCTTCGCGTTTTTCCGGATGGCTGCTTCGACGTCCTCGGCGGGAATGGGCTTGGTGCAGAAGAACCAGTCCTCGCACTGGACGTCGGCGTCGTGTCCCTCCATGCGGTCCTTGGCGGTGCCGCAGGAGCCGGCGGGCGGGACGATGACCGGCTCACCGGGGCGCCAGTCGGCCGGTGTGGCGACGTCGTAGTGGTCGGCGGTCTGCAGCGCCTTGACCAGACGGAGAAGCTCGTCGAAGTTGCGTCCGGTGCTCAGCGGGTAGTAAATCACGGCGCGGACAACGCTTTTCGGGTCGATGACGAACACGGCGCGCACGGCCTTCGTGGAGTCCTCGCCGGGCATGATCATCCCGTACTTGCGGGCGACCTCCATCGAGACATCCTCCACCAGCGGGAAGGTCACCTCGACATCCTTCATGCCGCGGAAGGTGATCTTCTCCTTGATGGTGCGCAGCCAAGCGATGTGACTGTAAAGGCCGTCAACGGACAGACCGACCAATTCGGTGTTGTAGCGGGCGAACTCGTCCTGCATCGAGGCGAAGGTGATGAATTCACTGGTGCACACCGGGGTGAAGTCCGCCGGATGGGAGAAGAAGATCACCCACTTGCCCGAGTAATCGCCGGGGAAGTTGATCGGGCCCTGGGTGGTTTCGGCAGTGAAGGACGGGGCGGAATCCCCGATCCGGGGCATACCCGCCACGGGTGCCTGATCGCCAAGCGGTGAAGTCATCGGACGCTCCTTTTCTGGACTCTATCCAGTTTAGGATATACCCGGTGGGGTATGCTGCGCAAGCAGCGATACGGGAGGCAATCCATGGGGCAGCCGATGTGGGACGAGCGGTACCGCGGTGAGGAGTACGTCTACGGAACCTCGCCCAACGACTTCCTACGCAGTCAGATCGCGACCCTGCCGCGGGGACGGATCCTGTGCCTGGCCGAGGGCGAGGGCCGCAACGCGGTGTTCCTGGCCGAGCAGGGCTATGACGTGACTGCCGTCGACCAGTCGCCGGTCGGCCTGGCCAAGGCCCGCCAACTGGCCGAACAACGCGGCGTCAGCATCGAGACGGTCGTTGCGGACCTTGCTGCGTTCGAGGTGGCACCGGAGGCCTGGGACGGCGTCGTCTCGATCTTCGCCCATGTGCCGCCCCCCGCCCGCCAGCACATCCACCGCCAAGTCGTGACCGGTCTGCGACCCGGCGGGGTCCTCCTGCTCGAGGCCTACCGCCCCGAACAACTTGAGTACCGCACCGGAGGCCCACCCGTTGCGGAGTTGATGATGACCCTCGACGGCTTACGCGAGGAGTTGTCCGGACTGGACTTCGACTACTGCGCCGAGACCGTGCGGGACATTCAGGAGGGCCCTCTGCACCACGGCGCCGGCGCGGTGGTGCAACTCAGGGCCCGCCGCCCACACTGAGCGGACGTCAACGCGTGCCGTGCCAAACTGGCCGCCATGCCAGTGGCCGCAGCGATCATCGTCCTCGTCGCGCTCGTCCTGATCGTCAGCGGTCGGGCACCGGCGGTGCTGGTGCTGTTCTCGGCGCTTCTGGTCGCCGCTGTGATCGGGATAGCGACGCCTGACGAGTTGTTCGCCGGTCTGAGTAACGCCGCCGTCATCACCATCGCAGCAATGCTGGTGATCGCCAAGGGGGTGTTCGTCACCGGCGTGATCTCTCGGCTGACCTATCGGCTGCTGTCGGGGGTTAACTCGAGCTCTCAGGCCCTGCGTCGGCTGATCCCACCCGTCGGGCTGCTCTCGTCGCTGATCAACACCACCTCGATCATGGCCATGTTGATTCCGGCCACCAAGGAACTCGAGCAACGGTCGGGCGTCCCGGCGCGCGGGGTGCTGCTGCCGGTCACCCACGCCACGACCCTGGCCGGCTCGGTCACGCTGATCGGTGCCGGTTCGAACCTGCTCATCGCCGGGATCGCCGAGGCCGACGATATCCACCTCTCCATGTTCTCGTTCGTGCCGATCGCACTGCCGGTGGCGCTGGCCGGATGGGCGGTGCTGCTCCTGACGGCACCGCGACTGCAGCGCAGCCAGGCCGCGGCACCGAGACGGGCGCTGACCTGGCGAGCAGAGATCACCCTGTCCGACGGTGCCGACAGCATCGGGCGCACCCCTGCGGATCTGGGGATTGCAGCCACCCCGGAGTTCGAGCTCGTGGAGGTCCGGCGCTGGGGTGCACCGGTGCCCACGGACAGTGCACTGGCGGCGGGCGACGTCCTGATCTACCGCGCAAGTGAGGCGGGCGTTCGCATGCTCTGGGGCAGTTCCTGGTTGGGTCTGGCCCCCCAGGACTTGTACCTGGTGTCCATCGCCGCCGACGAAGGCGCCACACTTCGCGAACTGGAGGACGCCGGCGACATTCAGGTGGTGGCCGCCGAGACCGAGACGCCGCTGAGCCACACCACCGCCAAACCAGGTGCGTTGTGTCTGGTTTCGGCCCGATCCACCGACGTACTCGCCGCCCATCCCATGGTGGCGCTATGTCGGCAGGTGGCGGGACAGGCGCCACAGCCGGCCAAGACCGGCATCGCGCTGGGAATTCTGGCGGCCGTCGTCATCGCCGGATCCTTCGGGCTGTCCTCTGTCGAGGTGGTCGCGATGGCCGGCGCCATCCTGATGGTCCTGACCGATGTCCTGACACCGAAAGCCGCTGTGCGCGCACTGAACTGGAACATCCTCGCCATCATGGCGGGCTCGATCGGACTCGGAACGATCGTCGTCAAAAGCGGCCTCGGCGAGCTGATCTCCTCCGCCATCGTCACACTGTCCGCAGGACACCCCCTCCTGATCGTCGTGGTGTTCGCCGTGATCACCACGCTCACCACCAACCTTGTCACCAACTCCGCCGCCGCCGGAATCCTCGCACCGGTGGCCATCGCCGTCGCCGCCTCGGCGGAGCTGAACCCGGTGGTGCTGCTGACCCTGATCGGCACCTGCATCTCGATGACGTTCCTGAACCCGATCGCCCAACCGACCACCCTGATGGTGATGGGCCCGGGCGGATACACGACGAAGACCTTTGTGCGCTTCGGCATTCCACTGACAGTGGCGTGCATCGCGGTCGCCAGCGCTATGGGGGTTGCGTTACTCGCCCGCTAGCGAAGATGCGGCCGGAGTGCGGTTGGCACCACTTCCCGCTGCGGGGCGACGCCGAACATGACGGCGCGTGGGCGGCACGTCATATACCCCCTAGGGTATAATGAACGTGTCATTGCCGCGAAAGATGGAGACCCAATTCCGATCCCCGAGGTTGATCCGGTCGAGGCTCTGCGTCTGACCAGCAAATCCGCAATTCTGCTCGACGTCCGCGAGGACGACGAGTGGTCGGCCGGGCACGCCCCCGGCGCAGTCCACCGCGCCCTCGGCTCCCTGGATGCCAGCGCCTACGATCCGGCTGTTCCGGTTGTCGCCGTGTGCCGTTCCGGCAAGCGGTCTGCGGTGGCCGCGGGTCAACTCGCTGCCGCAGGTATCACGGTGTACAACCTGGCGGGCGGAATGCAGGCATGGCTCGCTGCGGGTCAGCCGGTCATCAGGGATGACGCGAGCGCTGGGACCGTCATCTGACGTTGGCGACTCTGAGTTGCTGACAGTCGAGGTGATCGACGGGGTCGTGGGTGCCCACGACCACCGTGCGGTCGGGTCCGAACAGGGGACTTGGCGTCTCAAGTAGGGCCCTCAGAAATGAAGACCGATCGGAGGCGCTGAGATGTTCGGTCGGTTCGTCGAGCAGCAGGATTGGCGCGCGGCACAACAGGGTTCTGGCCAGCAGCAGCCTGCGGCGTTGGCCGGCGGATACCGCCTCCGAGCCCCCATGAAGCACTGTGGTCAATCCATCCGGCAGCGACGCGAGCCACTCACCGAGGCCCACCAGCCGCAGAGCGTCGCCGAGCTCCTCGTCCGAGCAATCGCCTCGAGCCACCAGGAGGTTGTCCCGGACGGTCGTTGCGAACAGATGGGCGTCTTCGGCGAAATAACAAACGCGGCTTCGCAGTTCACTGTCGTTGAGTTGTCCGGCGGGGACACCGTCGATGCTGATGCCCCCGCTCAGAGGGGGTAATAGTCCGGCCAGGGTCATCAGCAGCGTTGTCTTTCCGGCACCACTGAGGCCGGTGATCGCGAGCCTGGCACCGGGCTCGAGAGTCATGGTCACCGGCGGACCGATGGCAGTGTGTTCATAGCCGGCCTGAAGCGCGTCTGCACGCAACTGCGGCACGGCCGCCAATGAATGCGGGTGTGGATCAGGGCGCGGAGTCTCTTCGGTTGGCACCAGGTCCATCAGTCTTTTCGCCGCGATACGCGCTCTGGTCACGGCCACCGCGGCGGCGGGCAGCGCGGAGGTGGCCTCGAACGCAGACAACGGGAAGAGCATCAGAATCGCCAGGGTGGTGGGAGCGACGGTGGGCGCCACACCGATGGCGACCACGATCGCGGCGAGTGTGGCGGCCGCGACGCCGATGGTCGGTGCCGCTGCCGCCAATGCCACGGGGGAGGCAGCTCGGTCGAGTGCTGTCCCCCACATTCGTTGCTGCCGAGTCGATTCCGTGATGAGTTCGGGCAATCGTCCGGCAACTCTCAGTTCGGGAGCATGATCGAGTGCGGTCACTGCTGCGATGTCGCGCTGTCGATGATGACGACGGGCGACCAGTTCCTGGGCGGTGGCGGCGCGCGCGGCGAGCCACGGCCCAACGACCCCGGCGATCAGCAGGCCAATGGCGAGGACTCCGGCTACGGCTGGGGAGATGACCGCGATCAGCGCGATCGAGGCGGTGCCGAGGGCGCCTGCTACGCCGATCGGGACGAACGCCCGCGCCAGCACCTCGGAGAATGTGTCGACGTCAGATCCGACACGCGCGAGCAGGTCACCGCTGTGCAGCCGGGACGTGAGTTGGGTCGGACCGTAGGCCAGCCGGCGGTAGATCTCGGCGCGCGCGGCACCGGCCGCCCGCAGTGCCGTGTCGTGGGAGACCAGTCTTTCGAAGTAGCCCAAAACTCCCCGAGTGATCCCGAACGTTCTGACGGCGACGACGGCGACCGACAGATCGAGCACCGGTGGCATCTGCCAGGCCCGGGTGATCAGCCACGCCGAGACCGCCGCCAGCGCGAGAGCGCTGCCCAATGACAGGGAGCCGAGCACGACGGCGAGGACGAGTCGGAGCCGGCGGGGCCGCAGCAGAGGTAGCGCGACCCACAGCGGATCAGAGGAGTGCATTGGCCACCGATTCCACCTCGATGACCTGGTCGGCGATGGCGAGGATGCTCGGCCGGTGGGCAACCACCACCACGGTGGCCCCGGCTGCGGCGCGCGCCGAGATGCTCTGCAGCACAGCTGCCTCCGCCGCGTCGTCCAGATGCGCGGTCGGCTCATCGAGCAATAGCAGTGGGGCCCCGGATCCGAGGACACGCGCCAGGCCGAGCCGCTGGCGCTGACCGAGCGACAAACCTTGCCCGCCCTGTCCGATCGCGCTGTCCATACCCTGCGGCAGGGTGGACAGAACCTGGTCGAACCCTGTTGTCCTGATTGTGTCGAAGTCGCTGAGGGGTCCGAAGAGATTGAGGTTCTCCTCGACGGTGCCGGGAATGATCACCGGTCGCTGGGCGAGCCAGCTCAGCTGCCTCCACCAGTTGCGGCGGGCGATATCCGTCAGTGTCACACCGTCGACCTCCACCGCGCCCTCCGTCGGCGGTATCAGACCCGCGATGACCTGGAGTGCCGTGCTCTTGCCGGCGCCGTTGGGTCCGGTCAGCACAGTCACCCGGCCTGGGGCGATGCATCCCGAAAGCCGGTACGGCGAGACACCGTCTCGCCCGGCGACGGATACCTGCCGGAGACGGATCGTCGCTCCGGCGGTCTGGATCGTGCGGGTACCGTCCGGTGCATCCGCCTTGGAGTCGATCAGTGCAAATGCTCTGTCCGCGGCGGCCTTTCCATTCTGGGCGGCATGGAATTCGATTCCGACGCGGCGCAGCGGCCAGAATACGTCCGGCGCCAACAGCAGCACGGTCAGCCCGGTGGACAGCGCGAGTTCGCCGTCGAGCAGACGTAGTCCGATGCTGACTGCGACCATTGCCACTCCGAGCGTGGCGATCAACTCCAGAACGAGCGACGACAGGAATGCGATCCGCAAGGTCGCCATCGTCGAGCGTCGATGGGCGGCGTTCAATGCTGCGATCCGGTCTGCCGGCCCACCGACGCGGCCCAGCGCGCGCAGGGTCGGGATGCCCGCGATTAGGTCCATCAGGCGCGACTGAAGCACCGTTGTCGCCGCGAGCGCTGCCGAGGACCGCTCGGCGGTGGCCACGCCGATCAGCGCCATGAAGATCGGTATCAGCGGGAGTGCGACCAACACGATCAAAGCCGACCGGGGGTCGTTGACTGCGATCACCGTCGCGGCAGCGGGCGTCAGTAGTGCCGCCAGAAGGAGGGCTGGGAGGTAGGCGGTGAAGTACGGCCGTAGACCGTCGAGACCGCTCGCGATGAGCGTGGCGGCCTCCTCGCGTCGTGGCGCTAATTGGTTGGGCGGCAACGCGGTGACGCTGCGTAGAACCTGGCTGTTGAGATCGGCGATCACAGCACTGGCACCACTCTGGCCAAGCCGCGCCTGCAACCATTGGCCGACGGCACGCACCGCCCATAGCGCAGCCAGGATCAGCAACGACCCGCGCCACACCGCGATGGAGCGCGCCCCCGGATCGGTGATGATCCCCGCGATCACACGACCGAGAACCGTCGCGGACGCGATCGCGCTGCCGGCGATGAGCAGTCCACAGCAGACCGCAGCGACGAGGTACCGGCGCACCGGAGCCGAGACGCGCCACAGTCGGGGGTCGAAGGGACCCCGCCTGTCGCGGCTCAGGGCACCGGCCTCAACGACAGCCCAATGGACGACGGGATCGACTCGGCAAAGATCCGCTTGCGGAACACCCAATAGGTCCAGGCCTGGTAAGCCACAACGACCGGGGCGACGATCAGTGCCGCCCAGGTCATGACCTTCAGCGTGTAGGCCGTCGACGATCCGTTGGCGACGGTGATGCTGTAGGACGGGTCGATCGTCGAGGGAACCAGGTTTGGATACAGCGAGCCGAACACAAGCGTGACCATCGCGGCGATCACGACGGTGGTGAACAGGAACGCCCACCCTTCCCTGGGCCGGGAGACCGCCACCGCCGCCGCCAGTTGCGCCGCCAGACCGACGGCGACGACCACCGCGGTCCAGGGCTTTCCGTAACCCAACTGGGTCCACAGGAAGAAGACGGCGACGAGCACCGTGACGGGGATCCCAAGCATCTGCGCGCGGCGCACCGCGTCACTTCGGACGCCGCCGCCGCTCTTCAAAGCGAGGAACACCGCCCCGTGGAACAGAAACAGCGCGCAGCTGGTCAGCCCTCCCGCAAGGGTGTAGGGATTGAGCACATCTCTGATGGTCAGACCGACAAGATTCTTGTCCGGGCCGACTGGAAGCCCCCGCACCAGGGCGGCGAAAGCGACCCCCCACAGAATCGCCGGCACCCAGGATCCCAGCGCGATACCGACGTCGCACCAGCGTCGCCATCGCGGATCGTTGATCTTCCCGCGCCATTCGATGGCCACGACCCGGGCGATCATCGCAAGGAGGATGGCCAGCAGCGGCAGATACAAGCCGGAGAACACGGTGGCGTACCACTGCGGGAATGCGGCGAACATTGCTCCGCCTGCGGTGATCAGCCAGACCTCGTTGCCGTCCCAGACCGGGCCGATGGTGTTCAACACCGCGCGCCGGTGCGACTCCGCACTGCCGCCGGCGGCTGCAGCGCTACGACCACCCACCGGGCCCATCAGCATCCCGACCCCGAAGTCGAAGCCCTCCAAGACGAAGAACCCGAGGAACAGTGCGGCGACGATGATGAACCAGATCTGTTGCAGCTCCATAGTGATGGGCTTCTTTCACATGTCTGTAGGCGAAAGGGTCAGTAGGCGAAGGACAGTGGCGCGACGTCGGCTTCGTGGGGAGGCTGGGGAGGCGCGGGTTCGGAGTCGTGTTCCTGCGGGCCGGCGACGACATACCTGCGCAACAGGTACATCCACACCACAGCCAAGAATGCGTAGGTGAGTGTGAACGCGATCAGCGAAATCCATACCAGTCCGGCGCCGTGCGGCGTGACGCCCTCGCGGACAGTCAGCCGGATGAGCGGGTCACCGTCGGGATTGGGGGCGACCACCCACGGTTGGCGCCCCATCTCGGTGAAGACCCACCCGGCAGCGTTGGCGAGGAACGGCATCGGGATGGTCCAGATCGCCAAGCGCGACAGCCAGTTGTGGTCCGGAACCCGTCCACGGCGGGTGAGCCACAGGACGGTCAGGGCGAACAGCATGGGGAGCGCCATGAAGCCGATCATCGCGCGGAACGACCAGTAGGTGACAAAGAGGTTGGGGACATACCAGTCCGGGCCGAACCGCTGTTGGTAGGACTGCTGAAGGTCCTCCACACCTTCGAGGGTCACACCACTGAATTTGCCCTCAGCGAGGAACGGCAACACGTAGGGGACTTCGATGACGCGGCTGATGCTGTCGCAGTTGTTGTGCGTTCCGACAGTCAGCACTGAGAACTTCGGATCAGTCTCGCTGTGACACAACGATTCGGCGGCCGCCATTTTCATCGGCTGCTGATGGAACATCAGCTTCCCTTGAACATCGCCGGTCAGGAATATGGCAGCGCCGGCCACAAGAGCGAAGACGCTTCCCAGCATCGCGGCGGGGCGGAACAGCGCCCCCGCGTCGGCGGTTCCCTTCGAGCGCACCATCCACCACGCTGAAACCGCGGCGACGAAGGTCCCCGCGGTCAGGAACGAGGCCGCCACCGCGTGCCAGAACGCCGCGATGGCGGTGTTGTTGGTGAAAAGTGCCCAGATGCTTTCCAACTCGGCCCGCCGGGTTGCCGGGTTGAACCGGGCTCCCACCGGATGCTGCATGAACGAGTTCGCCGCGATGATGAAGAACGCCGACAGGTTGACCCCCAGAGCGACCAGCCAGATCGAGGCGAGGTGCAGCAGCTTGGGAATGCGGTTCCAGCCGAAGATCCACAGCCCGATGAACGTGGACTCGAGGAAGAAGGCGACCAACCCCTCCATCGCCAGGGGCGCGCCGAAGACGTCGCCGACGAAACGGGAGTATTCGCTCCAGTTCATCCCGAACTGGAATTCCTGCACGATGCCCGTCGCGACGCCGATCGCGAAGTTGATCAGGAAGATCTTCCCGAAGAACCGGGTCATGCGATACCACGCCGGATTGTCGGTGACGTACCACAACGTCTGCATCGCTGCGATCAGCGGAGCAAGTCCGATCGTCAGCGGCACAAAGATGAAGTGGTACAGAGTGGTGATACCGAACTGCCAGCGCGATACGTCGACAACGTTCATGGTGAATCTCCAAACCGGAGGTTGTTAGGCCAAGCCTTTGAGCATGAGGTTCCAGTAGAGGAATGGCAGCCCGTACTTCTTGAGGTACCAGTACGGGCGGTGCGGCTTGGCCGGGTCCAGCAGCGGGAACGACGGCTTGAGGTTGAGGTCGTAGTCGAACTCGGCGAGCAGCATGTCGTGTGACGAGGTGACGATCGGGCACGAGGAGTACCCGTCGTAGGACCCGGTCAGCGGCCGGCCCTGGAGGTGGGCGTCGATGTTGGCCACTACCACGGGTGCCTGTTTACGCACGGCGGCACCGGTTTTCGCGTTCGGTGATGATCCGGCGTCGCCGAGACTGAACACGTTCGGGTAGCGAACGTGCTGCAAGGTGTGCTTCTCGATCTCGACAAACCCGCTGGCATCCCCGGTCGACAGTGGGCTGGACTTGATCCAGTCGGGCGCCGACTGGCGCGGCACGACGTGGAGCATGTCATAGGGCAGCATCATGTCCGATCCGCTGGGCCCGATGCCGGTGACCACGACTTTGCGGGAGTCGGCATCCACGGTGCGGACCTCGGACTCGGTGTGCAGGGTGATCCCGTAGCCGGCGATCACCTTGTCCAGATTGTCGGCGATGGCCGGGATGCCGAAGATCCGCGGCCCGGGAGCGACCAGGTGGATGTCGATGTTGCGCAGCACGCCTTCGCGCCGCCAGTGGTCGGCCGCCAGATAGGCGATCTTCTGCCCTGCGCCGGCGCACTTCACCGGGCCGGTCGGCATGGTGAACACCGCCGTGCCCGAACGCATCCTGCGGATGAAATCCCAGGTGCGAGGGGCGAGATCGAACCGGTAGTTCGACGACACCCCGTCACGGCCGAGGGTCTGCGGCAGACCCTCGGTGGCATCGAAGTCCAACTGCAGACCCGGGGCGACCACCAGGACGTCGTAGCCGTACACCGAGCCGTCGGCACAGGTGACGGTGTTGTTGTCCGGGTCGAACGCGCTGGCCGCCTTGCGGATCCACGTCGCGGCCTTGGGCATCACCGACGCCTCCGGACGCTCGGTCGCCGCGGCGTCGGCCTGTCCGCCGCCGACCAGCGTCCACAGCGGTTGGTAGTAGTGCTTGTCCGAGGGCTCGATGACCGCGACGTCGGTGTAGCCCTTGCGCAGCAGACGCGCGGCGACGGTGATGCCCGCGGTCCCGCCGCCGACGATGAGGACCTGATGCTTGGCGGTGGTGCTCATGATGATGCGAATTCCTCTGCCTTAGGCGTTCTGGGTGGCCTCGTCCCAGGCGTTGTATCCGCCCAGGAGATCGCTGACATCGTCGAAGCCGTTCTTGCGCAGCAGGCTCGCGGCCATCGAGGACCGGTAGCCACCGGCGCAGTACACCACCGTCGGGCGGTGGCGATCCAACTCGCCGAGCCGCTCGGGCAACTGCCCCACCGGGATGTTGACGGCGTTGGCGATCATGCCCGCCTCGGCCTCACCGGGATTGCGGACGTCGACCAGCTGCAACTCCGGCACGTCGGCGATGCGCTCGCCCAGGGCGCTGGCGGTCAGCCGGGAGGCGATCTCGACGTCGCCCTGGTTCTCGAACATCACGACGAACGGGTCTTTCAAGTAGCCGATCACCCGGTCGAACCCGATCCGGCCCAGCCGGTTCTTGCCTTCCAGTTCCCGATCGGAGTCGGTCATGAGGATGATGTCGTCCTCAGGGGTGACCACCGAACCGGCGAACTCCGCGTAGCGTCCCTCCAGCCCGATGTTCACCGCGCCCTTGAGGTGGCCCAAGGCGAACTCTTCCGGATCGCGGCCATCGACCAGCACCGCGCCTGCCTTGATCGCATCCTTGACCTCGGCGTAGGTCATCGCCGTCGGCATCGACGTCTCATCGAGCAGTTCGCGGCCCTTGCGGTTGAGGATCGCGTTGTAGACGAAATACCCCGGAGCGGGCGGTTGCCCCTCGGTCACCAGCTCGACGAACTTCGCCTTGCTCGAGGCGCGCAACGCGTAGTTCGTCTTGCGCTGCTCACCCATCGTCGACCACAACTCGGTCGAGAGGTTCTTGCCGCAGGCCGAGCCGGCACCGTGCGCCGGGTAGACCCGGGTTGCGTCCGGCAGCGGCATCAGTTTGTTGTGCAGCGAGTCGTACAGCTTGTCGGCCAGCTCCTCTTTGGTGAAGCCGATCGACCCGAGCAGATCGGGCCGGCCCACATCGCCGATGAACAGCGTGTCGCCGGTCATGACGCCATAGGGCTCGGTGTCGCCGGCGTGCTCGTAGACCAGCACACTCATCGACTCCGGTGTGTGGCCCGGGGTGTGGCGGAACTCCAGCTGAACGTCGCCCAGCGAGTACCGCTCGCCGTCCTCCACCGGCATGAAGTCGTATTCCGGCTTGGCCACCGAGGAGTAGACGATCTTGGCGCCGGTGGCCTCGGCCAACTCCAGATGACCCGACAGGAAGTCGGCGTGGAAGTGGGTCTCGATGACCAACTCGATGGTCATCCCGGCGGCCTCGGCGTCGGCGAGGTACTCGCTGACATCGCGCTGCGGATCGACCACCACAGCGCGTCCGCTGCTCTCGTCACCGATCAGATACGACGCGTGTGACAGGCAATCCAGGTAGTACTGGTTGAACAACATGATCTGGCTCCCTTCAACTTCCGACTTCCGCCGTGGCACTAGGGCAATATTCCGTTACCCCCCAGGGTATGTCAAGTACCCTGGGGGGTATCTGTGACCAGCCGCACGTCCAGGTGGAATTCGAATCGAGGGCAGGGCCGGCGACTCTCGCGTGAATCCGGGCTGCGCCGGCCAGGCTTACGAGAAGACGCTGTCGATGAACGCCTCGGTTCCCTCTTTCCACGCGACCACGAAGTTGCCGACATCGTCGCGGCTGATAGCCAGCCCTGGGCAAAACCAGTTCCCACCGTCGGCGGTGAAGAAGTGTGGCGAGCCGATGACGCCCCGGCCTTGGCCCTCTTCCCAGTCCGCGCGAACCGCTGCCGACGCGGCCTCGCCGTCGAGAGGCGTGAGGCCGAATCGGTCGGCAATCCTGTCGACGACCGCTGCCTCCCCGACATCCAGGCCGTCTTCGAACACCGCGTCGCGTACGGCGATCCCGACCTGCTCGATCAGTACGGGGTCACCGGTGCGGTCAGCGGCGGCCGTCAACGCGAATGCGGTCATCGAGGTCTTCGGGAAGGACTCAACGGAGAACCCGGCGAAGAGGTCGGGTCGCACGGATGCGCGCAATGCGCTGACTTCCGCGCGGACGTGCCCGGGGTCGAGTGGCTTGCCGTTGACCACTTCCAGTGGCCATGCCCTGATACGAAGGCGCGGCTGGGTGAGCCCCCGCTCAGTGCGTCGGTCGACCAGCGTGCGAAGTCCGACGTGCGTGAACGGGCAGAGGATGTCGGCGAAGACCTCGACAGTCGCCGAGCCGGCGCCGGGTTGATCTGTGCTGCTCATGCCGGCGGATTCGAATTGGCATCGACGAACTCACAGAAGGCCGTGTAAGCGCGAGCGCCGTAGATCGTGGCAGGTCCGCCATGCATCATGATGCTGACGCCGATCGCCTCAGCCGCCTCCTGTTTGGTGGCACCGGCGCGGGCTGCTCCGCGGGCGTGCGAGGCAATGCATCCGTCGCAGCCATGAACCACTCCGATCGTCATCGCGATCAGTTCTTTGATCTTCGTGTCGAGAGCACCCGCGCCCAGGGCGGCTCGACTCAACTCTCCGAAACCCTTGTAGACATCGGGGATCATCTGTCGCAACGCCCGGTGTTGCGGATTCAACTCGTTGAGAAGGCCGCTGTAGTGGTCATGTGTGTGGTGGTTGTGATCGCTCATCGTTCATTTATACCCTAGGGGGTATGCTCTCAGCGTATCTTGCAGCGGTCCGCCGGTATGGTGCGAGCCGTGGTGGGGTGGCCGAATGGCGAGGCAGCGGCCTGCAAAGCCGTCTATGCGGGTTCGAATCCCGTCCCCACCTCTCGAGCGGTTGCGCGGTTGCGGTGCAGGAAGAAACTCTCGGTTCCGAGAACGCAAGTAGGGCAAGCAGATTCAGCCCAGCGGGAAGATTCCACCCGGGCCGGTGTCCTCGCCAGAGAGACGGGCGGGTACCCTGGGGGGTATGAATAACGGGTTGATGATTCGGCTGGGCGCGGTGCTGGCCGCTGCATCGCTGGTCGCGGTCGGGTGTTCCAAAACCGACATTGCGACCGAACACAAGAGCGCCTCGGCGGCCTCGGCTGTGACCGTCACCGACCAGTGGGTCAAGGCGGCCCCCACCGGGATGACCGGACTTTTCGGCACCTTGAAGAACGCCGGTGAGCACGAGGTGAACGTCGTTTCGGCCAGTTCGCCGGTCGCGGGCAAGGTGGAGTTGCACGAGGTCGTCGGGCAGGCCGGTGGCGGTTCGGTGATGCAGCCCAAGGAAGGCGGCTTCCCGATTCCGGCAGGCGGGACCCATGTACTCGCGCCCGGCGCCGACCACATCATGCTGATGGATCTCAAGCAGCCACTCCAGGTCGGCAAGGACGTCGAGGTCACCCTCCGTTTCGAGGACGGCTCCACCCTGCCCTTCACTGCCCAGGTCCGTGACTTCTCCGGTGCCGACGAGACCTACAAGCCCGCCGGCTGACGGCCCCTCGGGCGACCACGACCCTCCGGGGGCCTCCGGAATCAACCGCAGGCGTCTGCTGGCCGGAGGTGCCGCGGCGGCCGGACTGGCCGGTGCGGCAGGGGCGGCTTCCTGGTCAGCCGCCGCCGGCCGCCGGCGGGTTAGCGCCTTCGCGGCCGAGACGATCGCTTTCTACGGCGCCCATCAGGCCGGCATCGAGACACCGCCTCAAAGCCACGCCGTATTCGTCGGCCTTGACATTCGCTCCGACACCCAGCGCAGCCCACGCGACGCCCTGGAAGCGGTGCTCAAGCTGTGGACCACGGATGCGGCCCGGCTGACTCAGGGAATACCCGCCCTCGCCGACACCGAGCCTGAACTGGCGTTGCGCCCGGCGAGGCTCACCGTGACCGTGGGCTTGGGACCCGCGGTGTTTGAGCGGGTCGGCCTTGGTCGGCTCAGACCGCCCTCTGCGCGGTCACTTCCGGTCATGACGGTCGACCGGCTGGAGCCCCGTTGGGGCGGTACCGACCTGCTGCTGCAGATCTGCGCCGACGATCCCATCACGGTGGCACACGCCACCCGCGTCCTGGTGAAGAACGTCCGCACCCTCGCCGTCGAACGGTGGCGGCAGGCCGGCTTCCGCAGCGCGCGAAACGCCGATCACGACGGTGTCACCATGCGCAACCTCATGGGGCAGGTCGACGGAACCGTCAACCCGGTGGCCGATACACCGGACTTCAGCGAGGTTGTCTGGGACAACGCACAGGCACAGCCGTGGATGGCCGGCGGAACGCTGATGGTGCTGCGCCGTATCCGGATGAATCTGGACAAGTGGGATGAATTAGACCGTGCGAGCAAGGAACTGGCGATCGGGCGCAGACTCGACAACGGGGCACCGCTGACCGGCCAACACGAGAACGACCCGGTGGACGTCACCGTTCGGCGCGACGGGATTCCGGTCATTCCACCGAATGCGCATGTGGCACTTGCACATCCATTTCAGCCCGGCGAGCGGTTCCTGCGCCGGCCCTACAACTTCGACGATCCGCCGACAGCGGGGGAAACTTCCGACTCAGGGCTGCTATTTGCTGCCTACCAGCGTGACATCGACGTGCAGTTCCTGCCCGTCCTGCGTCGCCTCGCCGAGGCGGACGCGATGAACCGCTGGCTCACCACTATCGGGTCGGCCGTTTACGTGATTCCACCGGGCGTCCAGACCGGGCAGTACCTTGGTTCGCAGTTACTTGATGATCGCGATAGGACCCGGTGAACTTTGGGCCCCGAGCGAGGCTCGACTCAATTCTCCGAAACCCTGGTAGACGTCAGGAATTTGAAAACGCTATCCGGCCACTGGGCCGGGCCGCTGCCAGAATGAGCCGGACATGATCGGTGTGACAGCTCCGCTCTGGGTGGGGCTTCTCGTCGGCGTCGCGTTCGGGGTTCCTGCCTCGATCTGGGGTATCGGCAACCCGGAAACCGTCATCAGAACCGCCCGGCTTGTCGATCGACTGCTCCTTGGTTGTTTTCTTTTCGTCAGCGCGGTCGGGTCGGTGCTGCTCTACGGGTTGTATGCCATGGGATTCGCCATGCATTTCTCGCCCAGGCCGGTCTACCTGGTGGGGGTGACGGTCGGCGGGCTGCTGTTCGGCGTCGGAGCGGCGATCAGCGGGTACTTCCCGGGCACCGAGATGATCGCGCTGGGTGAGGGCAGGCGCGAGGTGCTCTTCGCGATCCCAGGCGGCCTGCTCGGCGCCGCCGCATGGACCCTGCTCTATCAGACCTCCTTGGGGCACTGGCTGCTCAGTGCCGCCAATCTCGGCGACCTCGTGGTCACCGGCGACATCGCCACCATCCGCCCGGTGCCCACCCTGCTCGTCGCCGTGGTCTATGCGGCGGTGTGCTTGGCGTTGCTCTCCTTCCTGCCCCGGTACAGGGGTGGCCAGCGCAGTTACCTGCGCTATCTCACGGACGGGACGGCCGACGAGCACGATCGGATGTGTGCACGCGACACCGCGGCCTACCTCGGGGAGGGCGCCGTCGACCTGCTCGGGTCGCGACCGGAAAGACGGTTAGAGCGCCTGACCGAGCACGAGGTCCCGAGCGCGAACCTCTATGCCAGAACAATCCGGGTGGTGGGTTTTCTGGTTGCCGCCGTCGTGGTCATGTCGCTGTTTCTGCGCCAACCCTTCGGACAGTCGACGACGTACTCGTGGGTGGTCGGGCACCTGTTCTTCCCGGACTTCGACTACAGCCGCCAGGTCTTCGCGTCGATCGGTTGGGAGCCGCTGACCGACGTCGGTGTGATGTTCGGCGCCATGGCGGCCTCGGTGTTGATCACAGGCCGCTTCACCGCCTTTCGTCCCGTGATCCCACCTTCGTGGCGGAATCGGTTCGGCCCGAGTGCCGGCAAACGAGCGGTGGCCTGCTTCGTCGGCTCGTTCCTCGTCCTGTTCGGATCGCGGATGGCGGGCGGCTGCACCAGCGGCCACACCCTCAGCGGTGGAGTTCAATTGGCGCTTAGCGCTTGGCTTTTCACCGCAGCGATGCTGGCGACGTTCTTCGCCGTCGGGCGATTCGTGTATCGCGACAGTCCGTGGCAGGTCCGCAATGTCTAAGCGGCGCCTTGTCATGGCCGCGGCCACGATCATCGCTCTCATCCTGGCGGCGACCACCGCATTCTGGCTGACTGGTGGAGGGTCTGCTGGTGTTCTGACCCCGGCCGACGTAGCGGTCCCGGCTGCTATCCCAGCCGCGCTGCTGGTGGTCTTCATGCTGATGTCGCGTCGCCGTTGATCGCCGGCGCAGAACAGTAGTCAGGACTACCGGCTGGGCGCAGTGTTCGCATGCCATGACGGCGTGGATCGTGGCCCCGCAGGTGGTGTGCACGACCGTCACCGGGACCCGCGACGATGTCCACGTTTATCCCCAAACTCATCCACAGCCTTGCGGCGCTGTGACGGTGAAATCCCCGCCGGAGGGAAATATTTGCCGTGGGAGGAATCCCTCTCCGCCGGGGACCTGGGCGCAAGCAATCGCGAGGATTCAGGGCACTGTCGGGCGGGTCCCCACCCTGGCGAGGTAATCGCTCATGGTGTTGAGGTGTCCACCGGTTCAGTCCACCTGTGCCAGGCGCGAAGGACGCGTTTGCCCAAGGATGTGGTGGTCATGGGGTGGTTGCGTTGGGCTCTGGTGAGGAGGGATCCGCCGAGATCGGCGGCGAGCCGGTTGATCTGGTGTTGCAAGACGCCTTGGTGAATTTTCAGGGCTGCGGCGGCTTCGGTGACACTGGGGTATTGGCTGGCGGCGGCGAAGCGGGTAAGGCGTTCAGCTCCTCCGATGCCGACCAGGGCTGGACGCAGAAGTTTCGGAGCCTTTCGGGCGGCGTTGCGGGCTTGGAGAGTGTCGGCGTGGCTGGGGCCGCCGCGGCCCCGCAGCGGGATGCGGAGGCGGTGCGCCCAGCGGGCCATGTTCGCGGTACTCATCCCCTTTTCGGCGGCGAGTTCGGGCAGCGTGCGGTGGTGGTCGACGTATTCACGGTGGAGCCAGTCGCGGTCGACGGCGTCGAGGATGGGTTCTCGTTGCGGGGGTCGCAGCGGGATGTCGTGGCGACGGGCCAGTGCGGCGACGATCTGGCGGCTGGTGCCATAGCGTGCGGCGATCTGCAGCAACGGCAGCCGTTGCACTAGGTAGAGGTCGCGCAATTCGGTGGCGGAGAGTTGTTCGGCCAGCGCTGAGAGCGCCGGGGCCGGGCGGGCGGTGGGGCCGCGCAGGCCGGGCGGGGCGGGATGCTCGATGAGGACGTGGCGCACCGCATCAGCAGTGGTGTTGAGGTGCTCGGCGATGATGGTCAATGGCTGCTGCTGACGAACCAGGCGGTGGATTGCGGCCCGAGGGAGCCGGTCAGGGTCGGCGCCGGGAAGCCTCAGGTCGGCGACCAGTGTCAGCGGAGGCTGCCAGGTGAGCGGTTCGTTGATGCCCCGGTCGCGCAGGAATGTTGTGGCGTAGTCATCGAGGGCGCCCCGCAGTTCCGGGGTAAGCAGGACGGGGAAGCGGAAGAAGGCGGAGCGGAATTCGTTGGTGTCGCGCAGCCACGGCGCACGATCGACGGAGTTGGCGCTGATGACGGTGTAGACGTGGCAGCGCACGAGCCGCAGCCGTTCACTACCACCGGTTCGGATGTGCAGATCGGTGCAGATCGCCGTCCAGGTTTCTTCGGGCAGAAGGGTGCTGTAGTCGAGGTGGCGGCGGCGGCGGTAGTCGACCGGGGTGTCGGTGTCGCGCAGATAATCGGCGAGGCGAATCAGCGCTGCGCGGATATCGCCCCAGTGCGGGTCACGGGCGAGGGCCCGCAGGTGGTGGGCGATGGTGCGCCACTGGCTGTTCGATCCGAGCACCTGGTGGGCGTCGGCAGCGCGGATGCGGCTGTTGACCATCAGCAGCATCGCCGGCAGGGAGGCCGCCAGCCGGACATGGTCCAACTGCGGTAGCCGCAGACGTACCGCCCACGCACTCCATATCGTCGCGGGCACCCGGGCCGCCAGCGCGACGCTGTCCGTGCGGTCGAGGGCCGGCATGGTGGGACACGACGTGCCGATGCGGTAGCGCAGCTGCGCGGTGGACGTCAGCCGGGGGGCGCGGGCGGTCAACCGCAGCGCGCTGACCGCTTCGGTGGTGCCGCTCGCCCACCCCGCCCGCGGCCAGTCCAGGGAGGCCCCGTTGCGTTCGATGGGTTTTTCCAGCCGGGCCAGCATGTCGGCTGCGACGGCGTGGTCGTCGTGGCAGAGGATGGCGGCGGCGGCGGTGAGTGCGACCGCGGTGATGAGCGTCAAAGGCTGGGCGGCCGGTCGAGTCCGCGATGGCGTCGAACGGTACGCCTCGTGCAAGTCGGCGGGGATTAGCGTCGAAAGGCTGCCGGCGGCAGCGCTAGAGAGGGCGCGGGCGCCGAGGGCTTTGAGGTCGGTGAGGAAGTCGCTGACCGCGACGGGGTGCTCGCGGTAGATGCCGATGTCGGCGGCGCCGCTGTCAACGGCGATGTCGATGGCGTCCTGAGCGCGCAGCGTGGGGTGGTCGGCGTCGAGGGTGAGGGTGGTGGCGGCGCTCAGATCGGCGCCACAGCGGGCGGCCAGCCGGCCGTTGCCGTCGGCGGCGCGGCACCCGCAACGGCCCGGATAGGCGTGGAGTTCACCGGGAAACACTCTGCCGCGCTGCGGTTTCAAGCATGCGGGGCAGGCGTCGAGGAGCAGGCAGCTGTGAGTCAGGCAGGCGATGCTAAAGCCCAGCCGCCACCGCAACTGCCAGCGACCGTCATCGTCGGCCAGACAGTGTGGGCAGAAGCGCGAGTAGCGGGGCCGCCCGCGCGGGAACCGCACGCCCAGGGACAGCACCCGCGCTGCAGCGGGATAGTGGGCGAGAGTCATGGCGATTATCTGCCCGACCGGCACCCCGGTGGCGGCGCTGACCCGTTCGGCGGCCTCAGGGAAAAGCCACATGACGTGGCTGCGGTCGGTGGCCGTGGCGGCGGGTCGGTTCAGCCCGACAGCGGCCAGGATCTCTCCGTGGGTCGTACGTAATCGGTGGCTGAGGTATTCCAACCATGAGTCCAGCGCCTCACCGGGCAGCGGCGCGACCCTGATCGGCAGGGTCCGGACAGCGGTCATGGCGCACGCTTGCGGATGGGTGCGGCGCTCCGCTTCCGGGCGGCGAGACGGTCGCGGGTTGCCGGCGCGCACGGGGCGGCACGCTGGGATTGTCGTGTGGGGGCGATGTCGGTGGTCAAGGTGCCGCTGTCGAAGGCGGCCTCGAATTCGGCGCGGCGGCAATCTGATCCGGTGTCGGTTTTGACGGCGTCGAGCAGGTCGCGGTCGAGGTATTCGCGGCCGGATCGGATAGCGCGCAGGCAGCCGCGGTTGATCAGGGTCATCAGTGAGCCGATGTGGCCGGTGCTGCGGGCGAACAGGTAGTCCGACAGGTCGGTGGCCAGCATGCCGGGTCGTTTGTCGACCAGCACGACGCGTTGTTCGAGGGTCAAAAGCAGTTGGTGCCATTGGCGGCGTTGCCGTTCGGTGCCGACCGCGAAGGGCGCCATGGTGAGTTTGGTGGTGCGTCGCGCGGTCTGGGCGATCGCACGGTCGGTGTGGGGTTGGCCGTCGAAGAACAGGCCCCGTTGATCGAGGTCCACCCCGACATAGATCAAGGTGACGGGAAATTCGTTGGCGATGTATTTGAAGTGGTTGCTGATCGCGACTCCGGCGGTGTTGCGCCACTGCAGGAAGTGCAGGTCGTCGATGATCAGCAGTTTGGTGTGGCAACTGAGCACGCAATCCAACGCGCGGTAGGCGAAGTCGGCGGTGCTGCCGTTGGCCTTGCCGGGGTGGGCGTAGAAGGCGAGCATGGCTTTGTTGAAGGCGACCATGCCGGTGTTGCCGGCCAGCCCGACCCGGCACACCGGCCAGCGTTCATCGCCGTTGTCGGTGAACTCGCCGTTGGCGCGGATATCGCGTAGGTGGAACTTCTTGGCGAAGTCGAGCACGGCGGTGGTCTTGCCCAGACCGGGATAGGCGTCGATGGCCACCGCGCTTTTGGGTTTGTCGCCGTCCTGGTCGTTGCTGTCGACGATGTCCCACAGGTCGTCGTGCACCGCGGCCAGTTGCGGGGTCTTGATCGGCCCGATGTTGGCGTGCCATTTGCGCCGCCGCGTCTCGTAGTCGTCGCGGGCCTCGTCGCTGAGCCTGCCCAGCGCCCGCCGCGTGAGCTGTTCGGGTTGCACGCGCGGGGCGGCGGTGACGAACTCGCGCCATCCCTCCTTGCGGGACAGGGTCAGGTTGTCCAGATGTGCCGATGTCCGCGCGGCAGCGGTCGCGGTGCGCGTCATCATGCGTCCACGAACGCGCCGGCGTAGAAATCGTCATCGCCGTCGTCATCGTCGTCATCGTCACCGCCGACGGCAGCCGCAGCGGGACCCATTCGCTCCCGATCGTCGCCGCCGTCGTCGTCCGGCGATGCCGGCGGAGCATCCGGGTCGGGGGTGATGAGGGCCTCCTCCCGGGCCAGCCGCAGGGCCATCCGCCGCTCGGCCAGGGTGACGCCCAGACCGAGGTTCCATCGCTCCAGCAGATCGGCGATGGCCAGCCGGTCGTCGGGGTAGCGGTATTTCTCGGCGGCCTTGCGTCGGGCGAAGCGCAACGCGTCTTCGCTCAAGGCCATGTGCAGGGCAGGGGCGTGTTCCCAGATCAGGGTGTGCCAGCGTCGGGTGTGCGGGTCGCGGAAGTACGCGCGGGTGATGTCGTCGGGGTCGTAGTGGATCGGCCATCGGCCGCGGGCCCGCCCCGCATACGGGCTGTGCACGCCGCGGTAGGGATCCAGCCCGGCCCCGTTGTAGCGGCGGCCGTCGAAGTCGACCCCGTAATGCTGGATACGCCGCCACCCGGTCTTGAGGAACTCATAACCCAGGTCGGGGTCGCGGGGGGCCTCGATGTAGCCGGCGCGGGCCAGACCGTGTTCGAACATCTGCGCCGGGGAGAGCCGCAGCTTGGGGATGTGGGGGTCGATCAGACCGTCATGCGGGCGGTGGTGATAAATCACCGCGACCCATTGCCGGATCATGTCCTCCAGTTCGTCAAGGCAGAAGAACGCGTCCGCTTCGGGGTCGGCACCGCGGGAGTGCACATCGGGGCCCTTGTAGCCCGGCAGGGCTTGCAGCAGGTCTTCGCGCAGGGTGCGGAAGAACCGCTCCACCGGGCCTTTATCGCGGCCGGTGCGCAGCCGGGCGGGTTGGATCGAGATACCCATCCGCCGGCACACACTGGTCAGATGATCCGAGATGTAGATCTTGCCGTGGTCGATGACCAAGGTGTCTGGGACGATCGCCGGACCCGACGCGCCGGCGGTTGGCCCGTCCATCGCGTCGCGGTCGACCATCACGGTGCGCGGGATGCCGTGCTCGGGCCACACCGCATTGCGGGGCCAGTCGGTGCCGGCCGGGCGGGGCCGGAAGCTCTGGTAGAGCACCGCGGCGGCGTCGACGGACTTCGTCGACACCGGGGTCAGCCGCAGCCCGGTGATACATCGGGTGTACCAGTCCATCGCCACGGTCAACTCGGCCTGCACCCACCGCAACGTCAACGGGTCCAGCGCGAAGACATCCAGGCGGGTGGTGTCCATCAGCAGGTACTCCCCGGGCCGGGTCGGCCGAAGCTTTCCGTACACCCCGCCCGGGCGGGCGGCGATGTCGCGGTTGCGCTTCGTCGAGAGCCGAAACAGCGGGTACCGGTTCTCCAACTGCGCCAGGATCCGGTACGCAGCGGTGCGGCTGGGCAGCGCCACCACGTCCACGCCGAACCGGGCGATGACGCGGGCGTTGGTTCGTGTGATCACCATCGCCTGCGACGGCCGGGACTGGTCGGTGTGTTCGACCATGACCTCCACCGCGGTCTGCACCCACCGCTCATCGACCCGCCCGGTCGGGTTCTGCCGGCCCACCGTGCTCCGCGCAAGCCCGGCCTCGCCGTAGGCCAGGTAGTCTGCGGCCCAGCTTTGCACCGTGCGCATCGAGACACCGAGTTCGGCGGCCTTCGCGGCGTAGCGGGCCGTCAGCGGCGACGCCGGGTCATAGCCGGGTCGGGGTTCACCGGGCTGAGCGAACTCTGCTGTGCCGCAGTGGTATCCGGTCAGTACTTCTCGGATGTGGTCGGCGCGCTGGCGCAGGGCTTCGCGTTCCGGTGGGCTCAGCGCCGACAGCACCACGTCGGCCGGGTCGAGCGGGTCATCGGAGTTCGGGCCTGAGCCCTCCCCGTACACGCGGGCCCGATCGCCGTCGAGCAGCTCGCGCAGACTGATCCGCACCACCTCGCTATGGCGGCCGTAGGCACCCAGGACCACCTCGGTTCCCGCGGGCCCAGGGTGCAGCTCGGTGACCTCCCAGAGCTGGCCGTCGTGGAGCACCCTGGTGCCCACCCCGATCCGAATACCTTCAGCGGACATGACACTTTCCTTTCACCAGAGGGCTGGCCTTGCTCAACGGCGCACTGATATCGACTTCCAGGGCCTGACACCACACCAGGTGCAGCACCGCCGCCCGGACCCGCCACGGCGGCTCACCGAGGTCGCGGTCGAGGACCTGGCCCAGGTTCGTGTCCGAAATCGACTGGTGGTGAATCTCTTTCACCAGTTGGGGATCGAATCGGTCGGGGTTGCGGAAGCCCGCCAGAAAACGGACATTGTGCACAAGCACGTCAGGCGAGCCGCTCCACACCTCGTACCGCCAGCCGAGTGTCTCGACGAGTGCGCGGGTCCAGTCCAACGTGAAACGCACCTTGTCCACTGCAAGCCGGTGCCGCGGCTTCACATCGACCACCGTGGGAACGGAGTCGGTGAACAAAAGGAAGTCGGGGATGTGCCTGCGCATCCGCCGATTCACTCTGGCGCGCAACAGAAACGGCTGTGCGATCACATTCAGCACCGCGGTGTCGTAGTCGGCCAGCAACAGCCGCGCCAACTCCAGGCGCGATTCATAGATCACGTGGTCACGATTCGTCGCGGACCAGTAGGTACCGGAATAGTGCCGCTGGCCATCACGCCAGCGGAACGTGCGCCACGGCGTGGCCGTACTCAGGAAATCTGTTGTCGCACAACCCCATAGGATCGCAACCTCGGACAGGGTATCCCTGTCCCGGATCTCCGCGACTGCGTGGGCGGAATCCACCAAGAGCCCGGCCATACCACCACGGTCACCCCAAACCGCGCCAATGCAAACGGTCGTCCCGATTTCGTTTCATAAATGAAGCGCGCATGAAACCAAAACTGGGATTATGAAGTCAAAATCGGGAACCTACAAAAAGGCCCTACTGCCGCGCCATATTCGTAAACCGCGACAGATGCAGCTGATGCGCCACCGTCACCGTCCGCGTCGGGCCGTTACGGTGCTTGGCCACAATGAGATCCGCCTCTCCCCCGCGCGGATCATCGCGTTCGAACGCGTCGGGACGGTGCAGGAGGATGACCATGTCGGCGTCCTGCTCGATGGCCCCCGATTCGCGGAGGTCGGCCAGCATCGGCTTCTTGTCGGTCCGCTGTTCCGGGCCGCGGTTCAGCTGGCTCATCGCCACCACCGGGACCTGGAGTTCCTTGGCCAACAGCTTGAGCTGGCGGGAGAACTCCGAGACCTCCTGCTGGCGGGACTCGACCTTCTTTCCGGAGGTCATCAGCTGGAGGTAGTCGATGACCACCAGGCGCAGATCGGCTTTCTGCTTGAGCCGGCGGGCCTTCGCGCGGATCTCCATCATCGTCAGGTTCGGCGAATCGTCGATGTACAGCGGTGCCTCGCTGATCTCGCTCATCCGCCGCGCCAGCCGGGTCCAGTCGTCGTCACTCATCCGGCCCGAACGCATATCGGCCAGTTTGATTTTCGCCTCTGCCGACAGCAGCCGCATGACGATCTCGGACTTGCTCATCTCGAGGGAGAACACGACGCTGGACAGCCGGTTCTTGATCGAGCAGGACCGCAGGAAATCCAAACCCAGGGTGGAGTTGTGGGTGGGGATCATCGCGCGGCCGGCGAGGTAGAGGTGGTCGTCATTGTCGACCTCGACGCACCGCACCGGCACGCTGGCAATAGAGCGGACGTCGACGACGCGGAACTCTCGGGCAGCGGCGATGGGTGCACCGGCACCCACCAGCCGTCGCGCACCGACGGCGGACACGACATCCGCCCCGACCTCAAGCTCAGCCGTCACCACGATGCCCCGCAATGTCGGCCACTGATGCTGCGCATCGGCCACGATCACCGACCCATCGGAGAATTCGACCTCAAAGCACGTCCGGTCCACCATGACCTCGGTGGTGGCGACAACCTGTGTCGGCTGGCCGTCGGCGCCGATGAGCCAGTCACCGACGCCGACGTCGCCCATCGTGGTCCACCCGGTCGGCGTCGGCAACGGGGTGTCGAGCGCTAACGCCTTCCCCATGCCGGGCCTCGCCGCGATGACGATCATCTGGCCGCCGTGCAGCCCGTTGGTCAACTCGTCGAGTTCGGTGAAGCCGGTGGGCACCCCCCGGGCGATCCCGCCGTTGGAGGCGATGGCGTCGATCTCGTCCATGGTGGGCTGCAGCAGCGCCTCCAGCGGAACGAAGTCCTCGGCGGTCCGCCGCTCGGTGACGTCGTAGATCTCCGCCTGGGCGCGGTCGACGATCTCGTTGACGTCGGCGCCCTCGGCCCCGGCATAGCCGTACTGCACCACCCGGGTGCCCGCCTCCACCAGTCGGCGCAGCAGTGCCTTCTCGGCCACGATGCCGGCGTAGTACCCGGCATTGGCGGCGGTCGGGACGGTGGAGATCAGGGTGTGCAGATAGGGCGCGCCGCCGATGCGGCGCAGCAGGCCCCGACGGTCGAGTTCGGCGGCGACCGTCACGGCGTCGGCCGGCTCCCCGCGGCCGTAGAGATCCAGGATCGCGTCGTAGACGTTCTGATGTGCGGGACGGTAGAAGTCGCCCGGCCGCAGCCGCTCGAGCACGTCGGCGATGGCGTCCTTGCTCAGCAGCATCCCGCCCAGCACCGATTGCTCGGCGGCGAGGTCCTGCGGAGGCTGGCGGCCGAAGTCCTCGGCCGGTAGCCCGGAGTCCGTTGCCGGCTGTCCGCGATCGTCAACCACTGCCATCGGGCCGCCCCACCTCCTGTTCCACTCACTCCCCTGCATCGAACTGAGGTTCGACCAGGTCAAGCTTCACGATAGGTTCCCCCGCCGACAATTGCGGCGTGCGGATACCGACCCGGAGGAACGCTAGACGTTGCTGGGAGCATCACCAACCCGGGTTGTTCATCAACCTGTTAGCGGCCTGGGGATAGCTGTGTGCATTGTGTTGGCGGGTTGGGGAAAACCTGTGGATGACTGTGCGCAACAAAAATATTTATCGACGTAAACCGCAGCCTAAGGGGGTCACAGACCTGTGGATAAGAAGTGGATCGGCGTGTCGGCGCGGGTGGCCGTTCCGGGCGTGTTGCGTTTCGGTCGCGCGATCACCGGGTGAACCGCCGGTGACGTTAGCTGGGGCGGCATGTCGTCACCGGATTCGCTCACCGAACAGAAAAACCCCCCGGGGACAGCCTTGGCGGCTGCCCCGGGGGGACTCTCTCGGTCTGCGCTCTAGCCCTGAGCAACGATGTCGAGGGTGACCTCGACATCGACCTCGGGATGGAGGTGGATGGCAACGGTATGCGTACCGGTCGCCTTGATGTGCGCCTTGGGCAGGTGCACCGAACGCTTGTCGAGGTTCGGTCCGCCCGCCTTCTTGATGGCCGTGGCCACATCGCCGGCGGTCACCGAACCGAACAGCTTGCCGGAGTCGCCCGCCACCTTCACCGGCAGGGCGATGGGCCCGAGCGCGGTGATGGCCGCCTTGATCTCGTCGGCATGCTCGCGGTCATGCACCTTCTTGGCCTCGCGGGCGCGGCGGATCTCCTCGGCCTGCTTCTGCGCGCCCCGGGTGGCCACGATGGCCAGGCCGCGCGGCAGCAGATAGTTGCGTCCGTACCCGTCCTTGACCTCGACGGTGTCCCCGGCGGTTCCCAGGTGTTCGACCTCAGCGGTCAGAATCAGCTTCATCGTCTCGCTCCGTCTCTATCGCGTGGCCGACGTGAACGGCAGCAGAGCAACCTCACGTGCGTTCTTGACGGCGATGGCGATATCGCGCTGGTGCTGAACGCAGTTCCCCGTCACCCGACGAGCACGGATCTTGCCCCGCTCGCTGATGTAGGTGCGCAGCAGCGCGGTGTCCTTGTAATCGATGTTCTGCCCCTTGCCCTTCTTCGAGCAGAACACGCACTTACGGGTCTTGATCGGCTTGTCCGGAGCCGGACGGCGCTTGGTGGGTTTGGCCTTCATATGTCAATCACTTTCGTTCACTGGTGCGCGCCGAGGCGCGCGAGATCATCAGAATGGGGGTTCGTCGTCACTGCCGCCGAAGGAGCCCGACGCCGGTGCACTGCCCCACGGGTCGTCGTGGGACTGCGCCTCTGGGCCGCCGCCACCACCGCCGCCACCGCCGCGGGATCCGCTGCCGAAACCGCCGCCACCGCCACCACCGCGGCCGGCCTTGGTGACCTTGGCCGTGGCGTACTTCAGCGACGGGCCGATCTCGTCGACCTCGACCTCCATCACGGTGCGCTTCTCACCCTCGCGGGTTTCGAAGGAACGCTGCTTGAGCCGGCCGGTGACGATCACCCGAGAACCCCGGGTGAGGCTCTCGGCAACGTTCTCGGCGGCTTCCCGCCAGATATTGCACCGCAGGAACAGCGCCTCGCCGTCCTTCCACTCCCCGCTCTGGCGGTCGTAGATGCGCGGGGTCGACGCCACGGTGAAGTTGGCGACGGCGGCCCCGGACGGGGTGAAGCGCAGTTCGGGGTCGGCGGTCAGGTTTCCGACGACGGTGATGGTCGTGTCACCGGCCACGGTGTCCTCCTGGGCTGAGCGGATCGAGTGAGGCGGATGGGGTCAACGGATGGATGTGGGGCAAGCCCTCGAGACGAGACTAGGCAAGGCCTGTGACAGCCGGGCTCTAGTGCTTGTCGGTCCGCATCACCTTGGTCCGCAACACCGACTCGTTCAGGTTGAGCTGACGGTCGAGCTCGGAGACGGTGGCCGGGGTGGCCTTCAGATCGACGACGGCATAGATGCCTTCGGCGTGCTTGGCGATTTCGTAGGCCAGCCGCCGACGGCCCCAGATGTCGACCTTGTCAACACTGCCGCCGTCCTTACGGACAACGTTGAGAAACGTGTCCAGGGACGGGGCAACAGTGCGCTCGTCGAGAGTGGGGTCAAGGATGACCATGATTTCGTATGGACGCATGGGAACCTCATCACCTCCTATGGTCGTCTACGGCCACGCCCGATTGGCGTGGCAGGAGGGTCGCCTGCGTCGGCAACCCGCCAAGGCTACTCCAGCGACGGGTGCGCAGCGAAATCGTCGGGCCGGCCGTCAGTCCCGTTGCGAGAAGTACTCCAGCGCCAGCAGCCGGGTCTCGTCCGATGCGGTCGCCAGATTCCCGGCGTCGAACGGCGGCCGCGGGTCGTATTCGATCATCAGCTGGCTGGCCTCGGCCGCCTGCCGATCGACCAATAGTTCCACCAAGCGCAATGCCATGTCGATTCCGGCGGACACCCCGGCCGCGGTGATGATGCGTTCCGGCAGGTTCTCCACCACCCGTTTCGGGCTGTAGCGGGCGCCGAAGGTCTCAAGCAGGTCGGTCGCCGCCCAGTGCGTGGCGGCCGGCAGATCCTGGAGCAGGCCGGCCGCGGCCAGCACCAGACTTCCGGTGCACACCGAGGTGGTGAACAGCGTGCCGCGATGGGCCTGCCGGACCCACTCCAGCACCGTTTCGTCGGTCACCAGCGCCCGGGTTCCCACCCCACCGGGCATCACCAGGACGTCGGGGCTGGGTACCTCGTCGAAGGTGGCGTCACAGGTCAGGCCGAGCATGCCGTTGTCGGTGCGGACTTCGCCGCGGCGGTGGCCGACGAACACGACGTCGATCGACGGCACCCGCTGCAGCACCTCGTAGGGGCCGATGGAATCCAGGGCGGTGTTACGCGGGAACAGCGCTATCGCGACGAGCATTGCCGGTCTCCTTGGGTTCGATGGCGGGACGGGGCGGCCGCAGTCGCCGCGGCCAGCGGTCGGGGAACGCGTCGGGGGCCCGGTCGAAGACCCCGCCGGCCGGGTCGTCCACGCCGCGACGGCGCACCAGATCCGCACCGGGCCGGTAGATCTGGCGGATCACCAGGACCATGAGGGCCAGCACGGCGATGTCGCGGATCAACACCGTGGCGGTGAACCACTGTTCGGGCAGACCCATCTTCTGCTCGCCGAACAGGTACAGCATCCGCGGCACCCACACCAGTGCGTCAATCGTCATCCAGGCCAGCAGAATCCGGCGGTGCGGCAGCGCGAGCACGGCCAGGGGCACCAGCCACAGCGAGAACTGCGGGCTCCACACCTTGTTGGTCAACAGGAAGGCCGCAACCACAAGGAACGCCAACTGCGCGACCCGCGGCCGGCGTGGGGCGGTCAACGCGATGTAGGCGATCCCAGCACAGGCCGACAGGAACAGCACGGCCACAACGGCGTTGAGCACCAGCGGGGGCTGCCAGAATCCCAACCCCGGGTCGAAGCCCTCCCAGCCGGTGAACGACGTGACCACGTTGTAGAGCGAATCCATGTCCGCGGCCCGGCGGGTGTTGAGCCGGAAGAACTCCGACCAGCCGCGCGGAAAGAGCAGCAGCACCGGCAGATTCACCACAAACCAGGTCAACGCCGTCACCGCCGCGGTACGCCCCACCGCCCCCAGCCGGCTGGTGCGTATTCCCAGCACCACCAACGGCACCAGCAGCAGGACGGGATAGAGCTTGGCCGAGACCCCGAGTCCCAGGAGCACCCCGGCCAGGACCGGGCGGCGGCGCGCCCAGGCCAGCATGCCGCCGGTGGCCAGGGCCGTCGCCAACGCGTCGAAGTTGGTGAACGCCTGAAAGATCAGGATCGGCGAGCCGGCGACCAGGGCGGCGTCCCAGATCCGCCGGCCCGCCAGCATCGCCGCCGCCCACACCGTCGCCAGCCAGGCCAGGGCCAGACCGAACGCCGCGATGTTGAAGAACATCACCACTTCGGCGACGCCGTTCAGCACCGGCCACCCGGTGGCGACGGCGACCAGTGTGTAGGTCTTGGCCAGGGACATGGCCACGTACTGGTAGACCCCGGTGAGCACCGGATACTCCATGTACCGCACCGCCGGACTGCCGTCGTACTGGGTCTGCGGGCGACCTGAGGAGTCGAGTTCCAGCCAGCTCGACTTGTACGGAAACTTGCCCTGGCTCAACAACTCCGCGCCGTACAGCGGCACGGTGTCGGAGTAGCACAGTTCGTAGTAGGCCCGTTGGTTGTCCCAGTTGGCCACCCGCTGGTTGGGCGCACCCGAGCCGGTGGTCTGCAGGCAGGCCGCCTTCGTGGACCAGCCCAGCGCCAGCAAGACGAGGGCGATCACGAACATCACCCGAAGCGGTGTGAACACCCGAGTGCGACCGATGAGCGCCCGCCGACCGACCGGACCGCCGACCACCTCGGACAGCGCGGCGCCCATGGCATCCGTGCGGCTGGGGAGATCCCGGCCGCCATCGCTGCGCCGGTCCTCAGCCAAGGGCCGGGGCGAGACCGTCGGCCGCGACGGCCCCACCGTCACGGGGCCGGCGGGGGAACAGCCGGCACAGGTTCGCCCGGCGGTGCGGGCGGCGGTGCGACCGGCCCCGGGGGCGGCAGAGGTTCGCCAGGCGGCGGGGGCGGAGGCGGCGGGAACGGGTTGCCCGGAGGTGGCAGTGGGATCGTCAGGCCGGGGAGGACCTCGACCCCGGTGACCGGCGGGGGCGCGTTGGGGTCGGTGGGCTGACCGACCGGCGGGGATGGCGGCGGAGGCGGCGGCGGGGGCGGCGGGGCCGGGACACCGGCGTAGCCACCGACCTCAGTCGGGGTCGGGAAGGACTCGAAGTCGGTACCCGACAGCGCGCCGTCCATCGTGGACTTCCAGATGTCGGACGGCAGGCCCGCGCCGTAGACCGCGCCACCCCAACTGTTGACCAGTGGGATATCACCCTTCACGGTGCCCACCCACACCGCCGTCGACAGCTGCGGTGTGTAGCCCACCATCCAGGCGTCACGGTTGGCACCGGTGTCACCCAACTGATGGGTGCCGGTCTTGGACGCCGACGGGCGGCCCCCGGCCAGACTGTGCCCGGACCAGCCCGCGATGGGTTGCATTGCGGCGGTGACGTTATCGGCGACGGCCGCCTCGATACGCCGCTCGCCGGTGGCCTCCTCGGTGGCGGCGTCGAACAACACCTCACCCTGGGAGTTGACGACCTTCTGCACGAAGTGCGGCCGGTGATACATGCCGGAGTCCGCCAGCGTCGCGTAGGCCGACGCCATGTCGATGACCCGGGTTTCGTACTTGCCCAGCACCACACCGTCGCCGGGCGGGCCGCCCAGTCCGTCCTCGGACAGGGTGTGCTCCACGCCGGGGAAACTCTCGGCGATCCCGGCGCGGTGCGCGGCGTCGGCCACGTCGGCGGCGCCGTTCTTGAGTTTCAGCATGAGCCGGTAGTAGCTGGTGTTCAGCGACTGCTTGAGGGCCTCGGCGATATTGCAGTTGCCACAGCCACCGCCGCCCACGTTGTTGATGGTGAGGCTGTCGTTGATCCGCAGCGGCGAACTGTCGACCTGATAACCCAGGCCCATCCCCTGCTCGAGGGCGGCGACGAGGGCGAACACCTTGAACGAGGAACCGGTCGGCAGGCCGGCCTGGGCGAAGTCGAAGCCGGTCGCATCCGAACCGCCGTAGTAGGCCTTCACCCCGCCGGTCCGCGGGTCGATCGAGACGACCGCGGCCCGCATCTCGGGGATCTGCCCGTCGAGGTAGGTGTTCACCGCGTTCTCGGCGGCCTCCTGGGCCTGCGGGTCGATGGTGGTGGTGATCTCCAGACCCTGGGTGTCCAGTGTCTGCTGGTCGATGTTGAACAGTTCCAGCAGTTCCTTGATGACCTGCCGTTCGATGAGACCGTTGGGCCCGGTGGTCAGGTTCTCCTTCTTGGCCAGGTCCGGGGGAACGGTCTGCGGGAAGACCTGCTGGTCGCGTTCTTCCTGGGACAGCGCACCGATGGTGACCATCCCGTCGAGCACCCAGTTCCACCGGATCTGGGCGTCCTCCAGGTTGACCGCCGGGTCCAGGGTGGACGGCCGCTGGATGAGCGCGGCCAGCAGAGCCCCCTCGGCGACGGTGAGTTGGTTGACCGGCTTGTCGAAGTAGGCCGCGGAGGCGGCCGAGATCCCGTAGGCGCCGCGGCCGAAGTAGATGATGTTCAGATACGACTGCAGCACTTCGTCTTTCGACCACTGCTGGCTCATCTTGGTGGAGATCACCAATTCCTTGGCCTTGCGGATGAGCCCGCCCAGTCCGGTGCGCTGGTCACCGACGAGCGCGTTCTTGACGTACTGCTGGGTGATGGTGGATCCGCCCTGGGTGTCGCCGCCGAACAGGTTGTTGCGAATGGCGCGGGCGAACCCGGACACGGAGAAACCCGGATTGGAGTAGAAGTCCCGATCCTCGGCGGCCATCACCGCATTGCGGACCTGGACGGGCACCTGACTGATGTCGACGTCTTCGCGGTTGCCTTCCGGCGGAACGATTCTGGCCAGCTCGGATCCGTCGCTGTACAGCACGGTCGAGACCTGGTTGGTACGGATGTCACCCGGCTTGGGCACGGTGACGATCAGGTAGGCCATCCCGAAGGTGACCAGCGGCAGCACCACGAACACGGTGGCCGCCACCGCCAACCAGCGGCGCCAGCGCCAACCACGGCGGCCGTGCGGTTGCTCGGGGGGCTGGCCGTCGCCCACGGGCGCGGGAGTGACGGTATCGGGGCGCGGCGGGGCGCTGGTGGACGCCGACGGTGTGCTGTTCAGGGCCGCCTTGACCGCGTCCACCGGATCCCGCAGCGATTGGGCACCGGGCCGATCGTCGCGGATCGGCGCCATCACCGCCGTCAACCGATCGTCAGGCGGCACCTGCCGGCGAATGATCCGGGTGGCCTCATCTCGTGTGCTGTCCCGGTTGTCCCGGGTGACGTCCCGGGCGACGTCGGGCGGCAGCGGATTGCCCGACGGCGGGGTGTCTGCACGGTGCCGGGCACCACCGGACGAGCCAGACAACGGCGATTCGCTGGCGGGCTGGTCGGGACCGGTACCGCTATTCACTGGCGGTGCGCGCGCCCGAGCGCGCAGTCCGGGTGCGAGGAGAGCCTTTCGTGGAGCGCGGCAATCCGAGCACGTATGACTTCACCAGGTGGTTCCAACTGCAGGTGCGGCAGACCTCCACGACGTGGACGGCGAACTCCTCGAACCGGGTGGCCAGCAGCACCAGTTCCTCGGCCGTTCGCGCCGAACCCGAGACGGCTCCCAAGTGGTCGCCGAACACCCACGACACCAGGGTGAGCTGCTCTTTGCGGCAGATCGGACACATCACCGAACTCGTCTTGCCGTGGAACTTGGCGGCGCGCAACAGGTAGGGATTGGCGTCGCACACCTCGGCGACGCCCGTGCGGCCGGAGTACACCTCGGCCAGCAGGGAACGGCGCCGGAGGGCGTAATCCACCACCTGTCGCTGCAGTCGCACGGTCACCAGAGTACGTCGGCAGCCCTTTCCGGGGTGTGTGACCGACCGCGAACTCCTACGATCAGCCTGTGTCGACCGGTCAGAGACCCAGCACCCGCGCCAAGGACAGTGACCGCACGGACATCTGCCAGATCCTCGACACCGCGCTCGCCGAGGGCCAGCTGTCGATGACCGAGCATGCGCACCGGGTGAAGGCGGCCACCAACGCCGCCACCCTCGGGGAACTACGCGCTCTGGTCGACGACCTGCAGACCGGCGGCGCCCCGGTGCAACTTCGGGCGCTGAAGACGCCGCGTCCGCCGGGCAGTCGGCCGGTGTGGGCGATCCGGCTGGCCACCGCCGGCGTGCTAGTGCTGCTCGGCATCGGGATGGGGTGGGGCCTGTACGGCAACACCAGTTCCCCGCTGAGTTTCACCTCGGACCCCGGCGCGAAACCCGATGGTGTCGCACCGGTGGTGCTGACTCCGCCCAAACAACTCCAGTCGCTGGGCGGACTCAGCGGGCTGTTCGAGCAGATGCGCCAGAAGTTCGGCGACACCATGGGATTCCGGCTGGTGATCTACCCCGACTACGCGGTGCTGGACCGTCCGGACCCGCGTGACGACCGCCGGGAGTTGAGCTACACCTACCGGGGCGGCTTCGATGACCCGAACGCCTCGGCCAAGGACAACGACGCCCGGGTGGTGGATCTCGCGGCGTTCGACACGAAGGCTGTCGTCGGGGTTCTGCGCGGGGCGCCCGAAACGTTGGGCATCAAACCCGCCGACGTGACGAGCACCTACCTGGTGATCGAACCGGGCGACGACCCCACCGCGCCCGGCACTCTGGAGGTGTCGATCTACATCTCCAGCGACTTCGGCAGCGGCTACATCGCGCTGTACCCCGACGGTTCGACCAAGCGGATCAACTACCCCTGACGCCCCCGGTTCGGCCGGTTCTCCCCCGAGTTCTCCCGGTCCCCCGTCAGGGTCCGTCACACGGCCCCCTGCGCCCACTCCCGATGGCTTCGTCGTGCCCGCACCGCCTTCTCCACCTGCCGATTTGGCGGCGAATATATCGCGCCGATACTATTGCGGCACGTGTCGGACCGCCGTAGCGGCGCATTCAAGGGAGGTGGGGAGATGCTGGAACTCGCTGTTCTCGGCCTCCTCCAGGAGTCCCCGATGCACGGTTACGAACTCCGCAAGCGCCTCACCGGCCTGCTCGGAGCGTTCCGCGCGTTCTCCTACGGTTCGCTGTACCCGGCACTGCGCCGCATGCAGGCCGACGGTCTGATCGTCGAGGATGCCGCGCCGGAGGGGACCACCGTGCTGCGTCGCGCGCGGCGGGTCTACCAACTGACCGACGCCGGCCGACGCCGATTCGCCGAACTGGTCGCCGACACCGGCCCGCAGAACTACACCGATGACGGCTTCGGCGTCCACCTGGCGTTCTTCAACCGCACCCCGGCCGAGGCCCGGATGCGCATCCTGGAGGGGCGCCGCCGGCAGGTCGAGGAGCGCCGCGAGGGCCTTCGCGACGCCGTGGCACGGGCCAGCAACTCGTTCGATCGGTACACCCGCCAGTTGCATCAGCTGGGCTTGGAGTCCAGCGAGCGGGAAGTCACGTGGCTCAACGAACTCATCGCTGCGGAGCGGGTGGCCCAGAGCCAGCCCGAACAAAGCTGAAACTCATCACACGATCACCCAGAGAAGTACGAGAAAGGTAACGCCCATGACTGAGCACAACGCGTCCAATGAGGTGCGCGTCGCCATTGTCGGCGTCGGCAACTGCGCGTCCTCGCTGGTCCAGGGCGTTCAGTACTACCGGGACGCTGACCCCAACTCCACCGTGCCCGGCCTGATGCACGTGACGTTCGGCCAGTACCACGTGCGCGACGTCAAGTTCGTCGCCGCGTTCGACGTGGATGCCAAGAAGGTCGGCTTCGACCTGTCCGAGGCCATCTTCGCCTCGGAGAACAACACCATCAAGATCGCCGACGTACCGCCCACGAACGTGGTGGTGCAGCGTGGGCCGACCCTCGACGGCATCGGCAAGTACTACGCGGACACCATCGAACTGTCCGACGAGCAGCCGGTCGACGTCGTCAAGGTGCTCAAGGAGAACAAGGTCGACGTCATGGTGTCCTACCTGCCGGTGGGCTCCGAGGAGGCCGACAAGTTCTACGCCCAGTGCGCCATCGACGCCGGCGTCGCCTTCGTCAACGCGCTCCCGGTGTTCATCGCCTCCGACCCGGTGTGGGCCAAGAAGTTCACCGACGCCGGTGTCCCGATCGTCGGTGACGACATCAAGAGCCAGGTCGGCGCCACCATCACCCACCGCGTGATGGCCAAGCTGTTCGAGGACCGCGGCGTCACGCTCGACCGCACCTACCAGCTCAACGTCGGCGGCAACATGGACTTCAAGAACATGCTCGAGCGTGAGCGGCTGGAATCCAAGAAGGTGTCCAAGACTCAGGCCGTGACCTCCAACCTCACCGGTTCGCTGGCCGGCAAGGTCGAGGACAAGAACGTCCACATCGGCCCGTCCGACCACGTCGCCTGGCTCGATGACCGCAAGTGGGCCTACGTCCGCCTGGAGGGCCGCGCCTTCGGCGACGTACCGCTGAACCTGGAGTACAAGCTTGAGGTGTGGGACTCGCCGAACTCGGCCGGCATCATCATCGACGCGGTTCGTGCGGCTAAGATCGCCAAGGACCGCGGTATCGGCGGACCGATCATTCCCGCCTCGGCGTATCTGATGAAGAGCCCGCCGCAGCAGCTGCCCGACGATGTCGCGCGCACCCAGCTTGAGGAGTTCATCGCCGGAAAGTGACACCGGCCGAGGGGTAGCTCCCCATCGAGAATGCGTCCAGATCGCGGTTACGCACCGCATCACGATCTGGGCGCATTTTCGCGTTAACTGGAGGCGTGGACGAGTTCATGTACCTCCCCGAGAACGCCGAACAGGCCGGCGTCACCGGACCGCTGCCCGCTGTGGAACGCGTCGAACGCGGTCCGATCAGCGCACTGCGCTGGGGCTCGGTTCACGGTGACGACCCGCCGCGGGTGGTGTTCCTGCACGGCGGCGGACAGAACGCGCACACCTGGGACACCGTCATCCTCGGCCTGGGCCTGCCCGCGCTGGCGATCGACCTGCCCGGCCATGGCCATTCGACCTGGCGCGAGGACGGCGACTACGGCCCCACACTCAACGCCGTGACGATCGAACCCGTGCTCCGGGAACTCGCGCCGGACGCCGACCTGGTGGTGGGTATGTCGCTGGGTGGGCTGACGGCCCTGCGTCTGGCGGTCACTGCGCCGGACCTGGTGCGTCGGCTGGTGATGGTGGACGTCACCCCGTCGGCCCCCGAACGTCACGAGCAGATGACCCAGGCGCAGATGGGCGCCGTGGCGTTGGTGCGGGGCGACCGCAGCTTCCCGAGCTTCGAGGCCATGGTGGACGCCGCCGTCGCCGCCGCGCCGCACCGGTCCCGGGAGTCTTTGCGGCGCGGCGTCTTTCACAATTCCACCCAACTCGATGACGGCACCTGGACCTGGCGCTACGACACCTTCCGGAAAGCGCACTCCGATGAGCGGAGCGGATCGGGTGTTCAGGTTGGCGGCTTTGCGGGCCTGTGGGACGACGTGCCACGCCTGCGCACACCGACGACCCTGGTCCGGGGTGCGCAGTCGTTCTTCGTCGACGACGATGACGCCGCTGAGTTCGCCCGCCGCGCACCGGGATTCCAGCGGGTGGTCGTGGTGCCCGACGCCGGCCACTCGGTACAGGGCGACCAGCCGCGGGTGCTGGTCGAGATTCTGCGTTCGGTGCTCGACCCCGCCTAATCTGGGGCCATGAGCTTCCCCATCCGCATCGGCGTTCAACTCCAACCACAGCACTCCAGCCACTACGGCTACCTCCGCGACGCGGTCCGGCGTTGCGAGGACATCGGCGTCGACGTGGTGTTCAACTGGGATCACTTCTACCCGCTTTACGGCGATCCGGACGGCGCGCATTTCGAATGCTGGACGATGCTGGGCGCGTGGGCCGAGCAGACCTCCCGCATCGAGATCGGCGCGCTGGTCAGCTGCAACTCGTACCGTAATCCCGAACTGCTGGCCGATATGGCGCGGACCGTGGACCACATCTCCGACGGCCGACTGATCCTGGGTATCGGCTCCGGCTGGATGCGCAAAGACTATGACGAGTACGGCTACGAATTCGGCACCGCCGGCAGCAGGCTCGACGATCTCGCCGCGGCGCTACCGCGTATCGAGAGCCGGTTGGCCAAGCTCAACCCGGCGCCCACCCGGCGCATCCCGATCCTGATCGGCGGTCAGGGCGAGCGGAAGACGCTGCGCCTGGTGGCTAAGCACGCCGACATCTGGCACGGATTCACCAACGCCGAGACCTACCCGGGCAAAGCCGCCGTGCTCGACGGCCACTGCGCCGCCGTCGGTCGCGATCCCGCCACCGTGGAACGCTCCTCCGGCGTCGAGGGACGCGATGCCGAGACGGTGACCGCCAACGCCGAGGCACTGGCCGGACTCGGGGTCACGCTGATGACGGTCGGATGCGACGGCCCCGACTATGACCTCGGTGCCGCGGAGGCGCTGATCCGCTGGCGTGGCCAACGGGGGTAATCCTCACGTTGCGCACAACCCTGGCCGCAACCGTCCGCGCCGACTAAGTTCCTGCGGATGACCACCCAGTGCCGCCGCGCGCGGGCCGGGGCGCTGCTGATCGTCGCGCTACTGGCCCTCGGCCTGCTCTGCGCCCCGACCGCCGGCGCCGACCAATGCGCACCGCCCGGTGAGCAGGCGGCCAGTGCGCTGCCCACCAACCTCGCCGCCGCGGCGGCCGGGCCGGGCGACGACAAGTACACGACAGCCGGCACCGAACCGCTGGGTGCCATCGACGTCGACGCGCTGCGGCTGATCAAGCCCGGCACCCTGACGGTGGGCACGCTGTCCGACGCCCCGCCGAGCATCTGCATCAACGCCGCAGGCCAGTTCACCGGGTTCGACAACGAGGTACTGCGGGCCATCGCCGACAAGATCGGGCTGCGGATCGAGTTCGTCGGCACGGACTTCTCCGGTCTGCTGGCCCAGGTGGCCAGTCGGCGGTTCGACGCCGGATCGTCGTCGATCACCACCACGGAGGCCCGTCGAAAGACCGTCGGATTCACCAACGGCTACGACTTCGGCTACTTCTCTCTGGTGGTCCCCAGCGGGTCGCCGATCACCGGGTTCGACCAGTTGGGTGCCGGCCAGCGGATCGGCGTCGTGCAGGGCACCGTCCAGGAGGCCTACGTCGTCGACACCCTCGGCCTCCAGCCGGTGAAGTTCCCGGATTACAACACCGTCTACGCCAGCCTCAAGACCCGCCAGATCGACGCCTGGGTCGCACCGTCCCAGCAGGCGCAAGGCACGGTTCGGCCCGGTGATCCGGCGGTGATCATCGAGAACACCTTCAGCCTCGACAATTTCGTGGCCTACGCGGTGGCCAAGGAGAACCAGCCGCTCATCGACGCACTCAACGCCGGTTTGGACGCCGTGATCGCTGACGGCACCTGGTCGCGGCTGTACTCGGAGTGGGTGCCCCGGGCGCTACCGCCCGGGTGGAAGCCCGGGTCCAAGGCCGCGCCGCTGCCGACGCTGCCCGACTTCGCCGCCATCGCCGCGTCGCGCACCAAACCGGCAGCGGCACCGATTGCCGAGAAGTCGGTGCTGAGCCAGCTCGGCGATTCGTTCCTGGACTGGGAGCTCTACAAGAAAGCCATCCCCGACCTGATCCAGACCGGCCTGCCGAACACCCTGATCCTGACCATCAGCGCCAGCATCATCGGTCTGTTCCTGGGCCTGGGCCTCGCCGTCGCGGGGATATCCCGATCGCGGTGGCTGCGGTGGCCCGCCCGGATCTACACCGACATCTTCCGAGGTCTGCCCGAGGTGGTGATCATCCTGTTGATCGGGCTGGGCATCGGTCCGATCGTCGGCGGACTGACCGGCAACAACCCCTACCCGTTGGGCATCGCGGCGTTGGGCCTGATGGCGGCGGCCTACATCGGCGAGATTCTGCGCTCCGGCATCCAGAGCGTGGAGGCCGGACAGCTGGAGGCGTCCCGGGCACTGGGGTTCAGCTACTCCTCCTCGATGCGTCTGGTCGTCATCCCCCAGGGTATCCGCCGGGTACTGCCGGCCCTGATGAACCAGTTCATCTCGCTGCTCAAGGCATCCTCGCTGGTCTACTTCCTCGGTCTGGTGGCCAGCCAACGCGAGCTGTTCCAGGTCGGCCGGGATCTCAACGCCCAGACCGGGAACCTGTCCCCGCTGGTGGCCGCGGGCCTGTTCTACCTGCTGCTGACCATCCCGCTGACGCACCTGGTCAACTACATCGACAACCGTCTGCGACGGGGAAAGCGGGTCGACGAGGATGACGTGCCGCCGCCCGCGGCCGTCGCGAGCCAGGAGATGGTGTGATGGCACGACCGGAACCGGTGTCGTTGGGGGCCAGGGACATTCACTTGTCGTTCGGATCGAACGCGGTGCTGCGGGGGGTGACGTTGGACGTTCCCGCCGGGACCACGGCGGCGATCATCGGGCCCTCCGGATCGGGCAAATCCACGCTGCTGCGCAGTCTGAACCGGCTCTACGAACCCGATCGCGGTGACATCCTGCTCGACGGACGCTCCGTGCTCGCCGACGATCCGGACAAGTTGCGTCAGCGCATCGGCATGGTGTTCCAACACTTCAACCTCTTCCCGCACAAGAGCGTCCTGGACAACGTCACCCTCGCTCCTCGCAAACTCAAAGGGTTGTCCGCCGACGCGGCACGGGATCTCGCGCTCGCCCAGTTAGAGCGGGTTGGGCTGCGGCACAAGGCCGATGCGCGCCCCGGCACGCTGTCCGGCGGACAGCAGCAGCGGGTCGCGATCGCCCGTGCGCTGGCGATGGAACCGCAGGTGATGTTCTTCGACGAGGCCACCTCGGCGTTGGATCCGGAACTGGTCAAGGGCATCCTCGCGCTGATCGCCGACCTGGGATCGGATGGACTGACCATGATCGCCGTGACCCACGAGATGGGCTTTGCCCGATCTTCCGCCGACGCGGTGATCTTCATGGACCACGGCGTGGTGATCGAGTCCGGTCCCCCCGAGCAGATCTTCACCGCCGCGAAGACCGACCGACTGCAACGGTTCCTCTCCCAGGTGCTCTGACTCCCCGGTGCTCTGACCTGATCCGGCCCGCACCGCAAAGCGGTTAGACTGCAAAACCATGTCCGAGGGCCAGCAACAGGTCACCGCGCTGGCGGCTGATCTGCAACGTGTGCTGGCCAGGCTGCTGACCGTTGTGCGCAGAGGGGACAGCGGAAGCGGATCGCGACCGGACCTGACGATGGCGCAGGTGTCCATCCTGCTGACGCTCATCGACAGCGGGCCGATCAGGATGACCGAACTGGCCGCCCGGGAGCGGGTGCGCACACCCACCACGACGGTGGCAATCCGCCGCCTGGAGAAGCTGGGTCTGGTCGAGCGGTCCCGCGATCCCTCCGACATGCGGGCGGTGTTGGTGGAAGTGACCCCGCAGGGGATGGTCCAGTACCGGGAAGCCCTCGAGGCACGCCGGACCCACCTGGCCGAACTGCTGACCCGGCTCACCGACGAGGAACGGGCCGATCTGGTGCGGGCACTCAAACCGCTGGAACGGCTGACCGCCAACGAGGACTAGCCCCAATGCCGCGCAGTTAGGCGTGTGACTGTTGTTGCAATTGTGACACGCCGGGTTAGTTGCAATGCCGCGCAGTTAGGCGTGTGACTGTTGTTGCAATTGTGACACGCCGGGTTAGTTGTCGATAGGACAGCGGAACTCCCGGTATCGATGGTTTGTCCTCGCAAGACGCCATCTCACCAGGGAGTTCCGCTGTCTGTTCAGTCTGTCATTCGCGCTGGTCGCACTGATGCTCAGGGGCCGTTTGCGCCGGGTCATCTGGGTGAGTTGACCCGGATCGTGTCCTTCGATCTCGTCGACGCCGCGCTGGAGAACGCCCGGGCCACCCAGCGGCGAATTCGGGTGCTGCCCTCCCGTGTGGTGGTGTACCTGTTGCTGGCCGGGGCGTTGTTCGCCGAGTTGGGCTACCGGCAGGTCTGGGCGCGACTGATCGCGGGCCTGGACCCGGCCACGGTAGCCACCCCGGGGTCCTCGGCGCTCTCGCAGGCCTTGCGCCGCATCGGAGTCGGCCCGCTGCGCGAGTTGTTCACCCTTGTGCGCGGCCCGGCCGCCGGCGCGCTGCGCTGGCAGGGTCTGCTGGTCTGCGCGGTCGACGGCACGTCGATGTTCGTGCCCAACACTGCGGCCAACATCGCGGTGTTCGACCGCCAAACCGGTCGGCCCGACGCCGCCTCGGGGTATCCGATGCTGCGCCTGCTGACGATCGTGGCCTGCGGCACCCGCACGGTCATCGACGCGGTGTTCGGCCCGTATCGAATCGGTGAAACCACCTACGCGCCGGCGGTATTGGGCTGCCTGAAACCCGACATGCTGCTGTTGGCCGACCGCAACTTCGCCGCCACCTCGCTGATCGAACAAGTCACCACGACCGGGGCACAGGTCCTGATCCGCTGCAAGGACACCCGTGCCCTGCCACCCATCCGGCGCCTTGGTGACCGGACCTGGCTGGCCCGCATGGGCGCGGTCACCGTGCGGGTCATCGACGCCCAGATCACCCTCAACCTCAGCACCGGAGCAACCCGTACCGGCCACTACCGACTGATAACCACACTCACCGACGAAAACCGTTACCCGGCGAACGAATTAGTGAAGCTCTACCACCAGCGCTGGGAGATCGAAACCAGCTACCTGGAACTGAAATCGACCATTCTGGGCGGGCGGGTCCTGCGCGCCGGAACCCCCGCAGGAATCTCCCAAGAGGTCTACGCGCTGCTGATCACCTACCAGGCCCTACGCACCGCCCTGGCCGACGCCACCCTGGCCCGCCCCGACATCCCCGCTGACCGCCTGAGCTTCACCGTCGCCCTCAACACCGCCCGCGACCAAGTCATTCACGCCGCCGCTGCCATCGCCGACACCGCGATCGACCTGATCGGACGGATCGGACACGCCGCCCTCGACCAGCCCCTCCCCGAACGCCGACCCCGCTCAAGCCCCCGAGTGGTCAAACGCGCCATATCCAAACACCGAGCCAAAGGCCCCATCGACCGCACCAACCACACCACCACCATCACCATCGAAATCCTCGACGGTTGACAACCACGCCCAACGCCTAACTGCGCGGCATTGGGACTAGCCCAGCCAGTCCAGGACGGCTGCCGCGGTCCAGGACTGCTGCATACTGCCCAACGGCTCGCCGGTGAACGGTTCGTAATACTCGGCGAACGTCCCGTCGCTCGCCTGACGCAAACCCTCGCGGCGTAGCAGTGCCGACCGCTCCGGCCAACCGCGGCGGGCGAACGCCCAGGAGAACAGCCACGTCAACACCGGCCAAACCGGGCCGCGCCAATACTCGCGGGGCCGGAAGTCCCTGGACACCGGTGATGTCGACGGAATCAGGGTGAACCGCAGATCCGGGTGTGCGCAGAAGCGGGGTCCCTCCAGAAGCCGCAACAGCGCGCGCTCCTGGTCATGGGACAGTCCCCCACACAGCAGTGGCGCGAACTGGGCGGCGGTCTCAGTGCGGATCCAGGACCGGCCGCGCACGTCGTAATCCCGTGCCGCGCCGCTCCGGTGGTCCGCGGTCCGGACGACACCGCCGCGGAACCGCTCGGCCCAGGAGTACAACTCCCGCACATCGGACGTCGGCCGCTTGTAGTCCTCGCCGATACCGGCCAGCACATCGCAGGCCACGGCGAAGATCGCGGAGAAGAACACGTCCTGAACGGCGAAACTCATCACCCCGGGCAGCCGGTCATCGTCGTAACCGACCGACTTCATCTCCTCGAGTAGCCAGAGATAGCGGTCGTACTCGCCATCCGACGGGCGCTGGGACGGGTCGGTGATGATCTGGCGGTCGGCCCGCTCGTACTGCGGCACCGCACCGGGAATGACGTTGGCGTACGCCGAATCCCAGCGCGGCGAGTTGTCCATGCCGGACTCCCAGCCGTGGTACAGCGTGATCAGACCGTGCTCGTCACGGTCGCGGGCCTCGGCCAGCCAGCGATGCCATCGCACCAGGTCGTTCCAACGACGGTCCAGAAACGCCTCGGCGACAGCGTGAGTGGTTCGGCCCCGGTTTCGGGACCGTTCGAGGATGCGCTGCACCGCGATGGCGTGCACCGGGGGCTGGGTGATACCGGAGGTCCGGCGGCCCTGCGGCGCGGCGGCGGCCAACCGATCGCAGGCCCAGCGGTCCGGCCCCGGGAAGTACCCGTCGGCACCATCGGCGAAGACGATGTGCGGGATCATCCCGTTCGACCACTGCGCCGACAGCAGGGTGTCGAGTTCGACGACGGCCCGTTCGACGCTCAGCGATGCCAGCCCGACGGCGACGAACGCCGCATCCCAACTCCACATGTGCGGGTAGAGCCGCGGAGCCGCAGTCGTCATGGTGCCGAGGTCGTTACCGCGCAGCAGATACGCCGCGCGGGCCGCCAACTGGGTCGGCGAGAAGCCGGCGTCGAATGCCACCTGTTCATTCTGCGGTCCCGAGGGCTGGACCGCAGGTCGGTAAGGTCGGCGGAATGCAGCGCAGATCTCATCTGGCTCTGGTGACCGGAGCGAGCGGTGGCATCGGTGCGGCGATCGCCGAAGCACTGGCCCCCCACTACACGCTGCTGCTGGCGGGGCGGCCATCGGAGCGCCTCGCCGAAGTGGCCGCACGCTCGGGTGCGACAACGGTGCCGTTGGACCTCGGCGACACCGACCAGATCACCGCGGCGTTGACGGGGCTCACCGAACTCGACGTCCTGGTGCATAACGCCGGTGTCGCGTACCCGGGCCGGGTGGGCGAATCGACCGTCGCGCAATGGCTGGAGACCTTCGAGGTCAATGTCACGGGCCCGGTCGCCCTCACCCTGGCCCTCCTGCCGGCCCTGCGGGCCGCACGCGGTCAGGTGGTCTTCATCAATTCCGGTGCCGGGCTCAACGTCTCCCCCGGTCTGTCGTCGTACTCGGCCAGCAAGTTCGCCCTGAAGGCGTTCGCCGATGCGTTGCGCATCGACGAACCACTGCTGCGGGTCACCAGCATCCACCCCGGCAGGGTCGACACCGCGATGCAGCGCGACCTGGTGGCCTACGAGGGCGGCGAGTACGACCCGACGCAGTTCCTCGCACCGCAGACCGTTGCACAGGTGGTCGCCCAGGTGGTGGCCACCCCGCCGGACGGGCACACCCACCAGGTGGTGATCCGCCCGCGCGGGCCGGTGCGCTGACGGCGCTCAGATCACGATGTTGACCAGGCGACCGGGCACCACGATGACCTTCTTCGGGGCGGCCCCGGCCAGGAACGCCACCACCTTCTCATCGGCCAGAGCGTGCCGTTCCAACTCGGCGCGATCGGCGTCGGCCGCAACGGTGATATGTCCGCGCACCTTGCCGTTCACCTGGACCGGGTACTCGACGGTGTCAGCGACCAGATAGCGCTCGTCGGCCTCCGGGAACGGGCCGTGCGCCAACGCGGTGTCGTGGCCCAGCCGCCGCCAGAGCTCCTCGGCGAGGTGCGGCGCCAGCGGCGCGGTCATCAGCACCAGCGGTTCCAGCGCGGCGCGGGCGGTGACACCGGACTTGGTCAGGTGGTTGGTGTACTCGATGAGCTTCGCCGCGGCGGTGTTGTTGCGCAGATGGGTGTAGTCATCGCGAACGCCGGCGACGGTGCGGTGCAGGGCGCGCAGTGTCGCCTCATCGAGGCTGTCGTCGGAAGCCTTTGTCTCACCGGTGGATTCGTCGACGACGAGCCGCCAGACCCGCTGCAGGAACCGGTGGGCTCCGACGACGTCCTTGGTGGCCCACGGCCGGGAGGCCTCCAGAGGGCCCATCGACATCTCGTAGACCCGCAGCGTGTCGGCGCCGTAGGAGTCGCAGATCTCGTCGGGCGAGATGGAGTTCTTCAGGCTCTTGCCGATCTTGCCGAACTCCTGGAACACCTCGATCTCACCGTCCGGGCCGGGCAGGTAGAACTTGCCTCCCCGTTCGACGACATCGGCGGCGGGACCGTAGGCCCCGCGGGCGTCGGTGTAGGCGTAGGCCTGGATGTAGCCCTGGTTGACCAGGCGACGGTAGGGCTCCCGGGAGCTGACGTGGCCCAGATCGTGCAGAACCTTGTGCCAGAACCGCGAATACAGCAGGTGCAGCACCGCATGCTCGACGCCCCCGACATAGAGGTCCACCCCGCCGGGGTCGCCCGTGCCGTGCTCGGCGGGCCGCGGGCCCATCCAGTACGCCTCGTTGCGGGGATCGCAGAACTGCTGACCGTTGTGCGGATCGGCGTAGCGCAGTTCGTACCAGGAACTGCCGGCCCACTGTGGCATGACGTTGGTGTCGCGGGTGTAGGGCTGCAGCCCGTCGCCGAGATCCAGTTCGACGTGCACCCAGTCGGTCGCCTTGTTCAGCGGCGGCGAGGGTTCGCTGTCGGGGCTGTCGGGATCGAACAGCACCGGCGAGTAGTCCTCGATATCGGGCAGTTCCACCGGCAGCATCGACTCCGGCAGCGGGTGCGCCCGGCCGTCATCGTCGTACACGATGGGAAACGGCTCGCCCCAATAACGTTGGCGTGCGAACAGCCAGTCCCGGAGTTTGTACTCGACGCGCGCCCGGCCGCGGCCGTCGGATTCCAGTCGCGCGGTGATGGCCTTCTTGGCCTCCGCCGTATCCAGACCGTCGAAATCGCCGGAGTTCACCAGGGGTCCGTCTCCGGTGTAGGGCTCCTGCGAGACATCCCCGCCGGCAATCACTTCGATGATCGGGATACCGAACGTGCTCGCGAACTCCCAGTCCCGCTGATCGTGGCCGGGCACCGCCATGATCGCCCCGGTGCCGTAGCCGAGCAGAACATAGTCGGCGATGAACACCGGAATCTGTTGACCGTTCACCGGATTGGTGGCATAGCTCCCGGTGAACACGCCGGTCTTGGTCTTGTTCTCCTGCCGTTCCAGGTCGGACTTGGCGGCGATCGAACGGCGGTAGGCGGCAACCGCCTCGACGGGGGTGGCGGCACCTCCGGTCCACCGCGGATCGACCCCCGCCGGCCACTGCTCGGTGGTCAGGCGGTCGACGAGTTCATGCTCGGGCGCCAGCACCATGTAGGTGGCGCCGAAGAGGGTGTCCGGGCGGGTGGTGAACACCTCGATGTCGGCATCGTCGCCAACCGGACCGGTGCGCCGCGTCGAGAACAGCACCGAGGCGCCCGTCGACCGGCCGATCCAGTTGCGCTGCATCGTCTTGACCTTCTCCGGCCAGTCCAGCACATCGAGATCCTCGAGGAGCCGATCGGAGTAGGCGGTGATCCGCATCATCCACTGCCGCAAGCGCTTCCGGAACACCGGGAAGTTGCCGCGCTCGCTGCGGCCGTCGGCGGTGACCTCCTCGTTGGCCAGCACCGTGCCCAGACCGGGACACCAGTTGACCATCGAGTCGGCCCGGTACACCAGGCGGTAGCCGTCGATGACATCGCTGCGCTCCCCCGCCGACAGCTCCGCCCACACGCGGCCGTCATCGAGTTGCCGTACCCCGGTGGTGAATTCGTCAACCAGATCGGAGATCGGCCGCGCTGTGTTGGTGGCGGGGTCGAACCAGGCGTTGTAGATCTGTAGGAAGATCCACTGCGTCCAGGTGTAGAAATCCACGTCGGTGGTGGAGAAGCTGCGACGTTGATCGTGGCCGAGGCCGAGACGGCCCAGCTGACGGCGGAAGTTCTCGATATTGGCGTCGGTGCGGGTGCGCGGATGTGTTCCGGTCTGCACGGCGTATTGCTCGGCGGGCAACCCGAATGAGTCGAAGCCCAATGCGTGCAGCACATTGCGCCCGGTCATCCGGAAGAAACGCGCATAGACGTCGGTCGCGATGTAGCCCAGCGGATGCCCGACATGCAGTCCCTCCCCGGAGGGGTAGGGGAACATGTCCTGGACGAACATCTTGTCCTCGGGCACCGGCGCACCGTCCGCGGGGGCCAGCGCCCCGACCGGGTTGGGGACGTTGAACGTTCCCCACCGTTGCCAGTTGTCCTGCCAGTGCTGCTCGATGCGTCCGGCCAGGGCGGCGGTGTAGCGGTGCGGCGGCACATCGCCGGCGGCGGAGGAATGGGCCTCGCCGGCGGCCCCGGAGGCTTCCGTGCTGGCGCTCAGCGAATCGGTCACGCGTGACAGGGTATCGCCGCCACCACACCGACAACGGGGCGGTATCGGTTGCGTTGCAGGCTGGTCAGGGGTTGGTTCCAGGTCGGTTCCGGACCCGTTCACGGCCGGTTTCGCTGGTTACATTCGCACCTGTTGGCCAGCGGACCAGATCGGTCCGACCGTCTGAGAAGGACATCTGACATGAACAGCACTACCCGTAGCTGGCGGGTACTCGTTGGTGGCGTCGCGGCAGGATCCGCCGCGCTGTTCGGATTTGCCGGCACCGTTGCCTCGGCCGAGCCGGAGGTTCCGGCGCCGGCACCGGCCCCCGCCACGGCCACGGTCACGGTCACCGTCACCCCGCAGGCCGCCTCAGATGCCGAGGCCGCGGCCGCCGCACCGGCGACCGTCACCGCCACCGCGACAGCTGCCCCGGCGACCAGCGCAGCGGCCGCGCCCGCCAGTGCCCCGCGAATTCCGGCCACGTCAGGGACTCTTGTCGAATACTTCACGGACAAGGGCGTCGCGCTGGAGCCCCAGAAGGCCGCGGGTTTCACCGCCCTGAACATCGTCCTGCCGATGCCCACCGGGTGGACCGTGGTGCCCGACCCGAACGTCCCGGACGCTTTCACCGTGATCGCCGACCGCCTCGGCGGTGACGCGCTCTACACGCCCAACGCGCAATTGGTGGTGTACAAGCTCGCGGGCGAGTTCGATCCGGAGGAGGCCATCACCCACGGCTATGTTGACAGCCAGAAGCTGTTCGCCTGGCAGTCGACCGCCGCCTCGATGGCCAACTTCGGCGGGTTCCCGTCCGCCATCATCGAGGGCACCTACCGCGACAACGATGTCACCCTGAACACGTCGCGGCGGCATGTGATCGCCAAGTCCGGATCCGATCACTATCTGGTGTCGCTCTTCGTCACCACATCGGCCAACCAGGTGGTCGCCACCGCCGAGGCGACGGATGCGATCGTCAACGGCTTCCGGGTCACCGCGCCGGGAACGGCCGTCGGCGCCGCGCCGTCCGCGGCTGCCGCTCCGCTGGTCCAGGCGGGTGCCCCGATCTTCCCGGCCATCCCGATGCCGGCCATCGGGTAGGCGCACACTCGCGGCAGGAGCCCGGCTCGTATCCTGAGCACCATGGTTGTCGCCGCGGTTCTGTGCCTGTGTCTGGCCGCGCTGATCGGCGGGACCGGACTGTGGACGCTGACCCGACGGCCCGCGGTCGATCTGACCGGGCAGGTGCTGCGCCTGGTGGCGCCCACCCAGCTCGCCGCGGCGATCATGCTGACGGCCGGCGCCATCGCCGCATTGGCCGCGCCGCCCCGGGTCGGCACCCTCGGTCTGATCCTCGGGGTGACCGGAGCAGTCGCGACGATCGGTGCCGGCTCATGGCAGGGCGCCCGGTACGCCGCGCGACGGGAATCAGCCGGCGGCTGCGAGTCCGGCGGGGGTTGCGGCGCCTGCACCCGGTCCTGCCAGTAGGGCGAACCGCCCTCAGTTGCGGCTGAGATCGATCGGATGCGTCGCCAGCAGCGACAACGGCAGCGGCTGACGGCGTAGCACCCGCGACCACAGATCCACCCGGGGTTGCACGAGAACATCTGACGGCAGGGCGGAGAACACCATCCAGTCGTCGCGGTCGATCTCGCCTTCCAACTGCCCGATGGTCCAGCCGGCGTAGCCGGCGAAGATCCGGACGCCCTCGACGAACTCGGCGATCACATCCGGGTCGGCATCGAGATCGACCATGACGATCCGGCCGGCCACATGCCGCAGGCCCGTCAGTCCATCGGGATCCAGGCCGATCCGCAGGATGCCCAGGCACAGCGCGGCATCGCGTTTCACGGGGCCGCCGATGAACATCGTCTTGGGTTTAGCGGCCAGATCCGACCACTGCGGAAGAACGTTGTGCACGGCGGTCTCACTGGGCCGATTGAGAACCACGCCCAAGGTTCCGCCGTCGTTGTGCTCCACGACGTAGATGACGCTGCGGCGGAAAGTCGGCTCGAGCAGGTCGGTGTTGGCCAACAACAGGGAACCGGCTCGCACCCGGTTCGCCGCGGGGGCGAGGAAATCCTCGGGTTCCTCCGGCTGAGACACACGACCATCATGGCACGATCGCGCCGGTGTGCCGCAGTGGACGACAACCGCCCACAGCGCCTTTGTACGGTGGGCCGGTGGCAGCGGCGGTCGACTCCGACTCACTATGGCAGTCGGTGCGACGCCTACCCGAGTTCCGGCGACTTCTGGAGCTGCGCGCGGCCAGCCAGTTCGGCGACGGGCTGTTCCAGGCCGGTCTGGCCGGCGGCCTGTTGTTCAACCCGGAACGGGCCTCCTCGCCGTGGGCGGTGGCCGGCGCCTTCGCGGTGTTGTTCCTGCCGTACTCGCTGCTGGGCCCGTTCGCCGGTGCCGTGCTGGACCGCTGGGATCGACGCGCTGTGCTCATCGCGGCAACGGCCGCCCGGGTGTTTCTGGTCGCCGGGGTCGCGGTATTGCTCGCCTTCGGCGCCCGGGACCTGTTCGTCCTGCTCGGTGCGCTGATGGTCAACGGGTTCAGCCGGTTCGTCACCTCGGGGTTGTCCGCGGCGCTGCCCCATGTGGTGCCCCGCGAGCAGGTCGTGACGATGAACTCCGTCGCTGTCGCCGTCGGTGCCACCGCCACCTTCCTGGGTGCCAACTTCATGCTGGTTCCGCGCTCGATCTTCGGCGCCGGGGACGGCGGTGCGGCGTCGGTGATCGGCCTTGTGGTCCTGCCCCTGGTCCTCGCGCTGCTGTTGGCACTGCGCTTCGCGCCGCACGCCCTCGGCCCGGATCGGACCCTGGTGGCGGGTTCCGCCCTGTACGCGGTGGCGACCGGGTGGGCCTGCGGTCTGCGGGCGGTGCGCAGCACACCGCCGGTCGCGGCAACGCTGTCCGGCCTCAGCGCCCACCGGATGGTGTTCGGAATCAACACGCTGCTGGTGCTGGTGATCGTTCGGCAGACCGGCGTCGCGGGCTTCGCAGGTCTCGGTACCGCCGTGGTGTTCGTGGCAGCCACCGGGAGCGGCTCGTTCCTGGCCAACCTGCTCGCCCCGGCGGCCATCCGCCGCTGGGGTCGCTACAGCACCGCCAACACCGCCTTGGCCGCGGCGGCGGTGATCCAGCTCGCCGGCACCAGCCTGCTGATTCCGGTCATGGTGGCCTGTGGGTTCTTTCTCGGACTGGCCGGGCAGATGGTCAAGCTGTGCGCCGACTCGGCCATGCAGATCGACGTCGACGACGCGCTACGCGGGCACGTCTTCGCCGTTCAGGACGCGGTGTTCTGGATGTCGTTCATCATCGCCACCACCGCCGCGGCGGCCGTCATCCCGGCCGACGGGCACTCGGTCGCCCTCGCACTTGCGGGCTCGGGACTCTACGTCGCCGGTCTGGTGGCGCATTCGCGAATCGGCCGCCGGCGGCCGGCGGCGAATTAGGCTCCGGTCATGAGCGTTGCCGATGACATCGTGGACGACCTGCAGGCCGAAAGCGCCGCGCTCGATGCGCTGGTCGCGGATCTACCGGACGATGGCTGGGCGCGCTCGACCCCGGCCCCGGGTTGGACCGTCGCGCATCAGATCGCCCATCTGTGGTGGACCGACCGGGTGGCGCTGACATCGGTCACCGACGGACCCGGTTTCACGCAGATCGTGGCCGAGGCGGCCACCGACCCGTCGGGCTTCGTGGATGCGGCCGCCGAGTCGCTGGTTTCGGGCACACCGCCGAAACAGATGCTCGCCGAATGGCGCGTCACCCGCGACGCCCTGCACAGCGCGCTGCGCGAGGTGCCCGACGGCCGCAAGCTGCAGTGGTTCGGGCCGCCGATGAGCCCGGCCTCGATGGCCACCGCGCGCCTGATGGAAACGTGGGCGCACGGCCTGGACGTCGCCGACGCCCTGGGCGTGGAGGTGCCGGGAACGGCGAGGCTGCGGCCGATCGCGCACCTGGGCGTCCGCACCCGGGACTTCGCCTTCACCGTGCACGGACTCCCAGTTCCGGCCGAACCGTTCCGGGTCGAACTGCGCGCGCCGGACGGCGAGGTATGGGCGTGGGGTCCCGAGGACGCCGCGCAGCGGGTTCGTGGTTCGGCGCTGGATTTCTGCTATCTGGTGACACAGCGCCGACCCCGCGCGGCTCTCGATGTCGTCGCCGAAGGCCCCGACGCAGAGAAGTGGCTGGGTATCGCCCAGGCCTTCGCCGGCCCGCCCGGCGCGGGGCGCTGAGCGCGCAGCGCGAGGAGCAGCCGCGCCGCAATAAGCCCGAGCGCGGGGCGCTGAACGCGCAGCGCGAGGAGCAGCCGCGCCGCAATAAGCCCGAGCGCGGGGCGCTGAACGCGCAGCGCGAGGAGCAGCCGCGCCGCAATAAGCCCGAGCGCGGGGCGGTGAGCGCGCAGCGCGAGGAGCGGCCGCGCCGCAATAAGCCCGAGCGCGGGGCGGTGAGCGTCTAGAGGTCCGTCGCGCCGTCGGCGGCACCGTCACCGTCGGCATCGCGTAGCAGCAGATCCCAGCGCCCGTCCCCGTCGGTGTCGACGTATCCCTGCACGGGGTAGCCCGCCACGGAACCGTCCTCGCCGGCGCGCAGCGCCCGATCGGCTAATCCGTCGCGGTCGACGTCGAACAGGACCTCGCCGCGGCCATCCCCGTCGACGTCGCGATCGTCGGCACGATCCACATCCGCCGCGAGATCCCCGCTGTGCTCGACCCCGTCGAGGTCGAACCAGCGCAGCGGTCTCGGCGGCAGACCGCCGGCCACCGCCCAGGCACCCGTCCCGTCATCGGTGTAGAGCGTCCGGTCAGCAGCATCGAGGCCGAGTGCCGCGTGGTCCGCCTCACCGTCCGCATCGAGGTCGCCGAGGGCGTCGTCGAACAGCCCGTCCCCGTCGAGATCCAAGCGCACGGCGTCGAGCGCTCCATCTCCGTCGAGGTCGACGTCGGGGTCGGAGGTCCAGATCGAAGCGGTGCCGTCACCGGCGTCCAGGCAGTAGTCCATACCTCCTTAGACGTCGGCGGCACCGCCGGCGTTCCACCACGCAAGTAGTTCGGCGGTGGCCTCGTCCTTGCTCATCGGCCCGCGGTCCAGACGCAGTTCCTTGAGGTACTTCCAGGCCTTGCCGACTGCCGGACCCTCGGGCAGGCCGAGGATCTCCATGATCTCGTTGCCGCTGAGGTCGGGCCGGACACGGGCCAAATCCTCCTTGGCGGCCAGTTCGGCGATCCGGGCTTCCAGACCGTCGTAGTTGGCCTGCAACGCCGCGGCACGACGCCGATTGCGGGTGGTGCAGTCCGCCCGCACCAGTTTGTGCAATCGCGGCAGCAACGGTCCGGCATCGTTGACGTACCGGCGTACCGCGGAGTCGGTCCACTTCCCGTCGCCGTATCCGTGGAACCGCAGATGCAGATAGACCAGCTGAGAGACGTCGTCGACCATCTGTTTGGAGTACTTGAGCGCCCGCATCCGCTTGCGCACCATCTTCGCGCCGACCACCTCGTGGTGGTGGAAGCTCACACCGCCGTCCTGCTCGTGCCGACGGGTGGCGGGCTTGCCGATGTCGTGCAGCAGCGCCGCCCACCGCAGCACCAAGTCCGGGCCGCCACCGTCCTCATCCGGTGCGGACTCCAGCGCGATCGCCTGGCGCAACACGGTCAGCGAATGGTGGTAGACGTCCTTGTGCTGGTGATGCTCGTCGATGGCCATCTGCATACCGCCGACCTCCGGCAGCACCACCGCGCCCATACCGGTCTGCACCATGAGCTCGATCCCGGCCACCGGGTCGGCGCCCAACAACATCTTGTCCAACTCGGCGGCCACCCGCTCGACGGTGATCCGGCCCAGTTGCGGTGCCATCTCCACGATCGCCGAGTGCACCCGGTCGGCCACCCCGAACTCCAGCTGGGAGACGAAGCGCGCGGCGCGCAGCATCCGCAGCGGGTCATCGCCGAACGAGATGTCCGGTGCCGCCGGGGTGTCGAGGATCCGCCGGCGGACCGCCTCCAACCCACCGAGTGGATCCAGGAACTCGCCGGGGCCGTCGGGGGTGATGCGCACCGCCATGGCGTTCACGGTGAAGTCGCGGCGGATGAGGTCGTCCTCGAGGGTGTCGCCGAAGCGGACCTGCGGGTTGCGCGACATCTGGTCGTAGCTGTCCGCGCGGAACGTGGTGATCTCCAGTCGCTGTCCGGCCTTGCCGACCCCCACGGTGCCGTACTCGATACCGGTGTCCCACAGCGCGTCGGCCCATCCACGAGTGATCCGCTGGACCTCCTGCGGCCGGGCGTCGGTGGTGAAGTCCAGATCCGTGGTCAGCCTTCCGAGCACCGCGTCGCGCACACTCCCGCCGACGAGATACAGCTGGTGTCCGGCGGCGGCGAAGATCGTTCCGATCTCCCGGAGCAGCGGGGCCTGCTGATGCAGTGCGACAGCCGCCCGCACATGCAGGTCATGGTCCGGGATGGCTTCGGGCACGTTCGGTGAGCCTAATGCTCGTCACCCCCGGCCCCGGCAGCGAGTGGCGGCGAAGCGCCGGTCAATGCCAATTACTATCTGTTGAATGTCGGAAGGCGAACGGGCCAGGCCGCGGCGGCGCCGAGGGGGGCGCCGAAGCCGCCGCGCCGCGGGGCCACCGTCCACCGCGGCCGCCAACTCCGAGAATGCCGTGATTCCCGCCGGCGACTCGTCTGCCCTCCCGGACCCGGCGAACGAACCCCGGCCGCCCACGCCCGCGACCGACCCCGCCGCGGCGGGAAGCGCGGACCGTCGACGTCCCAACCGCAGGCCCACGACCCGGCTTCGCACCGTGCATGAGACCTCCGCGGGTGGTCTGGTCGTCGACAGGATCGACCGGCCGCTCGACGAGCAACTGGCGGCGCTCATCGGCCGACTCGACCGTCGCGGCCGGATGCTGTGGTCGCTGCCCAAGGGTCATATCGAGCAGGGCGAGACCGCAGAGCAGACCGCGATTCGCGAGGTCGCCGAGGAGACCGGTATCCACGGTGACGTGCTGGCGGCACTGGGCCGCATCGACTACTGGTTTGTCACCGACGGCCGCCGGGTGCACAAGACCGTCCATCACTATCTGCTGCAGTTCCGGGGCGGCGAGTTGTGCGATGAGGACGTCGAGGTCACCGAGGTCGCCTGGGTGCCGGTCGCCGAACTCCCCCACCGGCTGTCCTACGCCGACGAACGCCGCCTGGCCCGGGTGGCCCACGAGCTGATCGAACTGCTGCAGACCGACGGACCGGCCGCCCTTCCGCCACTGCCGCCGAGTTCTCCCCGGCTCCGGCCGCAGACCCATTCCCGCACCCGGAACCGTCCCGCCCCCGACGCGGCGGCCGGTTCACCCCGGCGCCGAACGAACGGCGGCGGTCCGGGGTCGTGAGCGCACCGCCAATCCAGCGCCGACTCACTCGCCGGTTCATCCTCGCTCTGATCGGGTTCGGCCTGTTCCTCCCGGTGGCGCTGACCGTCACTCCGGCCACACCGCCGGCCGCCGGCCAACCCGATGGCCCGGAGTTCCTCCAAGTCCGGCTCGACAGTGTCAGCCCCGACGTGGTGACCACCTCCAGCGAGCCCAGCGTGACGGTGACCGCGACAGTGATCAACATCGGCGACCGCCCGGTTCGCGACGTGCTGGCCCGCCTCGAACACGCGCCCGCGGTGGCCACCCCCGCCGGGCTGCGCACCAGCCTTGGCACCGGCTGGGCCGGATTCGAGCCCGCCACCGAATTCACCAGCGTGGCAGCCGAATTGGGCCGAGGCCAGGCCGCCCAATTGCGGTTCTCCGTGCCCCTCCGACCGGGTCAGCCGTCATCGCTCAACATCGATGCGCCCGGGGTGTATCCCATGCTGATCAACGTCAACGGCACCCCGGACTACGGCACCCCGGCCAAGCTGGATCAGCGCCGCTTCCTGCTGCCGGTGACCGGGGTGCCCGCCGATCCGGCGGCCGGCAACCCGTTGACCGATGTCGTCCCACCAGACACCACCAGGCCGGTCGGGGTGACCATGCTCTGGCCGCTGGCCGACAAACCCCGACTGGCTCCCGGCGTCCCGGGCGGCACCACCCCGGTCCGGCTGATGAACGACGACCTCGCGGTGTCGCTCGCCCCGGGCGGCCGGCTGGAAACCTTGCTGGCCGCTGCCGAATTCGCCACCAGCCCCGGCGCGGTCGACCCTGGCAACGGGATCGACCGGGCGCTGTGTCTGGCCGTCGACCCGGATCTGCTGGTCACCGTCAACGCCATGACCGCGGGCTACACGGTCGCCGACGCCCCGGACGGCATCGGCCCCGCCAGCCACCCGGGCAACGGCCGGGCGGCCGCGGTGAACTGGCTGGACCGGTTACGCACGGTGGCTCGGAAACTGTGCGTCACGGCGACGCCCTACGCGCAGGCCGATCTGGGCGCGCTGCACCGGGTCGGCAGCCCCAAACTGGGCGCTGCGGCCACCCGATCGGGGGCCGACATCGTCGACCAGATCCTCGGCATCACCTCGACCCGCGGAGTGACCGTTCTCGGGGACGGGCCGCTCACCGACACCGGTCTCAAGCTTCTGGAGGGCCAGGATGGGACTGTGGTGATGGCCGCGGACACCGACCCGGATCCCCGGCGGCTGTCCGCTCGGGTGACGTTAGCTCCCTTCGAGCCCGCGGTGGGCGCGGCGCTGGCGGCCGTGGGCACCGACCCCGTCATCCCGGGCTATCTCGATCCCGAGACCGAGATCCCGCTGAGCCGGGACTCCCCCGTCGCCCGCCGCCAGGATGCTGTGGCCGCGATTCTCTGGCAGCTGCTGACACCCGATGCGCCTCCCCGCTCCCAGATTCTCGTACCGCCGGCCAAATGGAGTCCGCAACCGGACGACGCCCGGCTGATCCTGACGACACTGGCCAACTCCCTGCGCGCCGGCCTGGCCACCGCCCGCCCGCTGACCGCGGTGATCGCCGCGACGGCAGCGGCCCCGCCCGGCCCGGAGCCGGTCGAGTTACCGGCGGAGAGCCGGGGTCGGTTCGACGACGATGTGGTCGGCACCATCTCCGAGCAGGTGGGCCGGCTCCGGGGCCTGGATGCCGCGTTGACCACCGACGCCCGCACCGGGTTGACCGGGCCGCAGTACACGGCCCCGCTGCGGGAGGACATGTTGCGCGCGCTGAGCCAGACCGAGCCGGCCCAGGCACGCAACGAGGTGGCCCGCCAGCGGCTGGCCGTCGTCGGCAAGACCATCGGTGATCTGTTCGGGGCCGTGACCATCGTGAACCCCGGCGACTCCTACACATTGGCCACCGAGCGCAGCGCGCTGCCGTTGGCGCTGCGCAATGAACTGGCTGTTCCGATCCGGGTCCGCCTCCAGGTCGACGCGCCACCCGGGATGGCGGTCACCGACGTCGGCGAGCAGGAGCTTCCGCCGGGCTACCTGCCGTTGCGGGTGCCGGTGGAGGTCCACATCTCCCAGCGGGTGGCCGTCGACGTGACTCTGCGCACCCCCGACGGTCTGCAACTGGGTGAACCGGTGCGGCTGTCGGTGCATTCCAACGCCTACGGCAAGGTGCTGTTCGCGATCACCCTCACCGGCGGCGTGGTGCTGACCCTTCTGGTGGGCCGGCGGCTGTACCACCGGTTCCGCGGACAGCCCGACCGTGCCGACCTCGACCGTCCGGATGACCGGCACCGCTACGACGATCTGGTCGACCGGTGAGCGGCGAAGCGCGGCAGCCGGCCCGTCCGGAACTGTCCGACGCGGCGGTCGTGTCCCGTTCCTGGGGCATGGCGCTGGCCACGCTCGTCAGCCGGCTCACCGGCTTCATTCGGATCGTGCTGCTCGCGGCGATCCTCGGTGCGGCCCTTTCCAGTGCGTTCTCGGTGGCCAACCAACTGCCGAACCTGATCGCGGCGCTGGTGCTGGAGGCCACGTTCACCGCGATCTTCGTACCGGTGCTGGCCCGCGCCGAGCGCGACGACCCCGATGGCGGCGCGGCCTTCGTGCGCCGCCTGGTCACCCTGGCGACCACCCTGCTGTTGATCGCCACCATCGCCTCGGTGGCCGCCGCACCACTGCTGGTGCGGATGATGCTGGGCGATGATCCGAAGGTCAATTCGGCACTGACCACCGCGTTCGCCTATCTGCTTCTGCCGCAGGTGATCTTCTACGGACTGACCTCGGTGTTCATGGCGATCCTCAATAACCGCAACATCTTCGGGGCGCCGGCCTGGGCGCCGGTCCTCAACAACGTCGTCGCGATCGGCACGCTGGTGCTGTATCTGCTTGTCCCCGGAGAGCTTTCGGTCGATCCGGTCGAGATGGGCAACACCAAGCTGCTGGTTCTGGGTATCGGTACGACACTGGGTGTCGTCGCCCAGGCCGCCGTACTACTGGTGGCGATCCGCGCCGAGCGGATTTCGCTGCGACCTCTGTGGGGAATCGACGATCGGCTCCGGCGCTTCGGCATGATGGCCGCGGCGATGGTGCTCTACGTGCTGATCAGCCAGGTGGGTCTGGTCGTCGGGAATCAGATCGCCAGCACCGCGGCGGCGTCCGGACCCGCGATCTACTACTACGCCTGGCTGGTATTGCAACTGCCGTTCGGCATGATCGGCGTGACGATCCTGACCGTGGTGATGCCCCGGCTGAGCCGAAACGCCGCCGCCGACGACACCCCCGCGGTACTCGCCGATCTGTCGCTGGCGACCCGACTCACCATGGTCACGCTCATCCCGATCGTGGCGTTCATGACCGCGGCGGGCCCACCGATCGGCAGCGCCCTGTTCGCCTACGGGAACTTCGGCGAGGTCGACGCGAACTACCTCGGCATCGCGATCGCGATGTCGTCGTTCACCCTGATTCCGTACGCGCTGGTGCTGCTGCAACTGCGGGTCTTCTACGCCCGCGAGCAGCCGTGGACACCGATCCTCATCATCGTGGCCATCACCGCCGTCAAGATCGCGGCCTCATTGGTGGCGCCGCATCTCACCGACGACCCGGACCTGGTGGCCGCCTATCTGGGGACTGCCAACGGTCTCGGATTCGTGGCGGGAGCTCTGCTCGGCCACGTGCTGCTGCGGCGGTCGTTGCGCCCCCCCGGCGGGCGGCTGCTCTCCTCCGACGTGCGACGCACCGTCGTCGGTACCGCGGCGGCATCGGTGGTGGCCGCGGTCGTCGCGGCGGGCGTCGACCGGGTACTGAACCTGGAGGCGCTCACCACTCGCAGCGGGGGCGGCGGCTCGATGGTGCGGCTGCTGATCCTCGCGGTGGTGATGGCACCGATCATCGTCGGGCTGACCCTGGTGGCCGGTGTGCCCGATGTCCGGGCCGCGACGGCTGCGGTGCGTCGCCGGGTGCTCGCCGCGACCGAACCCGCTGCCGTCGCGACGGACTCAACCGAATCCGGTTCTCTTCTGCCCGATCCGGCAACGCCGGTCACGTACGCTGAACGCGGCATTTCGTTCCACGGGAAAGGACCGGAGCTGAGCGACGAACCGTCCGAGACCCCCGCGCGGGATGACCCGTCGGCCCGCGGTCCCAGATCGGCCGCCGACGACTTCCATCCCGACGTTCCGCTCGGGTCGTCCGGTCTCCCCGCCCCACGCTATGACGCCCCGTCGGCTCGGCGTTACGCGCCCACCCCCTCCGAGGCCCAACTTGTTCCGGGCGCGAGCATCGCCGGCGGCCGCTACCGGTTGCTGGTTTTTCACGGCGGGCCCCCCGGACTCCAGTTCTGGCAGGCCCTGGACACCGCGCTGGACCGTCAGGTGGCCCTGACGTTCGTCGACCCCGACCGCCGGATGTCCGAAGACGAGGTCCAGACGATCCTGCAGCGGACCCTGGCGTTGAGCCAGATCGATCGACCGGGTCTGGCGCGTGTACTCGACGTCACCACCACCAGTTCCGGCGGCCTGGTTGTGGCCGAATGGGTACGCGGCGGATCCCTGAAGGAGGTCGCCGAGACCGCCCCGTCGGCCGTCGGCGCGGCCCGCGCCGTGCAGTCCCTGGCCGGGGTCGCCGAGGAGGCGCACCGCTCCGGGGTCGTCCTGTCGATCGATCATCCGAGTCGTATCCGGGTGAGCATCGACGGCGATGTCGCATTGGCGTTCCCGGGTGTGCTGCCCGATGCCACCCCGACCGGTGACATCCGCGGGATCGGGGCAGCGCTGTACGCCCTCCTCGTCGACCGCTGGCCGCTTCCGGAGGGGGGCTATCCGAGCGGCCTTGAGCCCGCCGAGGCCGCCCCGGATGGCGAGCCTGTCGAACCGGCGAAGCTCAACGACGACATCCCGTTCCAGATCTCGGCGGCGGCGGTACGCGCCGTTCAGTCCCGCGGCGGGATCAGCAGCGCACCAACGCTGCTGAACCTGCTGCACCAGGCCACCGCGGCGGCCGAGCGCACCGACCTGGTGGAACCGGTCGCCGCCATGCCCCCGGAGCAGGCGGTCCGGCCGTCCGGCACGACGCGCCTCGATGAGACCGAACTGCGGGCACGCCGGCGCCGCAACATGCTCATCGGTGTCGGTGTGGGCGCTGCGGTCCTCGTGGTCGCACTGGTGGTACTGGCCTCGGTGCTGAGCCGTATTTTCGGCGATACCGAGGGCGGGCTCAGGGGCGATCAGCTGGGCCTGAACACCACAACCTCCACCAGCAGCGCCGCTCCCGGTGCGGAGGTCAAACCCGTTGCGGTGACGGTCTTTTCACCCGATGGCGGGGCTGACGCCCCCGACCTGGCGGGACTGGCGATCGACGGCGACCCCTCGACGGCGTGGCCCACCGACACCTACACCGATTCGGTGCCGTTCCCGAACTTCAAGAGCGGGGTGGGATTGATGCTGAAACTCCCGCAGCCGACCGAGGTCGGCGCCGTCACGGTGTCGGTGTCGAGCACCGGAACCCAGGTTCAGATCCGCTCCGCAGACAGCGCCACGCCCGCGTCACTGGCGGACACCACCCTGCTGACGGGTCCCACTGCGCTCAAGCCCGGCTCGAACACCATCGCGGTTCCCGCCGCGGAGCCGACGTCCTATCTGCTGGTCTGGATATCCACCATGGGGCAGACCAACGGCAAGAACCGAACCGAGGTTTCCGAGATCACCGTCAGCGCCGCATCCTGACATCCTGAACAGCCCCCCGCCCGGGTGAAGTGCCGGGCCCGGCGATGCTGGCTACCGTCCGGATCGTGCCCCACCCGGACTCCGATCCGCGCAGCGACGCCGCCTTGCTCACCGCCCACGTTGCCGGGGACCGGCAGGCCTTCGGGGCGCTCTTCACCCGCCACCGGCCGCGGCTGTACCGGCTGGCCAGGGCGCGCAGCAGGACCGCCGAGGATGCCGAGGACCTCGTTCAGGAGGCCATGCTGGGCGCACTCCGCACGGCACGCCACTTCCGGTACGACTCGGCGGTGGGCAGTTGGCTGTACCAAATCGTCGTCAACGCCTGCGCGGATCGGCGGCGCCGCGACACGGTGCGGCCGGCCCCCGGTCCCCTGGACGAAAGTCAGCCGATGAGCGATCAGCACCTGCGGGTGGAGACCGCCATGATCGTGCGTGCGGCACTGCTGCGGCTGCCCGTAGGGCAGCGCGCGGCGATCCTGGCGGTCGACATGCACGGCTACACGGTCTCCGACGCCGCCCGGTTACTCGGTGTCGCCGAAGGAACGATCAAGAGCCGACGCGCCCGCGCCCGCGGCAACCTGGCGGTGCTGCTGCGCCCGCCCGGTCCGGCCTGACCGACACTGTGTGAATGGAACAACAGCCCGGGCACACCGTCACGGGCGCATCGGGGCGACCGGCCGCCCACGCGGCCCGCCCCGGACCCGGCCGCGGGTGGCCGATTGTCGCGGCGGCGGTGGTCGTCGTGGTCGCCGGCGTGGCGGCGGCAGCCGTCCTCGGTACCGGCGGCCAGGGGGCGAGTGCGCCGAGCAGCGCCCGCAGCATCACCGTGACACCCACCGTGCCGTTGCCGCCGGAGGAGCTGGCCGCGCTGACCGGGCAGCCACTGGATGCCGGGCCGCTGACCGATCCCGCACGGCAGACAGCCTGCCTGTCAGGGCTGGGATACCCGCGGGCAGTGGTGGTTGGTGCGCGGACGATGCCGGTCAACGACCGCCCCGCCGTCGTGCTGGTGCTCTCCGGAGATCGGCCCGGGGAACTGCGTGCCGTTGCGGTGTGGCCGGACTGCGGAACCGGGCGACGCGGGCTGATCGCCGAACAGGTTCTGCCGCGCCCCTGACTGCGTGCGGGAACAGGCGCGCCTAGGCTGTTGTTTCACGCGTTGAGTCCCTTGCCGGCTCCCGCAGAAAGGTTGGTATGACCTCCCCACCGATTCACGACGTCATCATCATCGGCTCTGGGCCCGCGGGCTACACGGCCGCGATCTACACGGCACGTGCGCAGTTGGCTCCCCTGGTCTTCGAGGGCACGTCGTTCGGCGGTGCGCTGATGACCACCACCGAGGTCGAGAACTTCCCCGGCTTCCGGGCGGGGATCAATGGTCCCGACCTGATGGAGGAGATGCGCGAGCAGGCACTCCGGTTCGGTGCCGACCTCCAGATGGAGGATGTCGAGTCGGTGTCGCTGGACGGGCCGGTCAAAGAGGTGGTGACCGCCGGCGGTGAGACCCACCGCGCCCGGTCGGTCATCCTGGCCATGGGCGCGGCGGCACGCTATCTCGGCGTTCCCGGCGAACAGGAACTGCTCGGCCGCGGCGTGAGTTCCTGCGCAACCTGCGACGGCTTCTTCTTCAAGGGACAGGACATCGCGGTCATCGGCGGCGGAGACTCCGCCATGGAAGAAGCCACATTTCTGACTCGGTTCGCGCGCAGCGTGACCCTTGTACACCGACGCGACGAGTTTCGAGCCTCGAAGATCATGCTCGAACGCGCCCGAGCCGACGAGAAGATCACCTTCCTGACCAACACCGCCGTGGTCGCCGTCGAAGGCGATACGGCGGTCACCGGGTTGCGGGTCCGCAACGTCATCTCCGACGAGGAATCTGTTCTCCCCGTCACCGGTGTTTTCGTGGCGATCGGCCACGATCCCCGTTCGGAGCTCGTACGTGACCTGGTGGAGGTCGACGATGACGGCTACGTCCTGGTGGACGGCCGCAGCACCGCCACCTCGATCCCCGGGGTATTCGCGGCCGGGGATCTGGTGGACCGCACCTACCGCCAGGCCATCACCGCGGCGGGCAGCGGCTGCGCCGCGGCCATCGACGCCGAGCGCTGGCTGGCTCACCCGCATGCCGTCGACACCGGCGTCGAGACGGCCGGAGTCCGGCAGTGAGCGCCGCGACGGTCGCCGTGACCGACGACACCTTCGCCGAGAAGGTGCTCGCCAGCACCACCCCGGTGTTGGTCGACTTCTGGGCGGCCTGGTGCGGGCCGTGCCGCATGGTGGCACCGGTGCTCGACGAGATCGCCGCGGACAAGGCCGGCGCGCTGGTCGTGGCAAAGGTTGATGTGGACGCGAATCCCGGTACCGCGAGCGACTACCAGGTGGTGTCCATCCCGACACTGATCCTGTTCAAGAACGGGCGACCGGTGAAGCGCATCGTCGGTGCGAAGGGCAAGGCGGCCTTGCTGCGCGAGATCGCCGGCGAGTTGTAGCCGCGCCGATCACGCCAGAGGGTTTAGCGCAAACGGCCTCCCGTCTGCGACAATCCCTACCATGTCGAGTCCTAGCCACGGCGCCGGATCCTGGCAGGGCGGCAGCCCGGGCGAGGCCTTGCGCCGCGGTCACCGCAGCCGTGCGTTGGTCGAGATCCGCGCGACTCTGGCCACACTGGGATTTCTGGAGAACCCCGACGAGCACATGACCACCGGTCAGCATGTGGCCCTGGACGTCTTCGACGATGAGCTCGACCATGCGGTGCGGGCGTTCCAGCAACGACGCGGACTGCTGGTGGACGGCATCGTCGGCGAGGCGACCTACCGCGCGCTCAAGGAGGCGTCCTACCGACTGGGGGCACGGACGTTGGCTCACCAGTTCGGGGCTCCGATGTACGGCGACGACATCGCGACCCTGCAGGCACGACTGCAGGACCTGGGTTTCTACACCGCACTGGTGGACGGCTATTTCGGGCTCCAGACCCACAACGCCCTGATGTCCTACCAACGTGAGTACGGGCTGGCACCCGACGGTATCTGCGGCCCGGAAACGTTGCGCTCCCTGTATTTTCTCGGTTCGCGGGTGACCGGCGGCTCGTTGCATGCCATCCGCGAGGAGGAGTTGGTTCGCCGATCCGGACCCCGGTTATCAGGCAAGCGCATCATCATCGACCCGGGCCGAGGCGGCTCCGATCACGGGCTGATCGTCTCCGGGCCGGATGGTCCGATCAGCGAAGCCGACATGCTGTGGGATCTGGCCAGCCGCCTTGAGGGCCGGATGACGGCCATCGGCATGGAGACGTACCTTTCTCGCCCGATCAACCGCAGCCCCTCCGATGGAGAGCGCGCCGCGACGGCGAACGTCGTCGGTGCCGACTTGATGATCAGCCTTCGCTTCGAGCGCCACCCCAGCCCCGCAGCCAACGGTGTGGCGTCGTTCTACTTCGGCAGCTCACACGGTTCGGTATCCACCATCGGTCGCAACCTCGCCGACTTCATCCAGCGCGAGGTTCCGGCCCGCACCGGGCTGCTGGACTGCCGTGCACACGGCCGAACCTGGGATCTGTTACGGCTCACCAGAATGCCGAGCGTACAAGTCGACGTCGGCTACATCACCAGCCCTCGAGACAGCCACTTGCTGTCGACCCGGGAGTGCCGGGATGCCATCGCCGAGGGAATCCTCGCCGCAGTCAAGCGGTTGTATCTGCTGGGCAAGAACGACCGTCCCACTGGGACGTTCACCTTCGCCGAACTCCTCGCCCATGAGCAGTCGGTGGAGCACGGTCGGCCGGTCGTCTAGACGACGTGCTCAAGTCGGGCGCCTTCGAGCAGTCGCTCGAGTGCCGCCTCGACCTCGGCCTTCCAGCCCAGTCCCTTATCGAGTTCCAGCCGCAGCCGCGGGAAGTAGCGATGCGGCGCCACTACCGTGAACCCCGCGTCGAGCAGGAAGTCCGCGTCGATCATGCACCGGTCGAAGGCGCAATCCCCCAGTGCGGCGACGGCCGCCGCGATCTGCGGGTCCACATCGCCGGCAGTCCCATCCACCGCCCCGACCTCGGCCGCCTCCGCGGTACGACCGAACGCTTCCAGCGCTCGCACCCCGCGTCGCACCAACTCCGCAACTACCTGACCGATGAGCATGGTGGGCATCCCCTCAGGCTGACCGGGTTCAACCCCCATGGACGTCAACAACACCGCATCCGCGCTGACTGGACTCGTGGGCATCCGCTGAGCCCGCGGGACCAGGCGGGGCGGAGCATAGAGCACGTACCCCAGGCAGGTCTCGGCGTCTCCGGCATCGCCGTCCTCGAGGGCGGGGCGGGTCGCGGTGGCCAATTGTCCGCAGGATCCCCACTCCAGCATGACCATCGACAGCCAGGCCTCCTTCTCGAACTCCGGGTCCGGAAGGAATTCGGTATTCACCGTCTCCGGGTCGACCTCCCAGAACACACATCGGCGCGCGTGCTTGGGCAGCTGCTCGAAAGATTCGAGTCGCAACGGACGGATGCGAAAGGACACTAGTCTCTCCGGCGATTCACGGGGCTTCTCCAGGATAGGCGCGCCGCCCCTCGGCTCCCCGACGAACGAACGGCTCCGCTGACCTCAGTCCCGCACAGCCGGGAGCACTCCATCGGGTCGGGATACGACGAATGGTGCTGCCGCCCTTCCCCTTCCATAGGGACCCCGACGCCATGGTGGTTGTCCCTCCGCAGTCGGTGTCACAGTGACGTAATTGGCCGGTATGTCTTGTTGGTGCTATCTCGCGGTCGATGGATCCATCAGCGCCACGATTCGCTGCAGATCCTCGACCGAACCGAACTCGACCACGATCTTGCCCTTGCGTTTACCGAGACTCACCATCACCCGGGTGTCATAGGTGCCGGAGAGACGCTCGGCGACTTCTTGTAGCCCGGGCATCTGAATCGGCTTCCGACGAGGCGGTGTGGACGGACGCTCGCCGGCACGGTTGGCCAGAGTCACAGCCTCTTCGGTGGCTCGAACGGAGAGTCCCTCCGCAACAATGCGGGCGGCCAACTCCTCCTGGGCTTCGGCGCCGGCCTCGAGGGCCAGCAGGGCTCGGGCATGCCCGGCGGACAACACACCGGCCGCAACTCGACGTTGCACGGCGATCGGCAGTCGCAGCAGCCGGATCATGTTGGAAATCACCGGACGCGAGCGGCCGATTCGTGCGGCGAGTTCCTCGTGAGTGACGTCGAACTCGTCGAGCAACTGCTGGTACGCGGCTGCTTCTTCCAAGGGATTCAGTTGTGCGCGATGAATGTTCTCCAGCAACGCATCGCGGAGCAGATTGTCGTCGCTCGTCTCGCGCACAATCGCCGGAATCGTCGCCAAGCCGGCCTGCTGGGCGGCCCGCCAGCGGCGCTCCCCCATCACCAGTTGGTAGCGTCGCGGCGCACCACTGGTCGACCCACCCTCGGTCGGCGCACCCTCAGTCGGCTCCGCGACAGGGAGTTCCCGTACCACGACAGGCTGCATCAGGCCGAACTCGCGGATGGAGTGAACCAGTTCGGCAAGGGAATCTTCGTCGAAGACCTGCCGGGGCTGCCGCGGATTGGGTTCGATGGCCGCCGGGTCGATCTCCCGGTAGACGGCGCCAACCTCGTCCACGGTCAGGTCCTGCGCCGCCTCATCGACTACGGCTGGCGCCATTCCACCACCGATCACTCCGCCGATCACCACATCGGCGGCAGCGTTCCCCAGTCTCGGTTCCGCGGGTCCGGTGGGGATGAGGGACGCCAGACCCCGCCCGAGCCCACCCTTACGTCGCTGATTCATCTGGGTTCCTCCCCTGGACTCGCCCGGTGCGCCAACTCTCGGCTGGCGTCGAGATAACTCATGGCACCGCGCGAACCGGGGTCGTAATCGATGATCGTCATGCTGTAGCCCGGTGCCTCGGACACTTTAACGCTGCGCGGGATAACCGTTCGCAGAACCCGGTCTCCGAAGTAGCCGCGCACCTCGACGGCCACTTGATCGGCCAGCTTGGTCCGCCCGTCGTACATGGTGAGAATGACGGTGCTCACCGTGAGGGCGGGGTTCAGGTGGGCTTTGACCATCTCGATGTTCTTCATCAACTGAGATACACCCTCCAGCGCGTAGTACTCGCACTGGATCGGTATCAACACCTCAGGTGCGGCGACGAGTGCGTTGATGGTCAGCAATCCCAACGACGGCGGGCAGTCGATAAAAACGTAGTCGAAGTCTGTGTTATCCAGGCCCGCCAGGGCGTTCCGCAGACGGTTCTCTCGAGCCACCATGCTGACCAATTCGATCTCCGCACCCGCGAGGTCGATGGTCGCGGGAACGCAGAACAGCCTCTCGCTATGCGGGCTTTGCCGGATGGCGCCGTGAAGAGGGAGTTCACCGAGGAGGACCTCGTAGGACGACGGGGTGCCGGAGTGCCGATCCGCGATCCCCAAGGCGGTACTTGCGTTGCCCTGCGGGTCCAAGTCGATCACCAGCGTCTTGAGTCCTTGGACCGCCAATGCCGCTGCCATGTTGACGGCCGTGGTCGTCTTGCCGACTCCGCCCTTCTGATTGGCGACGGTGAACACGCGGCGCCGCGGCGGCCGGGGCAACTGTCCCGCAGCGGTGTGCAGTACCTTCATTGCCCGCTCGGCCGCTGCGGCAATCGGGGTGTCGACATCTCCGCTGGGCGTCCATGTTTCACGTGAAACCGAATCCGGTCCACTCATTGCCTTCTCCTGTTCACCGCTCACTCGCGACGGTCACTTTCTCCGGCTCCCATGTTCACGCCGGCCTCCGCCACTCCGCGTGGACCGTTCCACGACGACCACCGTTGTGAGCGGTTCGACATAGCCCGCTCCACATCTCAGCACCCGCATACCCTCAGCACCGAGTTTGAGCAGTACGCGCCGGCTGTCGTCCAGTTCCGACTCCGCCCGCTCGCCCTTCAGGGCGAGCATCCGGCCCCCCGGGCGAAGCAGCGGAAAGCTCCATCTGGCCAGCTTCTCAAGGCTGGCCACTGCCCTGGACACGACGGCATCCACTCCCCCGACCTGGCTGAGTACGCCGGTGTCATCCGCCCGGCCGCGGATGACCTCGACTCTGAGATCCAATTCGCGCACCGCCAGGTGGAGGAATTCCGTTCGCCGCAACATGGGCTCGACGAGGACGACTCTCAGATCAGGACGGGCCATGGCGATCGGGATTCCGGGTAATCCGGCACCGCTCCCAATATCCACGACTGACTCGTGCCCGGCAAGGAGTTCAACCGTGACAGCACTGTTGAGGATGTGCCGCTCCCAGAGTCGGTCTACTTCGCGCGGACCGAGGAGACCCCACTCCACGCCCGGTCCTGCCAGCAACTCGGCATAACGCTGAGCGGCGGTGATGTGGCCGCCAAAGAATCGCTCCGCGACGAGGGGTGGTGGTGGCGCGGCGGAGTGTTTCACGTGAAACATTCCTTTCGCCGCCGTGAACTACATCGCTGTAATTAGTTGCGCTAGTCCTTCAGAACGACCACGCGACGTGCGGGCTCCACACCTTCGCTCTCGCTGTGGACACCATCGACCGCCGCGACCGCGTCGTGGACGATCTTGCGCTCAAAGGGAGTCATCGGCGCAAGTTCCTCGCGGTCACCCGAGGCCAGAACGCGGCGGGCCACCTTGTCCCCCAACGCGGTCAATTCCTCACGGCGACGGCGGCGCCAGTTAGCGATGTCGAGCATCAGCCTGCTCCGCTCACCCGTCTTCTGGTGCACCGCCAGACGGGTCAACTCCTGCAGTGCGTCGAGCACCTCGCCCCGCCGACCGACCAACTTGCTCAGGTCGTCACCGCCGTCGATGCTCACCACCGCCCGGTCGCCTTCGACATCCAGATCGATGTCTCCGTCGAAGTCGAGCAGGTCCAGAAGTTCCTCCAGATAGTCGCCGGCGATCTCGCCTTCGGCTACCAGACGCTCCTCAAGATCGCTGGCCTTGGCTCGGGGCTGCTGTTCAGTGTCGGTCTCAGTCATGTGGGCTTCTCCCTCTTCCACCGGATCGAATCCGGTCAACGCTTACGTTTCTTGGGGCGGTTACCGGGGCGCGGTGTCCGGTTTCGCGGCTGCGCACTCGGCGCTGGTTTTCGAACAGACGCAGCGTCCGCCGACGTCGCTTCGCCATCCGTCGTCGCGGTGGTGTCGGAGGCCCCCTCCGTCGGGGAAGGATTGACCGCCTTCGCCGTCGAGGACGGCTTGACGGCCTTCGCCGTCGGGGACTTCGCCGGGGGTGTCTTGATCGGCTTGGCACCGGGGGCCGGTCCATTCGCCGCCCGACGGGCGATCGCCTCCTCCTTCTTCGCCTCTTCCTCTTTCTCGATCTTTCCGAACACCACATGCTGCTGAGCGAACGTCCAGATGTTGTTGGACACCCAGTAAATGATGATGGCGATGGGCAGGAACGGACCACCGATCACAACGCCGAGTGGGAAGACGTACAACGCAAGTTTGTTCATCAGCGCGGTCTGTGGGTTGGCCGCCGCTTCCGGGCTCTGACGGGCGATCGACGCCCGGCTGTTGAAGTAGGTAGCGATGCCGGCCAGAATCATCAACGGGATGGACACGGCGGCCACCGCCGGACGGCTGAAGACGGTGAACGCCTCCAGACCGTGCTGCTGTGTGATCGACGCACCGATCGGCGCCCCGAAGAGGTGCGCGTCCAGGAAGTGGCCGACGTCGGCTGAGCTGAAGACGTAGTTGGGAAGTCGTCGGTTCTCTTCCACCGACAGACCCAACCGGCCGAACCCGGACTGAGTCCGGTTGAACGACATCAGAACGTGGTAGAGACCGAGGAACACCGGTATCTGCGCGAGCATCGGCAGGCATCCGAGAACCGGGTTGAACCCGTGTTCGCGCTGCAGCTTCTGCATCTCCAGCGCCATCCGCTGGCGGTCTTTGCCGTATTTCTTCTGCAATGCCTTGATCTGCGGCTGCAGTTCCTGCATCTGCCGAGTGGTGCGAATCTGCCGGACAAACGGCTTGTACAAGAGGGCGCGCAGCGAGAAGACGAGGAACATCACCGAGAGCGCCCAGGCGAAGAAATTGTTGGGGCCGAGGAAGCTGGCGAAGAGCTTGTACCAGAGCCACATGATCCCAGAGACCGGATAGTAGATGTAGTCGAGGCTGAACCAGTTAAACATTTGTGCTCCTGAGCTCCGGTCGCACGTCCTGCGCCCGGTCCGGTATCGGATCCCATCCCCCGCGGTGCCACGGACCGCACTTCCCAAGCCTCAACACCGTCAGCCAGCACCCACGTAGGAGCCCGAACGTCGTCAATGCCTCCACGGCGTACTGACTGCATGTCGGCATGAAACGACACGACGGCGGGCGAAGCGGGGAAACCATGTGGCGGTACATGTCGATGACGTTGACCAGAAGACGGGCGACGGCTCCCCGGGGCTTGCCGGGCATCACCGTCGCCGTTCCACATCACGAGCACGCCGAAGGCCAGTGCTCAGTTGCTGCTGCAGACGGGACCACGAGGTGGTCCGACTCCCCGGGAGTGCCCGAATCACCAGACGATCGCTGGAATCCAGTTCGGGAATGATCGCCTTCACCGCATGGCGCAGCCGACGGGACACCCGATGTCTGTCCACCGCTGAGCCGACAGCCTTACTCACGACGAACCCGATCCGCGGGCCGTCGGCATGTTCACGATCCCGACGGGCGTGAACGACCAGGTCGGGTTGTCCGGCGCGCACCCCATACTTGACGGTGGCCCCGAATTCGGCAGAGCGTGTCATCCGGTATCGAGCCGGCAGCACGTCGTATGCCGGAAGGTCAGGCCGTCAGCGAACGACGACCCTTGCGGCGCCGGCCGGTCACGATTGCACGACCCGCACGGGTACGCATACGCAGACGGAAGCCGTGAACCCTCGCGCGGCGCCGGTTGTTCGGCTGGAACGTGCGCTTACCCTTGGCCACCGGTCAATCTCCTCATCAAGCCTGATGGAACTTCACGAGGGTGGCAGGCCCCACCCGTCGTGCTTCTCGTGGTAACCGGCGCAGTCAGCGGAAAACTCCGGACGCTGCCGTATCGCCGACTTTCGGGCGACCGCTTGAGGTTACTGAGCTCACTTGCGCAGGTCAAACCGCACCAGTTGGTCGCAGTTCCCCAGCAACCCGCCTGGCGTTTGGCACCGAGGTGGAGACCTGTTACTTTTTCCCCCGCTTCGATCCGAACCGGGGTAACGGTTGGGACCTGAAACCTTCAAGAAGGAAAGTCGCCCGACTCAGATTCGGGGACGGTCTAAGCTGTTCACATTTGTGGATAACTATGTGGACAGTTCCGACGGCCTTCCCCGTCGTGCTGCCCCGACCCCGGGAGATCCGCGCATGAGCACCGATCCCGGCTCCGACTTCGCGTCAGTATGGGCCCTGGTTGTCGCAGATCTGAACGGCGACACGCCGGGATCTGCCGGCAGCCCGTACACCAACACCCCACTGACTCCACAGCAACGTGCCTGGCTCAAGCTCGTCAGGCCGCTGACCATCGCCGAGGGCTTCGCTCTGCTCTCCGTTCCGAGTTCGTTCGTCCAGAACGAGATCGACCGTCACCTCCGAATCCCCATCATCGAGGCGCTCAGTCATCGACTCGGACAACGGGTCGAACTCGGTGTACGCATCGAGCCGACCGTCGAGATCCCGGCCGATGAACCCGAGACCTCGCCGGCGACCGACGACCGTACTGACGACTCCGACCGGCCGCCCGGTGGAAGCACGGAAGACTGGCCCGGCTACTTCGTCGAACGCCCGCGTCGCGCACCCGCGGAACACACCGCCGGCATCAGCCTCAATCGCCGCTACACCTTCGACACGTTCATCATCGGGGCGTCCAACCGCTTCGCCCACGCCGCCGCCCTCGCGATCGCCGAGGCACCCGCCCGGGCCTACAACCCACTCTTCATCTGGGGCGAATCCGGCCTGGGTAAGACTCACCTCCTGCACGCCGCCGGCAATTACGCCCAGGGCTTGTTTCCCGGAATGCGGGTCAAGTACGTCTCCACCGAGGAATTCACCAACGACTTCATCAACTCCCTGCGCGATGACCGCAAGGTCGCATTCAAACGGAGCTACCGGGACATCGACATCCTCCTCGTCGACGACATCCAGTTCATCGAGGGTAAAGAGGGCATCCAGGAAGAGTTCTTCCACACCTTCAACACCCTCCACAACGCCAACAAACAGATCGTCATCTCCTCCGATCGACCGCCCAAGCAGTTGGCGACCCTGGAAGACCGATTGCGGACCCGCTTCGAGTGGGGGCTGATCACCGACGTCCAACCGCCGGAGTTGGAGACCCGCATCGCAATCTTGCGCAAAAAGGCGCAAATGGAACGGCTCGCGGTTCCCGATGACGTCCTGGAACTCATCGCCAGCAGTATCGAACGAAACATCCGCGAACTCGAAGGTGCCCTCATCCGGGTCACCGCGTTCGCATCATTGAACAAGACGCCGATCGACACCGCCCTCGCCGAGATCGTCCTGCGCGACCTCATCGCCGACGCAGGAACCATGCAGATCAGCGCGGCGATGATCATGGCCGCCACGGCCGAGTACTTCGATACCACCGTCGAGGAGTTGCGCGGACCAGGCAAGACCAGGTCACTGGCGCAATCCCGTCAGATCGCCATGTATCTCTGTCGCGAGCTCACCGACCTCTCGTTGCCCAAGATCGGCTCGGCCTTCGACCGCGACCACACCACGGTGATGTACGCCCAGAAGAAGATCCGCAATGAGATGGCGTCTCACCGCGAGGTCTTCGACCATGTCAAGGAACTGACCACCCGGATTCGGCAGCGGTCCAAGCGCTGAGTTTGCCCGGCGGGTCGCACGGCGTGTCTTGTGCCGAACCCGAGAAACTTTCGGCTCACCAGTCCCACACATCACAGGGTCGACATGTGCACCGATTGTGGAGAACCGGTGAACCACTGGTGAACAGCTCCAGGGCCACAGTCGAACAAACCTCTGTCATCCACACCCGGCTCGTTGTCCACAGCGTGTCATCCACATCCGATCCACATCGATCGGTGGCCACCTAGCTGCACAGACACCATGTTCTCCACAGCTTGCACAGGCCCTATTACCACTGCTTTTTGATCTATCCAGTATTTCCCTCCAAACACAGGCCGTGGGGAAATCACCGATCCACGCCTGGTTCCCCGGCACCGGCCGAGTGACTTGTCACGGTCATCGAATAACTTCCAACTTCGGACACGACGCTCTACGGTTGGTCTTCGACCCACCGCCGCGGAGGGGATGGTCGGCGGTGTTCGGCTGCCCGATGAGGGCGTTGCTGGCTGATGAAGGGACACGATGAACGTGGTGACCACAACGGTGGGATCCGACTTGAGATTCCGGCTGGTGCGCGAGGACTTCGCCGAGGCGGTGGCCTGGGTGGCACGAAGCCTTCCGTCGAGGCCCGCGGTTCCGGTGCTGGCCGGGGTACTGATCACCGGAACCGATGCCGGCCTGACCATCGCCGGATTCGATTACGACGTCTCCGCAGAGGTGACGGTTCCGGCCGAGATCGCGTCCAACGGAACCGTTCTGGTGTCCGGAAAACTGCTGTCGGAGATCACCAAGGCTCTCCCGGCCAAGCCGGTGGATGTCAGGGTCGAGGGCAGTCAGATGCTGCTGACCTGCGGTAGCGCCAAGTTCACGCTGCCGGCGATGCCGGTCGAGGACTACCCGGCGCTGCCGTCGCTACCGGATGAAACCGGTGTCGTCGCCGCTGATGTGTTCGCTGAGGCCGTCGGCCAGGTTGCGGTCGCCGCGGGCCGCGACGACACGCTGCCGATGCTCACCGGCATCAAGGTGGAGATTTCCGGAGACAGCATCGTATTGGCGGCCACCGATCGGTTCCGGCTTGCCGTTCGTGAGCTGACCTGGTCGACCAGCTCACCGGGACTGGAGAACGAGGTTCTGGTTCCGGCGCGCACCCTGGCCGAAGCCGCCAGAGCGGTGACCTCGGGTTCCGACGTACACCTGGCACTCGGAAGCGGTGCGAGTGTCGGCGAGGAGAAACTGCTGGGGATTCTCAGCGGCGGCAAGCGGAGTACCACCCGTCTGCTCGACGCGGAGTTCCCGAAGTTCCGGCAGCTTCTGCCGACCGAACACACCGCATTGGCCACCGTGGGTGTGGCGGAACTGACCGAGGCGATCAAGCGTGTCGCGTTGGTTGCCGACCGCGGTGCCCAGGTCCGGATGGAGTTCTCCGACGATCTGCTGCATTTGACCGCCGGGAACGATGGTGTCGGGTCCGCTGAGGAGGATCTGCCGGTGCAGTTCGCCGGTGAACCGCTGACGATCGCCTTCAATCCGACGTACCTCACCGATGGCCTTGGTTCGTTGCACTCCGACCGGGTGACATTCGGATTTACCACCTCGAGCAAGCCCGCGGTGTTACGGCCGGCCGGAGAGGACGCTGCCGAAGCCGCCGGGCCGGGCCCGTTTCCCGCGGTGCACACCGACTACGTGTATCTGCTGATGCCCGTTCGGCTGCCGGGCTGAGCTGACGAGATCCAGCCGAAGGAGGGCCGACGACATGCAAATTGGTCTGGTGGGCTTGGGCAAGATGGGTTTCAACATGCGTCAGCGCCTGCGGGACGGCGGACATGACGTGATCGGCTACGACCCGCGTCCTGAGGTCTCCGATGTCGCTGACCTCTCGGAGCTTTCTGCTGCGCTGGATGCTCCGCGGATTGTGTGGGTGATGGTGCCGTCCGGACCGATCACGCACGAGACGATCACGGCGCTCGCCGAGGTTCTTGATCCTGGTGACCTCGTCGTCGATGGTGGGAATTCGCGCTATACCGAGGATGGTCCGCACGCCGAACTGCTCGCCGAACGCGGTATCGGGTTCGTCGATGCCGGCGTCTCCGGTGGAATCTGGGGTCTCACCGAGGGATACGGCCTGATGGTCGGTGGTTCTCCCGCAGATGTGGCGCGGTTGATGCCGATTTTCGACACGCTGAGGCCGGCCGGCGACGTGGCCGATGGATTCGTTCACGCCGGTCCGGTCGGTGCCGGGCATTACGCGAAGATGGTCCACAACGGGATCGAGTACGGGCTGATGATGGCCTACGCCGAAGGATATGAATTGTTGGCGGCCGAACCGTTGATCACCGACACCCAGGCCGTCATACAAGCGTGGACGAATGGCACGGTAGTTCGTTCCTGGCTTCAACAACTGCTTGCCAAAGCGTTGAAGGAGGATCCGGGTCTGGTCGACATCTCCGATTACACCGAGGACTCCGGCGAGGGCCGGTGGACGGTTGAGGAGGCCATTCGCCACCGGGTGCCCACGCCGGTGATCGCGGCCTCGCTGTTCGCCAGATTCGCTTCGCGCCAAGAGCAGTCGCCCACCATGAAGGCTGTATCCGCATTGCGGAATCAGTTCGGCGGCCATGCCGTACAGCGGATTCCGCTGTCCGGTTAGCTGTCATGTATGTCCGACATCTGGCACTGCGCGACTTTCGGTCATGGACGCACGTCGATATCGACCTCATGCCGGGACGTACGGTCTTCGTCGGTTCGAATGGCTTTGGTAAGACGAATCTTGTTGAGGCCCTGTGGTATTGCGCCACTCTCAGTTCGCATCGGGTCGGCACGGATGCGCCGCTGATCCGATCCGGCTCCACCAGTGCGGTGATATCGACAATCGTCGTCAACGAGGGTCGGGAGTTGGCGGTTGATCTTGAAATCGCGGCGGGAAGGGCCAACAAGGCGCGGCTCAACAGATCTGCGGTGCGAAGCACCCGGGAGGTACTGGGGGCGGTACGGGCGGTTCTTTTCGCTCCGGAGGATCTGGCTTTGGTCCGCGGTGATCCCGGGGACCGGCGTCGTTTCCTCGATGAACTGGCCACCGTTCGCCGACCCGCGGTCGCGGGAATCCGGGCGGATTACGAGAAGGTGTTGCGCCAGCGGACTGCGCTGCTGAAGTCCGCCGGTGGAGTGCGGGCGCGCGGTGCCGCCCTGGAAACTCTCGACGTGTGGGACGGTCATCTCGCCGCGCACGGAGCGAAGTTGATGGCAGCGCGACTGGAATTGGTCAACGTGCTTGCACCGGAGGTTGAGAAGGCCTACATGTTGTTGGCCCCGTCGTCTCGGCCGGCGAGTATCGGCTATCGCGCGAGCGTTGAGGTGAATGACGGCGACACCGCCGACATCGATTATCTCGAAGCGGCACTGCTGGCTGAACTCTCACGGCGCCGTGACGCGGAGCTCGAGCGCGGAATCTGCCTGGTGGGTCCCCATCGGGACGATCTGGAATTGCGGTTGGGAGACCAACCCGCGAAGGGATTTGCCAGCCACGGTGAGTCGTGGTCGACGGCGCTCGCCCTGCGCCTGGCCTCCTACGAACTGCTGCGTTCGGAGGGCAGCGAGCCGATCCTGATTCTCGATGATGTTTTCGCCGAACTCGATGTCGCGCGGCGAAAGGCGCTGGCGGACGTCGCGTCCACGGCCGAACAGGTGTTGATTACGGCGGCGGTGGCCGAGGACATCCCGCCTGACTGGGATGTGCGTCGAATCGGGGTCACACTGGTCGATGGAGTCTCGGCGGTGACATCGTGACCGGACCCGCGGAACCGCCCGAACACCTCACCAATCTGCCCGGAATGGATCTCGTCCGTCGTGCTCTGGAAGAGGCTCGGGCGACGGCCCGCGATCAGGGTAAGGAGGTTGGTCGGGGCCGGCGCTCCGCCGCTGCGGGTCGGCCCACCCCGCGGGGTAATCGCAGACGCTGGTCGGGACCGGGCCCGGATGCCCGGGATCCGCAGCCTCTTGGGCGCGCCGCGCGCGACCTCGCCAAGGTGCGCGGCTGGACCCCGCGAGTCGCCGAAGGATCGGTGTTCGGGGAATGGGAGAAAGTGGTCGGCGAACAGCTCGCCGAACATGCTCACCCCACGGCACTGCGGGATGGTGTTCTCCACATTTCGGCGGAGTCGACGGCCTGGGCCACCCAATTGCGGATGGTGCAGAGTCAGGTGCTCGCCAAGATCGCCGCCGAAGTGGGTGACGGTGTGGTCACGGCCTTACGGATCACCGGGCCGGCGGCGCCGTCATGGCGGAAGGGGCCGCGGCATATCTCCGGCCGGGGACCGCGGGATACCTACGGGTGACGGAGCCGGCTTGGTGCCGACGGCGGAGTCTGACGCACCTAGCTGACCAACGGTTGCCCGGCGGTCGCCCATCCATTGGTGCCGCTGTCCAGTTCGATGATGTTCGTGATCCCCGCAGCCCGCATCTGGGTGACCGCAGGTTGCGAACGATTGCCGGACCTGCAGTACACCGCGTAGGTGCTGGCTGGATCCAACTGCGACACCCGTTGACCGAAGTCGGAGTCTGTTACCGGAATGTTGATGGCACCGCGGATGCGACCGCTGGCGAATTCTTCCGGCGTGCGCACGTCGATGACCTGTACGCCGGGAGTGCTGATGACGTTGGCGAACTCGGCGACGTCGACTCGGCGGACCCCACCGGATGCGTTCGGTGCCATCTGAACCGCATCGGATGCGTTCGACGTCCTCGGGGCTGTGGCGGTCGCTGATGTCGGATCGCTGCAGCCGGAGGTCACACCGCCGATTGCGAGACCTGCGGTGAGGCCCACCAGAACGGAACGACATTTCTTCATACCCCGGAGGGTATACGATTCCCTGCCTGTCGGCCATCTCGTCGGATTCGCCTACCACAGCGGCCTGAATGCCGCCAGATTCTCGTTCACAGGTCGTTCAAGCGTCCTGACGCGTGCTGAGCCGAGAAATTCCGCGCACGGGCCGATTAGGTGTGCAGAAACGCCGCTGCAGAACCAGTCCTGTCCCTGTTGCCCGGTAGACTGTGAGAAGTCGCCGCGCGTCGTTCCGTTCGCGCCAGCAATCCCGAGGAGAACCTTCCGCCTGTGGCCGCCAGTAATAACGAAAAGGACGAAGAGTACGGCGCCGATTCGATCAAGATCCTTGAAGGTCTCGAAGCGGTTCGCAAACGTCCAGGCATGTACATCGGCTCCACCGGTGAGCGGGGCCTGCACCACCTGATCTGGGAGGTGGTGGACAACGCCGTCGACGAGGCGATGGCCGGATACGCCGACCAGGTCGACGTCCGAATCCTGGAGGACGGCGGCGTCGAGGTCAGCGACAACGGCCGCGGCATCCCGGTGGCGATGCACGATTCCGGAGTTCCCACCGTCGACGTGGTCATGACGGTCCTGCACGCCGGCGGAAAGTTCGAAGCGGGCGCTTACCAGGTCTCCGGCGGTCTGCACGGTGTGGGCGTCTCCGTGGTGAACGCGCTGTCCACCCGGCTTGAGGCTGACATCCGCCGGGATGGCTACGAGTGGTTCCAGACCTACGACAAGTCCGTGCCCGGCAGTCTCACACAGGGCGAGGTCACCGAGCGGACCGGTACCACCATCCGGTTCTGGGCCGACCCGAACATCTTCGAGACCACCAACTACGACTTCGAAACAGTCGCGCGCCGGTTGCAGGAGATGGCCTTCCTCAACAAGGGCCTGACCATCAACTTGACCGACGAGCGGGTGACCCCGACCGAGGTCGTCGACGAGGTGGTCAGCGACACCGCAGAAGCACCGAAGTCCGCCGAGGAGAAGGCTGCCGAACAGGCATCGCCGCACAAGGTCAAGCACCGGACGTACCACTATCCGGGCGGCCTGGTCGATTTCGTCAAGCACATCAACCGGACGAAGCAGGCGATCCACAACAGTGTCGTCGACTTCAGCGGCAAGGGTGAGGGCCACGAACTCGAGGTGGCCATGCAATGGAATGCCGGCTACTCCGAGTCCGTGCACACCTTCGCCAACACGATCAACACCCATGAGGGCGGCACCCATGAGGAGGGTTTCCGGGCTGCCCTGACCAGCGTGGTCAACAAGTACGCCAAGGACAAGAAGCTCCTCAAAGACAAAGATCCCAACCTGACCGGTGACGATATCCGTGAGGGCCTGGCGGCGGTCATCTCGGTGAAGGTGGCGCAGCCACAGTTCGAGGGACAGACCAAGACGAAACTGGGCAACACCGAGGTCAAGTCCTTCGTGCAGAAGGTGTGCAATGAGCAGCTGACACACTGGTTCGAAGCGAATCCCGCCGAAGCCAAGACCATCATCAACAAGGCGACCCAGTCCGCCCAGGCACGACTTGCGGCACGTAAGGCACGGGAACTGGTGCGCCGGAAGAGCGCAACCGATATCGGGGGCCTGCCCGGCAAGCTGGCCGACTGCCGTTCCACCGACCCCAAGGTGTCGGAACTGTATGTGGTGGAGGGCGATTCGGCCGGCGGCTCGGCCAAGAGCGGCCGGGACTCGATGTTCCAGGCGATTCTGCCGTTGCGCGGCAAGATCATCAACGTCGAGAAGGCCCGCATCGACCGGGTGCTGAAGAACACCGAGGTTCAGGCGATCATCACCGCGCTGGGCACCGGCATCCACGACGAGTTCGATATCTCGAAACTGCGATATCACAAGATCGTGCTGATGGCTGACGCTGACGTCGACGGTCAGCACATCTCCACGTTGCTGCTGACACTGTTGTTCCGGTTCATGAAACCGCTTGTGGAGAACGGGCATATCTTCCTGGCCCAACCGCCGCTGTACAAGCTGAAGTGGCAACGTTCCGAACCTGAGTTCGCCTATTCCGATCGCGAACGCGACGGTCTTCTGGAAGCCGGCAAGAAGGCGGGCCGCAAGATCAATATGGACGACGGTATCCAGCGCTACAAGGGCCTCGGCGAGATGGACGCGAAGGAACTGTGGGAAACCACGATGGATCCCTCCGTCCGGGTGTTGCGTCAGGTCACTCTCGACGACGCGGCAGCGGCAGACGAACTGTTCTCCATCCTGATGGGTGACGACGTCGAGGCGCGGCGCAGCTTCATCACCCGCAACGCCAAAGACGTTCGTTTCCTTGATGTTTAGCCGAGATATCTAGCCGGGATGACCACCCATCGACACCCGGCCGATGACGTCTAGCCGACCTGTGATCACCAACAGAGGACCCCATCATGACTGACACCACGCTGCCGCCCGAGGGCACTGCCGGCGATCGCATCGAACCGGTCGACATCCAGCAGGAGATGCAGAACAGCTACATCGACTATGCGATGAGCGTCATCGTCGGCCGCGCACTGCCGGAGGTGCGCGACGGTCTCAAGCCGGTACACCGCCGAGTGCTGTACGCGATGTACGATTCCGGCTTCCGTCCCGATCGCAGCCACGCGAAATCCGCACGCTCCGTTGCTGAAACGATGGGTAATTACCATCCGCACGGCGACGCATCCATTTACGACACCCTGGTGCGGATGGCCCAACCGTGGTCGCTGCGTTATCCCTTGGTCGACGGGCAGGGAAACTTCGGCTCCCCTGGCAACGATCCACCAGCCGCGATGCGCTACACGGAAGCTCGCCTCACGCCGTTGGCGATGGAGATGCTGCGCGAAATCGACGAGGAGACAGTCGATTTCATCCCGAACTATGACGGCCGTGTGCAGGAGCCCACAGTCCTGCCGAGCCGGTTTCCCAACCTGCTGGCCAACGGATCCGGCGGTATTGCCGTCGGCATGGCCACCAATATCCCGCCGCACAACCTGCGGGAGTTGGCCGACGCGGTCTACTGGTGTCTGGCCAATTTCGAGGCCGATGAAGAGGCGACCCTGGCCGCGGTAATGGAGCGGGTCAAGGGACCGGACTTCCCCACCTCCGGCTTGATTGTGGGTACCGGCGGCATCAACGATGCCTACACGACCGGCCGTGGCTCCATCCGGATGCGTGGTGTGGTGACGGTCGAGGAGGACTCGCGGAACAAGACCTCCATCGTCATCACCGAGTTGCCCTATCAGGTCAACCACGACAACTTCATCGCCTCGATCGCCGAGCAGGTGCGCGACGGCAAGCTGGCGGGCATCTCGAACATCGAGGATCAGTCCAGCGACCGGGTGGGACTGCGGATCGTCATCGACATCAAACGTGACGCCGTCGCGAAGGTGGTGCTGAACAACCTCTACAAGCACACCCAGCTGCAGACGAGCTTCGGGGCCAACATGCTGTCCATCGTCGACGGGGTGCCGCGCACCCTGCGGCTGGACCAGATGATCCGGTACTACGTGGCCCATCAGCTCGACGTGATCGTGCGACGGACCACCTATCGGCTGCGCAAAGCCAACGAACGGGCCCACATCCTGCGGGGTTTGGTCAAGGCGCTCGATGCGCTCGACGAGGTGATCGCCCTTATTCGGGCGTCGCAGACCGTCGACATCGCTCGGGCGGGACTGATCGAGCTCCTCGATATCGACGAGATCCAGGCCCAGGCCATCCTCGATATGCAGCTACGCCGGCTGGCTGCCCTGGAGCGCCAGCGCATCATCGACGACCTGGCCAAGATCGAGGCCGAGATCGCCGACCTCGAGGACATCCTGGCCAAGCCGGAGCGTCAACGGGCGATCGTCCGCGACGAGCTCGCGGAGATCGTCGAGAAGCACGGCGACGAACGGCGCACAAAGATCATCGCCGCGGAGGGTGACGTCTCCGACGAGGACCTGATCGCCCGTGAGGAGGTCGTCGTGACGATCACCGAGACCGGTTACGCCAAGCGCACCAAGACCGACCTCTACCGCAGCCAGAAGCGGGGCGGCAAGGGTGTGCAGGGGGCGGCGCTGAAGCAGGACGACATCGTGCGGCACTTCTTCGTGTGCTCGACGCACGACTGGATTCTTTTCTTCACCACCCAGGGCCGGGTGTATCGGACCAAGGCGTACGAACTTCCCGAGGCGCTTCGGGCAGCCCGCGGTCAGCATGTCGCCAACCTGCTGGCCTTCCAACCCGAGGAGCGGATCGCCCAGGTCATCGTGATCAAGAGCTACGAGGACGCGCCGTATCTGGTGCTGGCGACCCGCAAGGGTCTGGTGAAGAAGTCCAAGCTGACCGACTTCGACTCCAACCGGTCGGGTGGAATCGTGGCGGTCAACCTGCGCGACGGCGACGAACTGGTCGGGGCGGTGCTCTGCTCCGCCGAGGACGATCTGCTGCTGGTCAGCGCCAAGGGACAGTCGATCAGGTTCTCGGCGACCGACGAGGCGTTACGGCCGATGGGGCGGGCCACCTCCGGTGTGCAGGGCATGCGGTTCAACGGCGAGGACGAGTTGTTGAGTCTCAACGTGGTCCGGGAGGGCACGTACCTGCTGGTGGCGACCTCCAACGGCTACTCCAAGCGCACCGCGATCGATGAGTACACCCCCCAGGGCCGTGGTGGGAAAGGCATCCTGACCATTCAGTACGACGAGCGACGTGGCAGTCTGGTCGGCGCGGTGGTGGTTGACGACGACACCGAGCTGTATGCGATCACCTCCGGCGGTGGTGTGATCCGCACGGCAGCGAATCAAGTTCGCAAGGCCGGACGCCAGACCAAGGGCGTTCGCTTGATGAACCTGGGTGAGGACGACACACTGATAGCCATTGCCCGCAACCCGGAGGAACAGGACGGCCCCGACGACGAGGGCGAGGCCGACGCCTAAACAGCGTCGGCACAGGTAAGGAGTGCTGGTGAGTTCACCAAAGGAGCCGGGCTTGCCCGCCCCGGGCGACCGGCCCGGCAGCGGGGACGCTTCGACCGATGTCCCCCCGTGGCAGGGTGCCCGCCGTCCGGAGTCACCGGCGCGCCCCCCCGCACCGCGGGCCGCGGATCCCCGGACGCGGTACGTGACCGGCATCGCCGCCCCGGACCTCTCAGCGGCAGGGCCGGTACCGCAACGTCCGGATCCGGTCCCGGTACCCGGTCGGCCCGAGCCCCCGTCCGGTCGGCCTGAGCCGCTACCGGTCCGGTCCGAGCCGGTGCCCAGCCGGCCCGAGACGCGAAGCGAACGGACGGAGGTGACACCGGCAGTGGGTGCGGCCGCAAAGCCGCCGGAGGCCTACGCCAGCGAACTACCGGATCTCACGGGTCCGCTGGCCAAACCGGCCCCGGTCCGGCGCCCGCCCGCCGAGCCACCGCTTCGCCAGTCCGCTCCGAGGCCGGGTGGGCCGGCGGCCGCCCGCTCGCGCGGTCCGGTCCGGGCCAGCATGCAGATCCGGCGCATCGATCCCTGGAGCACGCTGAAGGTTTCGGGCCTGCTGAGCATCGCCCTGTTCTTCATCTGGATGATCGCCGTCGCGCTGCTGTATCTCGTGCTTGGCGCGATGGGCGTCTGGAGCAAGCTCAACAGCAACGTCGGCGACCTGTTGACCAGTGGTAGCGGTGCCGGAGGGGAGATCGTCTCCGCGGGGTCGATCTTCGGCAGTGCGGCATTGATCGGTCTGGTCAACATCGTCCTGCTGACGGCGATGGCCACCATCGGGGCCTACATCTACAACCTCAGCACCGATATGGTCGGCGGTGTCGAGGTCACGCTGGCCGATTTGGACTAGCCACTGCCGGCCGATTTGGACGAGCACACCGGTGGTGAGGTAATCTCTGCCCTCGTTGTTCTTTGGGCCTATAGCTCAGGCGGTTAGAGCGCTTCGCTGATAACGAAGAGGTCGGAGGTTCGAGTCCTCCTAGGCCCACGATGTCCCGATCGACGCGCGCAACAGCCACGGCCATGATCCTTGTGGCAGCGCTGTTGTCATTCGTGGTCATCCTCCGGCGCCGTAGTGGCGAGGTATGGCACACCCTGCCAGACCGGTAGGTGTGCAAACCGTCCGGTGACGAGGGGCCTTAGCTCAGTTGGTAGAGCGCTGCCTTTGCAAGGCAGATGTCAGGAGTTCGAATCTCCTAGGCTCCACTCGGTTCAGTGGCCACCCCGGGTGGCCGGTCTCACATCTCCCGGTGCGGGTCTTCTTCCCAGGCACTGTTGAGAAAGGTGTCCACCGCGTCGGTGTAATCGCCCGGGCGGCCGAGTCTGACGTTGATCTGCCGGTGGGTGAGATGTTGCGGCAGCACGTGCACCTCGGTCCCGAATGACGATGCGGCGGTGGCGAACACCTGTGCCTGCGGGCACGAGTCGCTGCGTCGGCTTGCGCAGACGAGCAAGAGTGGCTCGGTGGATCGATGCAACGCCAGGAGGGGCGAGACACTCGCCCAATAGGCCGGGTCGCTCCCGAACGCGCGCCGGAACAGCGGTGGCGGCCGGTTTTCCATCCGCGCCACCAGGTCCAGGGCGGCGGAGTCCAGAACCACGGTGCCCCGCCAGGGACGAAGATCGGGATAGCGGTCGCTGTTCGCGGATACCAACGCCACCAGATGGCCACCGGCGGAGTGCCCCATGATCACCAGGTTGTCCGGATCGCCCCCCCACTCGACAGCATGGGTCTGTGCGTAGGCGATGGCCGCGGCGACCGAGTCCGCCTGCCCGTCCGGAGGCACGGACGGCAACAGGGGGTAGTTCACGGAAACGACGACGACGCCTTCCGGGACGAAGTGTTTGACCTTGTTGCGGACCAGACCGCGATTCGACTTGTCGCCAAAAGCCCAACCACCGCCGTGGACCATCAGGATCATCGGGGCGTCGACGGCACCCGGCGCTGTGTAGACATCGAGCTTCTCCTTGGGTGAGGACCCGTAGGGAAGGTTCCGGAATCGGACCGCGGCCTGGGCCGAACCAGCCTGAGCCGGCGATTCGGGCTCGTTCGTCGCCGCGGCGGCAGCGGATATGCGTCGCGGGAGCGGTGGTCTTGCCGGCGTGGGCACGGCAGACCGGGGTCGCAGTCGCGCCGACCCGGGGGATGCCGCGCGGGGGGAAGCACCGATCCGCGCCGCCGAAACCGCGGAGCCGGTGGACCGCGTAGCGGCGCCGTTCCCCGAAGGTCCGGCGGACCGCTCATCGGGGGCGGTGGCGCTCGTCGCATCGCCGGGATCGGCGTTCGCGACCGCCTGACCGAAGGACACCGCCAGACCGACACCCAACGCCGCCGCGGCCGCGCCAAACCAACGGCGGATCACGGTCACGTCCTGCGGGCGCGCCTGTGGTCGACTCTGAAGAATCGACGCCGCGCCGCGCACTACTCCAGTGTCGTCCCGATTGGGCTGCCTCACAAGGTGCGGATGGGCCGTCAATGTCGTCGCGCCCGGCCGAGCGTTGGCCGGCGGTAGGGGTGGCCGCGGAATCGGACGCGCGGCCTACTGGCAGACTGTCACCTCGTGACGAGCCCCATTGCGACCGCGACCGCGACCCTGCACACCAACCGTGGTGACATCAAGATCGCGCTGTTCGGCAACCATGCCCCCAAGACCGTCGCCAACTTCGTCGGTCTGGCGCAGGGAACCAAGGACTACTCGACCCAGAACGCGTCCGGCGGTACGTCCGGCCCGTTCTACGACGGTGCGGTGTTCCACCGCGTCATCGACGGTTTCATGATCCAGGGCGGCGATCCCACCGGCACCGGCCGCGGCGGACCAGGCTACAAGTTCGCCGACGAGTTCCATCCCGAGTTGCAGTTCGACAAGCCCTACCTGTTGGCGATGGCGAACGCGGGTCCGGGCACCAACGGTTCGCAGTTCTTCATCACCGTCGGCAAGACCCCCCACCTCAACCGCAAGCACACCATCTTCGGCGAAGTCGTGGATCCGGATTCCCAGCGTGTGGTCGACGCCATCGCGGGAACCGCGACCGATCGCAACGACCGGCCGACCGACGACGTCGTCATCGAGTCGATCAGCATCTCGTAGTTCGGTGGTGCGCCGGTCGCGAGGAATCAGCGGCCGGTGTAACCCGCCTCCGTCAGGGCGTCGAGCACGGCCAGCGGATCTCCGCCGAGGTCCCAGCGGCTGAATACCAGCAGCGTGTCGTCGGTGGCCTCGATCTCCAGCAGACGAACGCGACGACCCAGCCGCCGGAACTCGGTGATGCGGACCGATACGATATCGCCCGGCCTCAGCGTCCGGGTGGTGAACCATCCGCGGTGCACCAGGCCCGCTGTCGTCAGGGCCAGTCGCGGCCGAGCGCGCCACGACCCCGCCGCGAATGCCAACAGGCCCAGGGCCGCCAAGCCGGTCAGCACCTGTCCCGGAACATCGCCGCGCAGAGCGACGAAACCGCCCGCCATCAGCACCCCGGCGACCGCCACCGCGATCACCGAACCCGGCTGCGGTCCCCAGTTCCCGGAGTTATCCACAGGAGTTGTCCACAGTGGGGATGAATCACACGGGTGTGATTGTGGTCATCGCCAGCGCATCGTCAGGAGCAGGCCGGCGATCATGAAGCCGAACGCGATCGCGTAGTTCCACGGCCCGAGATCGGACATCCACTGCAGCGGTTGCGGCGTGTTGTAGCCCGAGGCCGCCAACTGGAACACGAGCAACCAGATCAGGCCGATCAGCATCAGGCCGATGAACAACACGACGAACCACACGCTCGACGGGCCGGCCTTCACCTTGACCGGGGTGCGGCTGACGGAGTTGATCGTGAAGTCGGTCTTCTTGCGGACTTTCGACTTGGGCATGGCCACCTTCCAGGCGTCGGTGCGACGATGGTGCCGACTGACTATGAGATTAAACCAGCCCAGATGGTGGCCCAGCGCACGCAAGACTCCGCAGGAGGGCCGTTCCCGTGCCATGAGCACGCGGTGGCGGTTCGCCGTGCCGGTGGTGTGCCTGCTGGCGGGATTACTCCTGGCCACTACCCATACCGTGTCCGACGGCGGGCAGATTCGCGGAAGCGAAGCCCCCCGACTTGTCGACCTCGTTCGCGAGGCCCAGCGGGCGGTGGACGGCCTCGGCGGCCAACGCGACGGACTGGCCGCACAGATCGACGCCACGCACGGCGCCGCATTCGGCCCGGCATTGACAGCCATCGAGAGCCGGGCCGGCGAACTCACCGGTGAGGCCGGACTTGATGCGGTGCGTGGGCCCGGGGTGACCGTCACCTTGACCGACGCGCGCCGCGACGCCGATGGCCGGTTCCCCCGAGACGCCTCCCCCGACGATCTGGTGGTGCACCAGCAGGACATCCAGGCGGTGCTCAACGCACTGTGGGGCGCGGGGGCCGAAGCCATCGCCCTGCAGGACCAGCGCCTCATCGCCACCTCGGCGCCGCGATGCGTGGGCAACACCCTGCTTCTCGACGGACGTACGTACAGCCCGCCCTATACCGTGACCGCTATCGGCGACCCGACCGCGCTGTCGGCCGCGCTGGCGGCCGACCCGCAGATCCGGTTGTACAAGCAGTACGTCATCCGGTTCGGCCTCGGATACACCGAGCAGTCCGCCGACGACCTCGAACTGCCCGGCTACAGCCGTCCGGTCCGGATGCGTTACGCCCGGCCGGCGGGTCCGCTGGTCTACTGATCGCCCGCCCAGGCGGGTAACCTGTGGCGGTGCGGGTCCTGGTGGTCGACAACTACGACAGCTTCGTGTTCAACCTGGTTCAGTACCTGGGCCAGTTGGGGGTCGATACCGAGGTCTGGCGCAACGACGACCCGCGGCTGACCGGGGAGGCCGAGCAGACGGCGGCCGCCAGGGAGTTCGGTGGGGTGCTGCTCAGTCCCGGCCCGGGCACCCCGGAGCGGGCCGGCGCCTCGATCGGGATGGTTCGCGCCTGCGCCGCGGCCGGCACTCCGCTGTTGGGGGTGTGCCTCGGGCACCAGGCCATCGGTGTCGCCTTCGGCGCGACCGTGGATCGCGCCCCGGAGTTGCTGCACGGCAAGACCAGCAGGGTCTTCCACGATGACGCCGGCGTGCTGCGGGGACTCCCGAATCCCTTCACCGCCACCCGCTACCACTCCCTGACGATCCTGCCGGAAACCGTGCCGGCCGCCCTCGAGGTCATCGGCCGCACCGCTGGTGAGACCCGCGGCGACGGTGCCGGGTCGGGTGGGGTCATCATGGCGGTTCGGCACGTCGAACTGCCGATCCACGGGGTGCAGTTCCATCCCGAGTCGATCCTCACCGAGGGCGGCCACCGGATGCTGGCCAACTGGCTGGGGTTTTGCGGTGCGGCACCCGAGGAGACATTGGTGCGAAAGCTTGAACAGGAGGTGGCCGACACCGTCCGGCACGCCTTGGGCGCCACCTCGGACACGAAGACCCATGTCAGCCCTGATACGGCATCCGATGTGCCGTCCGATGTGATGCTCGCTAGGACGCGAACGACAGCGTGATCTGCCCGGTGAAGTTGACGCCGGCACCCGGCGGCGGATTCTGGGTCACCACTGCGTTGTAGCGCTGACCGCTGTTCTGCACGTCGGGGCCTTTCACGAGGACTCCGGTCCAGCCCAGTCCCCGCAGATTCGGTTCGGCATCCACCCAGAACTGACCGATCAAGTTGGGCATGACAAACTGGTTGCCCTTGGACACCTTCAGGGTGATCGGGGAGTCTACCGGTGCGGAGGTGCCGACCGGCGGTTCGAGGGCGACCACCTCCCCCGCGGGCTGCGGACTGTCCACCGGGTCGGTGAGGATCGTCGGGAACCCGACGGTATTGAGGTTCTTCGTGGCCAGGTCGACGGTCTGTCCCGTCACGTCGGGGACGTCGCGGGTCTTGGGTCCACTACCCACGACGATGGTGATCTCGTTGGTGATCGCCGACGTCTGGTTGGCCGGCGGGACGGTGCTGATCACCTTGTCCTTGAGTTCGGGTGGCGACGGCGCGTCGGCCTGTTTGAACTTCCCGAATCCGGCGGCGGTGAGGCGCTTGACCGCGTCCGCATAGCTGAGAGTCGCGACGTCGGGAACCTCGCGCTGTTCGGGACCCGTCGACACATTGATGGTGATCTCATCCCCGGCGGCAACCGTGGTGGTCCCGGCCGGACTGGTGTTGATGACGTGATCGGGCGGTACCGTGCTGTCCGGCTTCTGCAGGGTGCGCACCTTGAAGCCCTTGTTCTGCAGCGCGGCGATCGCATCCGCCGATACCTGACCCCGGACGTCGGGAACCTGGATCGCGCTGGGCCTGCCGCCCGCGACGTTGATGACCAGGGTGATGACCACGGTGAGAACACCGAGGATCGCCGCTGCCATCAGCCAGCGGCCGACAGCCCTCCGCGGAGTCGGGTAGTCGTAGCCCACTGGTCCGGCACCGGCGCCGGCGACGCGCGGGCCGGGGCGCGAGGTCATCATCAAGGTCCGGTCGGCGGCGGTCAGCACCTTGGGGGCCTCGGGCTTCTCCCCGCTGTGAACCCGGACCAGGTCGGCGCGCATCTCGGCGGCGCTCTGGTAGCGGTTGTCAGGATTCTTCGCCAGCGCCTTGAGCACCACGGCGTCGAGTTCGGCGGAGATCCCCGGATGCTTCTGCGACGGTGCAACCGGGTCTTCGCGGACATGTTGATAGGCCACCGCCACTGGGGAGTCACCGATGAAAGGCGGTTCCCCGGTGAGGATTTCGTAGAGGACGCAGCCCAGCGAATACACGTCGGACCGGGCGTCGACCCGCTCGCCGCGAGCCTGCTCCGGCGACAGATACTGAGCGGTACCGATCACCGCGGCCGTCTGGGTGACGCTGTTCCCGGTGTCGGCGATCGCCCGCGCGATGCCGAAATCCATCACCTTCACCGCGCCGGTCTTGGAGATCATGATGTTGGCGGGTTTGACGTCGCGGTGGATGATGCCGTGCTGGTGGCTGAAATTGAGCGCCTGGCATGCGTCGGCGATGACCTCGATGGCACGCCGCGGTGGCATCGGACCGTCGTGATGGATGATGTCGCGAAGGGTCACTCCGTCGACGTACTCCATGACGATGTACGGCAATGGACCGGTGGCGGTCTCGGCTTCCCCGGTGTCGTATACCGCCACGATGGCCGGGTGGTTGAGCGCCGCCGCGTTCTGCGCCTCGCGCCGGAAGCGCAGATAGAAGCTGGGGTCGCGCGCGAGGTCGGCGCGCAGCACCTTGATCGCCACATCCCGGTGCAGGCGCAGATCACGGGCGAGGTGAACCTCGGACATGCCGCCGAAACCGAGGATCTCCCCCAGTTCGTAGCGGTCGGAAAGCTGGTGCGGTGTGGTCATCGCGGCGTCCCGCCGTCGTAGGGACTGGACACCGCCGTCAGCCACATGATGACGTCGTCGTAACCGCCGGTCCAACCGGACGGCGCAATCGGTGCCGGTGTCGGAGCGGGGACGACGGTATCGGTGATGGTCTGTTCGACCGGCGGGATATTCCGTCGCTCCCGGTCGGCCAGCACGATCAGAATCGCGCTGATGATCGCCAACGTGCCCAGTACCCCGGCCGCCCACAGCAGTGCACGCTGGCCCGAGGTGAAAGAGCGCCGGACCGGCGCCTGGGGACGGTGCGCCGCGGTCCGCTGACGGGGCGTGGTGACCGGCCGGGGCTCGGGCAGCGCACGCTTGGCACCCGGGATCGCGGCCGGGCTCGCCTTGATCGTCGGAGCCGAGTTGGGCCGCGGTGGCCTGCGACCGGCCCGCACCGCGGCGACCGCGTCGGCGAACTGTCCCCCGTTGCGATACCGCATGGCGGGGTTCTTCACCAGGGTGATGTCGATCAGTTCCCGGACGTTGGGCGGCAGGTCGGCCGGCAGCGGGGCGGGAGTCTCCTTGATGTGCTTCATCGCGACGGTGAGCGCGCCGTCACCGGTGAACGGGCGCTTGCCCGAAAGCGCTTCGTAGCCAACAACTCCCAGGGAGTAGACATCGCTCGCGGCGATGGCATCCTGGCCGAGGGCCTGTTCGGGGGCGATGTACTGGGCGGTACCCATCACCATTCCGGTCTGAGTGACCGGAGCGGCGTCGACGGCCTTGGCGATGCCGAAGTCGGTCAGCTTCACCTGACCGGTCGGGGTGATCAGGATGTTGCCGGGTTTGACATCGCGGTGTACGAGACCGGCGGTGTGCGCGACCTGCAGCGCACGGCCGGTCTGCTCCAGCATGTCCAGGGCGTGTCGCAGCGACAGCCGCCCGGTGCGTTTGATGACCGAGTTCAGCGGTTCACCGTTGACCAGTTCCATTACGAGATAGGCGGTGCGGCCCTCACCGTCCATATCGGTTTCGCCGTAATCGTGGACGGCCGCGATGCCCGGGTGGTTGAGCATCGCGACGGTACGTGCCTCGGCACGGAATCGTTCGACGAACTCGGGGTCGGAGGAGAACTCCTGCTTGAGAACCTTGACCGCGACCCGGCGGCCCAGTCGGCTGTCGACGGCTTCCCATACCTGGCCCATTCCGCCGGTGGCGATGAGCCGCTGCAGGCGGTACCGACCGGACAGCGTGACTCCTACGCGGGGGCTCATTGCTTGCCTCGCTTCGCTCGGCTGCGGGGGCTCATTGCTTGCCTCGCTTCGCTCGGCTGCGGGAGCTCATTTCTTGCCTCGCTTCGCTCGGCTGCGGGAGCTCATGAAACCCCCTGCAGCGCAGCCGCGATGGTGGCCCGGCCGATCGGCGCCGCCAGTGCCCCACCGGTGGCGGAGAGTCGGTCGCCGCCGTTCTCCACCAGCACCGCGACCGCCACCTTCGGACTCTGGGCCGGAGCGAAGGCGATGTACCAGGCGTGCGGCGGGGTGTTGCGCGGATCGGTGCCGTGCTCGGCCGTCCCGGTCTTGGAGGCGATCTGCACCCCGGGAATTGCCCCCCTCTGCTGGGTTAACTTCTCAGCGCCGATCATCAAATCAGTTAGCTTAGCCGCGACCTGGGCGGAGATCGCGCGCCGTTGTTGCTGCGGCGCGGTAGTGCTGATGTCGGAAAGGTCGGGACCTTCCAGTCGGTCCACCAAATAGGGCTGCATGACCACTCCGGAGTTGGCGATCGCCGCGGCCACCATCGCATTCTGTAGCGGCGTGACGGCGACATCCTTCTGCCCCATGCTGGACATCCCGACGGCCGCCGCGTCGCCCAGAGCCCCGACCGTGGACTCGGCCACGTCCAGCGGTATCGGCGCGGGCTGGGTGTCGAACCCGAAGGCTTCGGCGGTGCTGCGCAGGGCATCGCCACCGAGACGGATGCCCAACTGGACGAATGCGGTGTTGCAGGATCGCTCGAAGGCCTCCCGCAACGATGCGGTGGGTTCGCTGCCGCAGGGTGCTCCGCCGTAGTTCTCGAGAGTCGCCGTGGAATTGGGCAGCGGAATCCGGGGCGCCGACGTCAACCGTTCGCTCTCGGGGATTCCGGCCTGCAGTGCCGCGGCGGTGGTGACCACCTTGAACGTCGACCCCGGTGGGTATCGTTCGGCCACCGCACGGTTGGTCAGCGGCGCGTTCGGGTCGTCGCGCAGCTGCTGCCAGGCCTCCCCCTGGACACTGCTGTCGTGACTGGACAGCAGATTGGGGTCATAGGAGGGGGCGGACACCATCGCCAGGATCTTCCCGGTGGACGGCTCCAATGCGACCACCGAACCCTTGCAGGGTCCGTCGCAACCCTGCTGCATCGCCTGCCATGCGGCCTGCTGCACGCGCGGTGACAGGGTGGTGCCGACATTGCCGCCGCGGGGATCCCGGCCGGTGAAGAAGTCGGCCAGTCGCCGGGCGAACAGACGCTCATCGGAGCCGTTGAGTACCGGATCCTCGGCCCGTTCCAGGCCCGTGCTGGAGAACCGCAGCGAGTAGAACCCCGTCACCGGGGCGTAGGCGAACGGTTCGGGGTATACCCGCAGGTAGCGGTAGCGCCCGTTGGTCGCCACCGAATTGGCCAGTAGTTGGCCGCTGGCGGTGATCTGCCCGCGCTGGCGGGAGTACTCGTCAAGCAACACTCGCTGGTTACGCGGGTCGGCTCGCAGGCTGTCGGCCCGCAGGACCTGGGTGATGGTGGCGTTGATCAACAGCAGCACCACCAGTGCCATGACCATGATCGAGATTCGGCGTAGTGAGGTGTTCATGTCCTGCCGATCACCTCGGTGCGGGCGGCGGCGATCGGCGTGCTGGCCCGCAGTGGCCGTCGGGCGGCGTGGCTGATCCGGATCAGGATTGCCAGAAGGAGGTAGTTGGCGACCAGGGACGAACCACCGTAGGACATCCACGGAGTCGTCAGGCCGGTCAGTGGAATCAGCCCGGTGACCCCGCCGACGACGATGAAAAGCTGGATCGCCAGGGTCGAGGCCAGACCGGCGGCCAGCAGCTTGCCGAAGCTATCCCGGACCGCGATCGCCGTCCGCAGACCCCGCATGATGACGATCGTGTAGAGCAGCAGCACGCCGGCCAGGCCCGCCAGGCCGAGTTCCTCGCCCACGACGGCGATGATGAAGTCGGTCGAGGCGGCCGGGACGGTGCCCGGCTGGCCGTTGCCCAGGCCGGTCCCGAACACCCCCCCGGTCGCGAAGCTGAACTTGGACTGCACCATCTGGTAGCCGGCGCCCTCGGGGTCCGCGAACGGATCGAGCCAGTTCTGCACACGGCCGCGAACATGGGCGAACAGGTGATACGCCACCAGGCTGCCCGCCCCGAACAAGGTCAGACCGATCGCCACCCAGCTGAAACGCTCGGTCGCGATGTACACCATGACCAGGAACGACGCGTACAGCAGCAACGACGTGCCCAGATCCTTCTCGAACACCATCACGCCGATCGAGATGATCCAGGCCGCCAACAGCGGTGCCAGGTCACGGGGGCGGGGCAGGTCCATACCCAGGACGTGCTTGCCGGCGCTGGCGAACAGATTGCGTTTGGCCACCAACACACCGGCGAAGAAGACCAGCAGCAGGATCTTGGAGAACTCAGCCGGCTGAATACTGAAGCCGGGCAACCGGATCCAGATCTTGGCCCCGTTGGTCTCTGAGAGGCTTGTCGGCAGTAGAGCCGGGATGGCCAACAGAACCAGTCCGGTCGCCCCACAGATGTAGTCGTAGCGGGCGAGCAGTCGATGGTCCTCAAGGAACACCACAACCAGGCAGAAGCCGATGACGGCGGCCAGGGTCCACAGCATCTGCTGCCCGGCGCCCGGGCCGTCGGAGTCCCCGGCGACCAGGTCCAGTCGGTGGATCAGGACCAGGCCCAGCCCGTTGAGCAGCGCGACCACGGGCAGCAGCAACGGGTCGGCGTACGGTGCGAACCGCCGGATCACCAGGTGGGCGCCGACGAACAGGGTCAGGAAGCCCAGCGTGTAGGCCAGCAGGTCCCAGGTCAGTCCCTGCTCCTGATTGGCCTCCACGATCAGCCGTGCCACCCCGGTGATCAGCGTCGCGAAGCACACCAGGGCCAGTTCGGAGTTCCGGCGGGTGGGCATCGCCGGCGCCAGGGTGACGGCTGGTTGGGGAGCTGTTGTGGTGGGACGCTCGCCTTTGGTCTTCGCGCGCGCCGTCACGCCGCTCTCCGGCAGTCGGTACCGGGCTTCTGCTCCGGGGCGGGGAGGGCGATCGTCGGCTGGGTCGTCGGAGTTGGCGTCGGGGCTGGCGTCGGCGAGGTGGATCTGACCGGTGAGCCCGACGGGACCGGTGAGGATGGGGTCGAGGAAGTTCCAGAAGGCGCAGCGGAGGCCGACGAGGCCGGCGACGGTGAGGTGGTCGGAGCCGATGGGACGGAAGGGCCGCTACGGGGTGCCGGGGAGGGACCGACGGGCCGAACCGGGGCCGGAGGTGCACAGACCGGCAGCAGCGAGCTGCGGGCCAGCTCACGCAACTGGCCGATGGCGCCCTCAAGACTGCTCGCCGGGAGGCCGGCCGACACCTGGGCGCGCTCCGAGGGGCGCAAATCCTCCAGGCTCATCAGGGTGCAGTTCAGCTCGGTGGCGGCCTGCCCGAAGCTGATCTGGGAAAGCTCGTTGCGGTCATTGAGACAGCCGAGCTGGTAAGGCTCCTGAAGGCGGATCCCCAGAAAGGACCCGGGGATACCACGCATGATGGCGACGGTGTTCTCGTTCGCCCCGACGTAGTAGTAACCGCGAATGATCTTGTAGCCCAACCCGATCCCGGCGAGAACCACGAGAGTCACCAGGATCGCGATGATCGCCACCCGGCGCCGTGAGACTCGGGGCACCGGAGGTTCGGGCTCGGGTACGACCTTCTTGGCGGCCACGGGACGCCGATTGATCGCCGAGGCGCGCCCGGCTGCGGTGTTGGGAGGGGCGAGTTCATCGTCGTTGCCGGAGACCGCGCCGGCCAGGATCGGCTGGGTTTGACCGGCGTAGTCGTGTTCCACCACGTCGGCCACCACCACGGTGACGTTGTCCGGACCGCCGCCGCGCAACGCGAGTTCGATCAGCCGGTCCGCGCTGGCGCCCACGTCGTCGATCTTGAGCGCCTCGTGAATCGTCTCCTGGCTGACCGGATCGGAGAGCCCGTCCGAGCAGAGCAGGTACCGGTCGCCGACCCGCGCCTCCCGCATGATCAGGGTGGGCTCCACCTCGTGGCCGGTCAGCGCACGCATGATCAGCGACCGTTGCGGGTGGCTGTGCGCCTCCTCGGCGGTGATCCGGCCCTCGTCGACCAGTGTCTGGACGAAGGTGTCGTCCTTGGTGATCTGAGTCAGCTCGCCATCCCGCAGGAGGTAGCCGCGGGAGTCACCAATGTGCACCAGGCCCAGCCTGTCGCCGGCGAACAGGATCGCGGTCAGGGTGGTGCCCATGCCCTCGAGGTCGGGGTTCTCCTCGACCTCCTGGGCGATCGCCGAGTTGCCCCGGTGGACGGCCTTCTCCAGCTTGCTGAGCAGGTCACCGCCCGGCTCGTCGTCGTCCAGGGACGCCAGCGCGGCGATCACCAGCTGGGATGCCACCTCTCCGGCGGCGTGGCCGCCCATGCCGTCGGCGAGGGCGAGCAGTCGGGCGCCCGCGTACACGGAGTCCTCGTTATTCGCGCGGACAAGGCCGCGGTCGCTGCGGGCGGCGTAGCGCAGGGCGAGAGTCACGGGCGTAGCTCGATCACAGTCTTGCCGATGTGCACGGGGGTGCCGATCGGGACCCGCACCGCCGTCGTCACCTTCGAGCGGTCCAGATAAGTCCCGTTGGTCGAACCGAGGTCCTCGACGAACCAATCCGATCCGCGTTGGGACAGGCGGGCGTGCCGAGTCGACGCGTAATCATCGGTGAGCACCAGAGTCGAGTCGTCGGCCCGGCCGATCAGCACCGGTTGGGATCCCAGGGTGATCCTGGTGCCCGCCAGCGCGCCCTCGGTGACCACCAGATGGCGCGGTGCGGTGCGGTGCTGACGGGCCGGAGAGCGGGCGCCCCGCAACGGCAGTCCGCGGCGGACCATCACCGCACCGGTGGGTGCGTAGATGTCGTTGCGGAGAACTCGCAGCACCGACCAGATGAACACCCACAGCAGCAGCAGGAAACCGGCACGCGTCAGTTGCAGCACTAGTCCCTGCATGTGGCGCCCTCCGTCTTCGGTGCTGTAGTGCCAGCCGGTGTCGTGGCGGCTGGAACCGGAGCCGACTTCGGCAACGTCACAGGATACTTGGGTGCACCGAGCCTCGTGGCTGAAGCTGCACAGCCCCGCCCCCGCGCTCAGTGCCGTGCCGTCAGCGCAGGTGGACGATGATCTCGGAGTGGCCGACCCGGATGACGTCACCGTCGGCGAGCTGCCACTCCTGCACCGGGGCGTTGTTCACCGTGGTGCCGTTGGTCGAGTTCAGGTCGGACAGCAGCGCAACGTTGCCATCCCACCGGATCTCCAGATGACGACGCGAGACTCCGGTGTCGGGAAGCCGGAACTGGGCGTCCTGGCCGCGGCCGATCACATTGGCGCCCTCACGCAGCTGGTACGTACGGCCGCTGCCGTCGTCGAGTTGCAGGGTCGCGGTGCCCGCCGATGCCGCGGGCGGATATCCGCCGTAATCGGCCTGCTGCCCGGCCGGCGGGGCGTAGTCGTACTCCCCTGCCGGTGCCGCGGGCGGGTAGCCGCCCTGGTCGTAACGACCGTATTCGGGTTGCCGGCCGTACTCCTGCTGGCCGGGCTGCTGGCCGTACTCCGGACGATTGAACCCGCTGCCGTAGCCCTGCTGCTGGTCGGGATAGGCGGGACGGGGCTCGTGGCGCCCGCGACCGGGCTCGTCGTGCCGCGGCCGTCCGTAGTCATAGTCGGAAGCCGGCGGCGGGGGTGGATATCCGGCACCCGGGGGCGGTCCGTAGGGCGGCGGCCCGGGGTAGGGCTGAGCCGGCGGGCGGTAATGCTGGTCGTAACCCGGTGCGCCACCGGGCGCGCCGTAGCCGGGTCCGGGCGGACGCTGCTCGTAGCTCTGGCCGCCCTGCCCCGGGTTGTATCCCTGGTCGGGATAGCTGGGACGAGGAGGATGACCCTGGTCGTAGTTCGGGGGGTAACCGCGCTGCTGATCGGGAGCGGCGGGACGCTGATCCTCGTGCGGGCGGCCGTACTGATCGTCGTAGTACTCGTCGCCGGGACGGCCCTGGCCCTGGTCGCCGCGGTAGCCGGGGTTGTCGCTCATCGCTGGTGCTCCTGATTCTGCGGGGTGCGCATCTGTCGATTGTCCTGGTTTGGCTGGGGGCGCAGACGCCCGGGGGTCGGCTTCAGGCGCTGCGTCCGGCCGGGCGTCGGGGTTGACCAGCGCGCGGGCCCGGTACTGGCCGGTGCGCAGGTTCGGTGACTGCTCCAGTCGAACGACCACATCACCATACGTTTGCCAGCCCTGATCCCGAATGTATTCGGACAGGTGGCGCGCAAAAGTCCGGGTGGTGAGACCGGAATCGGCTTGTAGCGCGACGAAGTCCGACCCGCCGAGGGTGATGATGTACTCGTTGGGAGTGAGGAGCCGGTCGCCCGCCAACGGTCGCATGCCGTCGGAGGCTTCCCGGCGCAACAACGCCTCGACCTCCTCGGGGACCACCGAACCGCCGAAGACCCGGGCGAAAACGTCACCGGCGCCGTCCTCGAGCATGCGTTCGATGCGCTGAACCAGACGCTTCTGGTTGGTCATCGGCCCGCCCTTGGATCGCCTCCACTTTTCGCCCCTCATGGTATCGGCAGTCCTGGGGAACCGCGCCGCACGACAAGCGCCGAGATGCGCATAGCCGCAGTTCAGCCAAGGTTTGGCCGCAGCCGTTGTGCGGTGCATTCAGGTTTGCCGTCGTGGGCGCGTCGCGTGATAAGCTCCTCGGGTTCACTCGGGCGAGTGGCGGAATGGCAGACGCGCTGGCTTCAGGTGCCAGTGTCCTTCGGGACGTGGGGGTTCAAGTCCCCCTTCGCCCACGCGAGCGGTTCGGCGGATCGCAAGCACTCGGGTCACGACCTCGAACGAGGTCGTGACCTTTGTGTTTGTGTTGGCGTGGATGTGCGGCCGCCGAAATCTGTCGGTGGCGGATGCGACGATCGGGTTATGTCAGCGACGGCGGCTCTGGAGTCGGTGGAGGCCAGTCCCGCCGAGCGTCTTGAGACGCTGTTCGAGGAGTTGGCGGAGTTGACCGGGCAGCGCAACGCGATCGATGGGCGGATCGTGGATATCGTCGCTGAGATCGATCGTGACGGGTTGTGGGGTGCGACGGGGGCGCGGTCGATCGCGGCACTGGTGGCGTGGAAGACGGGGTGTTCCTCGGCGAACGCGAAGTCGGTTGCCGCGGTGGCCCACCGGGCAGAAGAGTTTCCCCGCTGTGTGGACGGTCTGCGGGAGGGCCGGTTGTCGCTGGATCAGGTGTCGGTGATCGCCTCCCGAGCCTCCGACGGGTCCGATGAGCACTACGCGCAACTTGCGGCGGTGGCCACGGTCAGCCAACTGCGCACCGCAGTCAGCTTGGAACCGCGCCCCGACCCCGACCCGCGGCCGGGCCCGCAGGCGGGGATCAGCAAAACCAGCGACAACAGCGGGTTCGATTTCTGGCGGATCACCCTGCCCCACGCCGAGTCCGCGATCTTGGAGGCCGCACTGCAGTCCCACCGCGACGCCCTGATGGCGGAGTGGA